>JANNGZ010000130.1:0-31912 GCA_031404155.1 Burkholderiales bacterium
CGTGAACTCGCATTTCAAGCCGGCCGATGGCACCGACGCGCTGAAAGCCGAGGCGGTGAGCAAGCGGATCCAGCCGGTCGGCATGGTCGAGATCAAGGACCTCTCCGACCCCGCCGCACTCAAGGCCGGCGACCAGGTGTACGCGGCGCAATGTGCCGCCTGCCATGCCACCGGTGCGGCCAACGCGCCGAAGTTCGGCGACGCGGCCGCTTGGGCTCCACGCATAAAGGGTGGCTACGAGCTGCTGCTCACCTCGGTGCTCAAAGGCAAGGGCAGCATGGCCCCGCAAGGTGGCGGCGACTTCACCGACCTGGAGATCGGCCGCGCGGTGGTCTACATGGCCAACCAGGCCGGCGCAAAGCTCGACGAGCCCAAGGTGCCGGTTGCCGCGGCGGCGGCTGCTGCATCTGCGGTGACGTCCGCTGCGACGGCTGCGGTGGCCGCTTCCGCGCCAAGCAAATAGTCCTCGCGTTTCCGACAGAAAGCGGCCGGCGCGGTGCCGGCCTTTTTCATGGCCGCGCCGAGAGCGCTGCCTGCGGGCTTAGCCGGTAACCGAAGCGCGCCGGCGCAGCGGCGAACACCAGCGCCTGCACCGGCCACAAGCCCTCTTCCACAGCCTGCGCCGCCGGGCCCATGTCCAGGGTGTGCACCAGGCCGAAGCCGAGATCGGTGAGCAGGTACAGCCGGCCGGCCTCGTCGAGCCAGGCGCTTTGATAGCGGGCCTTGCGGCCGGTGTGCGACTCGATCTCGAAGCCCCCGTCGGCCAGATCAACCCGCCAGACCCAGGGCGCGGCCTCCAGCTCCACATAGACACGCTGCGGCCCGTTCTGGAAGTACCAGCAGCCCGCGTCATCGGCGTCGTAGTTGCGGCCGATGAATTCGCGCAGCTTGTCGTGCAGGATGCGGCTGCCCTTGACCTGGGGGAATGCGCCCGCCGCCTGTGTTCGGTCGTCGCGCATGTACCAGTCGCCACGTGCGTCCAGCGCCAGCCAGCCGCGGCAGTCGGGCACGTTCGGCCACTTCTTCAGCGCGGCTTTGACGATTTCGTCCATGGGAACAATGAAGGCTCAGAGCCCCCGCATCCAGCCGAGCACCGCCTCGGGCAGCGTGCACACATGCCCCGGCGGTCGGCCGGCGGGGAAGCCGACATGCCCGCCATGCGGTGGCTGCCACAGCGTGACGAAGTGGCCCACCTCCTGCGGCGCGGGCAAGCTGGACGCGGGTACGAAAGGGTCGTTGCGGGCATTGAGCAACAGCGCCGGCACACGGATGCGGTGCAGGTGCGGCTTGGCCGACCCGCGCGCCCAGTAGTCGTCGGTGCCCTTGAAGCCGTGCAGCGGCGCGGTGAAGACATCGTCGAACTCGTAGAGGTTGCGCGCTGCGCGCAGCCGGCGCTCGTCGAACAGCCCCGGATGCTGGCGCAGCTTGGCCAGGGCCTTGGGTTTCATGGTGCCGAGGAACATGCGGGTGTAGACGAGCCGGTTGAAGCCACGGCCGATCGCATGGCCGCCGGCGGCGAGGTCGATCGGCGAGGACACCGCCGCGACCGCGCGCGCGGTCTGGGGTGCCGTCTCGCCGGCTTCCTCGGCCCAGCGCAGCAGCGCATTGCCGCCCAGCGAGACGCCGACCGCGTGCAGCGGCGCGCCGTGGCGCTCACGCAGCCGCTTGAGGACCCACCCGATTTCTTCGTAATCGCCCGAGTGGTAGGCCCGTGGGCCCAGGTTCAGCTCCCCCGAGCAGCCGCGAAAGTGCGGCACCACGAAGCTCCAGCCGCGCCTCGCGGCCTCGGCCGCGAAGGCCTGCGCGTAGTGGCTCTTCGACGAGCCCTCCAGGCCGTGGAAGAGCACCAGCAGCGGCGCGCCGGGTGGCTCGGCGTCGCGGAAATCGACGTCGATGAAGTCGCCGTCGGGCGTGGCCCAGCGTTCGCGGCGCCACTGCGGCGACGGGCCGTGAAAGCGGCGCGAGAACAGTGCCGGCCAGATGGTCTGCAGGTTGCCCCCGGGCAGCCAGCGCGGTGCGTGGAATTGCTGCATGTGCCGACGCCTCGGCCTCAGTGCAACACCGAAGGCGTTTCGACGATCTCGGGCATCTCGCGCGTCGACCCGGGGCTGGCGTGGTGCGCCACCAGCCGCCAGCCCTGGCCGGTCTTGAGGTAGACGTTGGTTGCGATCACCCAGGCGGATTGTTCACCCTCGGGCGTGCGCACCGCCACCCGCTCCATCACGTTGTGCACCGCGCAGCCGGGGCCGTCGACACGCTTGACGTTTTCTGGTTTCACCGCGATCGCGCCGTTGGAAAAGATCGACTCGAAGGTGGAACGGATCGCGCCCGGCCCCACCACGCGCGGGCCACCGGGGTGCACGCAGACGATTTCGTCCTCGTCGCTCCAGACGGTCATCAGTTTCTCGATGTCGCCCTGCTGCAGCGCTTCGTAGAACTGCGCCTCGACATCGTCGACCGAGGCCATCAATGCCGCGGCCGGAGGTTTGGGTCGTGCCATCTGAGGGCGTGCGTTTGAGGGGTTTGCGCTGGCGGGCGCGGCGAGGTTGCATCCAAAACCAGTGCGCCGCGTAGATGTTCGGGAGCGCCCGACTTGGTGCCGGGCCGGCGTTTGGCCGGCGGAGGTGCCACATCGGGCATCGGCGGCATTTGTTGCCGCGTCCTGGCTACATTGTAGGGACGCAAGGCCAACCGCAACTTCGATCACAATCTCCGCGCCTATGAAGACCGACCCGACCGACTGGAGCGAACGCAGCCGCGAGCTGTCGCAGTTGCTCTCACGCAGCGCGCTGGGCGACCGCCGCGCGTTTGCGCAGCTCTACGAAAGCACCAGCGCCCACCTGTTCGCGGTGGTGCTGCGCATCCAGCGCGACCGCGCCCGCGCCGAGGATCTGCTGCAGGACATCTACGTCAGCGTGTGGAAAGCCTGCTCGGGCTTCGACGCCGCGCAGAGCCAGCCGCTGACCTGGCTCACCAGCATCGCGCGCAACCGCGCCATCGACAGCCTGCGCCGCGCGCAGACGCAGCCGCAGACCTTGTCGATGACACCCGAGAACGATGACGGCCCCGACCCCGCCGAGGCGCTCGCCGACGACTCCCCCGGCCCGCTGGAATTGCTCGACCGTGCCACCGACGCCCGTGAACTCTCGCGCTGCATGCAGGGCCTGAGCGCGCAGCAGCGCCAGAGCGTGGCGCTGGCGTTCTTCGATGGCCTGAGCCATGCCGAGGTGGCCGAGCACTTGCGCGAGCCGCTGGGCACGGTGAAGTCCTGGGTGCGGCGCGCGCTCGCCGCGCTCAAGTCCTGTCTGGAACGCGCTGCCGTCAACGACGGCCCCTCCATCGCCACGGCGCGCCGACTGACATGACGGCCCCCAGCTCACTTCGTTCGCGGCCCCCGCGGGGCGCTCAATCGGCTTGGGAGCGGCCCCGCGCCGACTGACATGGACTACAGCCGCCCGAATCTTGCCGACGCGCTGGCCGCGGCCTATGTCGCCGGCACCCTGCGCGGAGGCGCACGCCACCGTTTTGTGTCGCTGCTGTCGGCACACCCGACCTTGCGCGACGCGGTGCAGGCATGGCAGGCCCGCCTGATGCCGCTCACCGGCGCCTTGCAGCCGGTGCCGCCGCCGGCACGGGTGTGGCAACAGATCGAGTCTCGCCTGTGGCCCGCCGCAGCCAATAGCGCGGTTACCGAGCCCTGGTGGCGGCGCCTCGGGGTCTGGCGCGGCATCTCGGCCTTCGCAACCGTGGCTGCTTTGACGCTCGGGCTCACCTTGTCGCTGCCGCCGCCGGCGCAGCCGCCGGTGGTGGTGGTGCTGCAAGGCACCGCGGGCGACGCGCAGGGGGTCAACACCTTCGTGGCCAGCGTCAGCGGCGACGGCCGCGCCCTGGTCACCCGGCCGTTGATGCCGGTCAACCTGACTGCCGGCCAGGTGCTGGAGCTGTGGTCGGTGCCGCCGCAGGGCAACCCGGTGTCGCTCGGCTTGATCGCGGCCGACGGCGCCACCGTGGTACCGCGGGGCCGCCTGCCCGCCGCGTTGCTCAAGGGCGGCACGGCCGCCCTTGCGGTCAGCCTGGAGCCGCCGGGCGGCTCGCCCACCGGCGCGCCCACCGGTCCGGTGCTCTACGCAGGCAAGCTGCAGATCTAGCCTGGGGCGCGGCGCGGCTCAGTGCGCGTGCACCTTCTCGCCGGCCTTCAGGCGGTACAGCGTGCCGCAGTAGGGGCAGCGGGCTTCGCCGGCGGTGACCACGTCGAGAAAGACCTTCGGGTGGTTGCTCCACAGCGGCATCTTCGGGTTTGGGCAGAAGACGACACCGGAGCCCTGCAGGTCGGCAGCGCTGACTTCGACGGTGGCTTTGGCTTGACTCATCGCGCTGCTCAAACCGGAGTGAGCCATTCGGCGTACTTGCGGTTGCGGCCGTTCACGATATCGAAAAACGCGCTCTGGATCTTCTCGGTAATCGGGCCGCGCGAGCCACTGCCCAGCTCGACCCGGTCGAGCTCGCGAATCGGCGTGACCTCCGCCGCTGTCCCGGTGAAAAACGCCTCGTCGCAGATGTAGACCTCGTCGCGGGTGATGCGCTTTTCAACCAGCTTCAGGCCCAGGTCCTGGCAGATCGCGAACACCGTGTTGCGCGTGATGCCGTTCAAGGCCCCGGCCGACAGGTCGGGCGTGTAGACCACGCCACCCTTGACCACGAACAGGTTCTCGCCGGCGCCTTCGGAGACGAAGCCTGACGCGTCGAGCAGCATCGCCTCGTCGTAGCCGTCGTCCAGCGCCTCCATGTTGGCCAGGATCGAATTGGTGTAGTTGCTCACCGCCTTGGCCTGCGTCATCGTGATGTTGACGTGGTGGCGCGTGTAGCTCGAAATCTTCACCCGGATGCCGCGCCTCATGCCTTCCTCACCGAGGTAGGCGCCCCAGGGCCAGGCCGCGACCATCAGGTGGACCGTGTTGCCGCGCGGGCTGACGCCAAGTTTCTCGGAGCCGATCCAGGTCAGCGGGCGCAGGTAACAGCTTTCGAGCTTGTTGACACGCACCACCTCGCGCTGAGCCTCCATCACCTGCTCGGGCGTGAACGGAATCTTCATGCGCAGTATCTTGGCGCTGTTGAACAGCCGCTCGGTGTGTTCGCGCAGGCGGAAGATCGCGGTGCCGTTGACCGTGTTGTAGGCACGCACCCCCTCGAAGGCACCGCAGCCGTAATGCAGCGTGTGCGAGAGCACATGAATCTTCGCGTCGCGCCAATCCACGAGCGCACCGTCCATCCAGATCTTTCCGTCGCGGTCGTGCATCGACATCGGAGGTCCTCGGTGAGGGGCAGGTCAGAGAGGCTGCCGATTCTACGGGCGTGCGATCCGCCTGCCGCTTCGGCCGCGCCAGCAACGCCGATCGCAATCTTGCGACACCACCGTGTAACGACCCCTCATTCCGGGGGGGCCAGAACCACATGCAATTGCCTGATGCGCCCTAGAGTGCAGTCAATGCAAGAGAGTCAGCCGCACCTGCCGATGCCAAGCAAACGGTGAAGGTCACGGGGACCGGTTTGGCTCCCATCAAGGAGTGAAAAACATGTCAACGAATTTCTTCAAGAAATCGGCTTTCGCGGCTGCCGCGCTGCTGGGTCTTGCCGCCTCTCCCGCCATGGCGGACGACCTCTGGGCCTGCGCGGGCGTCACGTTCTCCGGCCCCGCCTACTATGACTGCGAAGGCTCGTTTGCACCGGCCGGCGGCAACAACGACAGCGTCGCCGCGATCAATGCGCTGACCTTCGCACCGAGCGACATCACGGTGGCGCTCGGATTCAAGGACAACATCGGAGACCCTGAAGTTGGAACCGACGCCGCCGCTGCAGGCGTGATCGACTTCTCGGCCGCCGGCAACGGCGCAGGCTCGGTGACCTTCCTGGCCGCGCTGACCGATCCCTTCGTGATGGTCTTGAAGTTCGGCCAGGAGTGGTCGGCTTACGCCTTCGACGTGGATGTGGCGGCGAACACGAGCTGGACCTTCACCGGCGGGCCCTTGCAAGGTGGCGGCCTGTCGCATGGCACGCTGTACACCTCGAGCTCGGTCACCGCGGTGCCGGAACCCGGAACCTACGCCTTGCTGTTGGCCGGCTTGGCCGCTATGGGCTACGTGGCGCGCCGCCGTAGCGTCTGAACTCGACGCTGCGACCTTCTGAACCCCGCTGCGGCGGGGTTCTTTGTTTTGACTTGGCGCCGAAGCGGGACCTACGGTTCTGGGTTCGTGGCGCCGTCGGCAGGCCGTTGCAAGGCCCAGCGCGACAAGCGGCCGGCTTCGAAAGTGAGCCTCACCTCGGCGTCTGCGGCGTCGCGCCAGCGCCAGACTTCGCTTGCCGCGGTCATGTCGCCGCAGCGCTCGCCGAGGCTGCGGGTGAGGGTGAGCACTTCCAACATCTGCATCCCGGCGTGCAACTTGGTGTGCAGCATCACCGCGCTGTCGACATGCCCCACCGGCGCGCGGGCCGCCGCACGCATCACCCGCAGCGCCCGGCTGAATTGCAGCAGCAGCCAGAACACGGTCACGGTGACGCCCAGGATCACCCCGCGCCAGCCCCAGCCGGCGTAGCCGACCGCAATCGCCAACGCGGCAAGCGCCCAGCCGATCCAGGGTGTCTTCATGCGGCGGACTTCAACGCTGACCCGAGATCGGCTTGCCGTAGGCGCGCTCCACCCGCGCCACCCGCAACTCGAACCCGGCGTACCAGTCGCGGTGCCCACGCGCCTGGGCCCCCAGGTGCTCGGCGTTCGCCTTCCACCCGGCAATATCGGCGTCACTTCGCCAGTACGAGACCGTTATGCCGAAGCCATCGGCGTCGCGGGTGCTCTCCACACCCAGGAAGCCGGGCTGGGCGGTCGCCAGTTCGACCATGCGCGCGGCCATGGCCGCGTAGCCCGCGTCGTCCTGCGCATTGCGCTGGCTGCTGAAAATCACCGCGTAATACGGCGGCGCGGGAAGCCGCGCCAAGGTACTGCTTTCGTCGTTCATAAGGACCTCACGATCTCGATGGCCTGCTCGATGCGCTCGATCGCATACACCGTCAGCCCTTCCGGTGCCTTCTTCGGCGCGTTGGCCTTGGGTACGAGGGCGATCGAAAAACCGAGTTTGGCCGCTTCCTTCAGGCGCTCCTGCCCTCGCGGTGCGGGGCGCACCTCGCCGGCCAGGCCCACTTCGCCGAAGGCGATGAAGCCGCGCGGCAGCGGCCGCCCGCGCAGCGAACCCTGGATCGCGAGCAGCACCGCGAGGTCGGCGGCGGGCTCGCTGATGCGCACCCCACCCACCGCGTTGACGAACACGTCCTGGTCCATGCAAGCCACGCCGGCATGGCGGTGCAGCACCGCCAGCAGCATCGCCAAGCGGTCGCGGTCCAGGCCCACCGACAGCCGCCGCGGGCTCGGCCCGCCCGAGTCGACCAGCGCCTGCACCTCCACCAGCAGCGGGCGTGTGCCTTCAAGCGTGACCAGCACACACGCACCGGGCACCGGCTCGCCGTGCGTCGAGAGAAAAATCGCGCTCGGATTTGCCACGCCCTTGAGCCCGCGCTCGGTCATCGCGAACACGCCGATCTCGTTGACCGCGCCGAAGCGGTTCTTGAACGCGCGCACCAGGCGAAAGCTCGAATGGGTGTCGCCTTCGAAGTACAGCACCGTGTCGACGATGTGTTCGAGCACCCGCGGCCCGGCCAGCGTGCCCTCCTTGGTCACATGCCCCACCAGCACGATCGCCACCCCAGTGGCCTTGGCGGTGCGGGTGAGTTGCGCGGCACATTCGCGCACCTGCGCTACCGAGCCCGGCGCCGAGCTGAGCTGCTCGGAGTACAGGGTCTGGATCGAGTCGATGACACAGAAGTCCGGCTTCTCGTGTTCCAGCGTGGCCTGGATGCGTTCGAGCTGGATTTCGGCCAGCACCCTCATGCGCTGGCCGCCCAGGCCGAGCCGGCGCGCCCGCAGCGCCAGTTGCGCGCCGGATTCTTCGCCGGTGACGTAAAGCACCTTCATCACCGCCGACAGCGACTCCGCCGCTTGCAACAGCAGCGTGCTCTTGCCGATGCCGGGGTCGCCGCCGATCAGCACCACGCCGCCTTCGACGATGCCGCCGCCGAGCACGCGGTCGAGTTCGTCGATGCCGGTGGGCGTGCGCGGCACATCGGCCACTTCGATCTCCGAGAGCGTGGCCACGGCCTGGGTGCGGGCCAGCGCCTGGAAGCGGTTTTTCGAAGCCGATGCGGGCGCCTCCGCGATGGTTTCCTCCAGTGTGTTCCAGGCGTTGCACTGCGGGCATTTGCCGAGCCACTTCGGGCTGGTGCCGCCGCATTCGCTGCAGGTGAATTGTGTTTTGTCCTTGGCCATGCGCCGATTGTGTGGCCTCTCGCAGCCGCCTGCGGCGTGCTGCCGCCATGCTAAAAAGATGCCGTGGACCTCGGCCTCTGGCTCACCTTCTTCATCGCGTCCTGGGCGATCAGCCTCTCACCCGGCCCCGGTGCGGTGGCCGCGATGAGCGCCGGCCTGCAGCATGGCTTTCGGCGCGGCTACTGGCTCAGCTTCGGGCTGATCCTGGGCATCTGGACGCTGGTGTTGGTGGTCGGTGCCGGCCTCGGCGCGCTGCTCGCCACGTCGAGCCTCGTCTTCGCCGCGATCAAATGGCTCGGTGTCGCCTACCTAATGTTCCTCGGCGTCCAGCAGTGGCGCGCGCCGCCACACCCGCTGCTGGCCGAACGGGCCGGCGGCGGAGCCACGGCAACACGCTGCGAACTGGTGTTGCGCGGCTGGATGATCAACGCGGTGAACCCCAAGGGCGCGGCGTTCATGCTCGCGGTGGTGCCGCAGTTTCTCGAACTCACGCGCCCGCTGCCGATGCAGTACTTGGTGATCGCGCTGACCCTGGCGCTCACCGACCTGGTGGTGATGGCCAGCTACACCGCCCTCGCGTCGCGGGTGCAGCACCTGCTGCGCACGCCGGCGCAAATGCGCACCGTGAACAAAGTGTTCGGCGCGATCTTCGTTGCCGCCGGCGTACTGCTCGCCGGCTTCAAGCGCGGCGTGTGACAGGCGCGTCAGCGGCGCCGCCAAGCCGGCCGGCGCCGGCCTGGTTGGCCTCGGCCACTTGCTGAAGCAACAGGGCACGTTGCCGCCTCAGCTCGTGCCACACCTGCCGGCCTGGTTGGCCTCGGCCACTTGCTGAAGCAACCCTACTCCAGCGCGAACACGCGGTCCCCGGCGTTCGGACGGCAACCGTCGGCCACCGGCTCCCAACCGCGGTGCACCACCACCTGGCGCTGGTTGTGGCACAGCTCGATGCGCTCGGCGCCCGGCACCTGCTCGCGCACAAAGGCCTCGATCGAGGCTGGCAGGCTGATGCGAAATTGCAGCGCAAAGCGGTCCGCTTCGGGGTGGTCGTCCAGGTGCAGCCAGGGGATGAAGGACGCGGCGAACATCAGCGCATGCGAGCCCACCTGGACCGGCTGCGGCGCATAGCCGCGATTCACGAGCCAGGCCTGTGCCCGCGCACGCAAGTGGTCGCCGTCCAGCAGGCCGCCCCAGGCGCTGGCGAGCAACTCGATCACCCATTGGTTGCAGTTCTGGTAGCGCAGGCTGAACGGGTGGGCGTTGGCGCTGTAGCTGCCGGCCAGCAGCCGCAGCGCGCGTGCTTTGTCGAGTGCGGCTCGTTCGAGCGCCGCGGCTTCGGGGTGCGGCAGCAGCACGATCGACACGTAGCCGATGTCCGGGTCGTCGGTGCCGAACAGGAAGCCGGCCAGCCCTTGGTCGTACAGGCGCGGCCGGCCTTCGTCGCAGGCGAAGTAGAGCTGGCGCACCGACCAGGGCGTGCTGTCGCTCGCCTTCAGGCTGATGCCGGCGTGGGAGTAGCGAATGCCGAAACGCTGCAGGTCCAGGCCCGAGCGCGAAACCAGTGCAATCGCCTGGCCCGAGTCCTCGAGCTCGCGGCGGACCACCGCGGCAAACTGCAGCAGGCGGTCCTGCTGTTGCGCGGTGAGTGGCGAAGCGCGGTCGCAGACCCGCAGCGAAGCGGAACCCGCATGGCTGGGGAGCGCGCCGACGCACAGGGCGAATGCGAGCCCGAGCGCGCGCAGCCGCCAGGCTTGCGAGAGCAGCATCCAGCCTGGTGCGCGCAGCCTTTCGGCTTGCGCGCAAAGCCGCCAAGCTTGCGCGCGCCAACTCAAAGCTTCAGCGCGCGCGGGTCGAGTTCACTCAGCCAGTCGTCTGCAAGCGCCAGGAAAAACGCTTCGCGGTCCTTCGCACCCTGGGCGGCCCGCGCGAACTCCACGCCATACGGGCGGTGGTGTGCGCTGACGATGTCGCCGGGCCAAAGCCCGCGGGGCCCGAGCGCCTGTTGCGGCAGCGTGAGCCAGACCAGGCCATCGTCGCCACGCGGCTGCGTCGCCTTCAATTGCAGCCGCAGCATCCCCGGACGACCGGCCACTTCGGCCACGTCGATCACCCGGTAGTCGCCATCGGCCACCGCCTTGTTCGGCTTGGAGCTGTCGCTCGAAGTGTCGAGCGAATTCGACAAGCTGCCGACCGAGGCCGAGCCGGCACTCGAGGCCGACGAAGCCAGGCTGTCGGCAAAACTTGGCGCCGCGGTGGCGAGCCCGAGCAGGGTGACGCCGACGAGGCGCGCGAGGGTGGCAGTCATTGGGGTCGTCCTTCAAGCAGTTGGCGCGAGGATGCAGCCGGGAGGATAGCGCGGCGCGGCTCAAGCAAAAAAGTCAGACTGCACGCTTGCCAGTTGCCCGCGGCGCTGATGCCCCGCGCGAACCCGGATGCCCAACGGCCTGCTGGCCCACCACCTCACTCGCTCACCTTCCCGCGCAACGCCTTCACCTGCCCCCGCTGCACCTTGCCCTCGACGCGCCGCCGCTGCGAGCCACGGGTTGGCTTGGTCGGGCGCCGGGCCTTGGGCACATGCGCTGCCTCGGCCACCAGCGCGTTCAATCGCTCCAGCGCGTCGGCGCGGTTCATCTCCAGGCTGCGGTGTTCCTGCGCCTTGATCACCACCACGCCTTCGCCGGTGATGCGGGAATCGGGCCAGGCGAGCAGGCGCAGCTTCACCGCCTCGGGCAAGCTTGACGCGCGAACATCGAATCGAAGGTGGACCGCGTTGGACACCTTGTTGACGTTCTGCCCGCCGGCGCCCTGGGCCCGGATCGCGCTGAACTCGACCTCGTCGGCCGACACCCGCGGCGGGGCGCGGCCGGGGCTCATGTTGAAGGGGTCAGGCGGTGCTGCCGCCGCCGCCGCTGCCGCGCACCTTCTGCACCACGAACAGCAGCACCAGCGCGCCGACGATCGAGCCGATCCAGCCCGCACCCTGGCCCGCCTGGTACCAGCCCAGCGCCTGGCCGACGAAGCCCGCCGCGAGCGAGCCGCCCACGCCGAGCACGCAGGTGAGGATCCAGCCCATCTTCTGCTCGCCCGGCAGAATGAACCGTGCGATCGCGCCGACGACCAGGCCGACGATGATGGTGGTGATGATGCCCATGTGGTCTTGCTCCTCAGTGGCGATTCGGTGGTGATCGCGCGGCGGCGAACTTAGCAGAGCCCGGGGCCGCACGGGTCAGGCATCAACCCGAACCGGCACCCGCGCTGCCAGTGCGCACATCAGCTCATAGCCGATGGTGCCGGCCGCGTGCGCCACCTCGTCGATCGGAAGTAGCGAGCCGTGCGGCCCGCGGCCCCAGAGCGTGACCTCGCTGCCGACGCGGGCCGCCCGCAGCCCGCCCAGGTCCACCGCGATCATGTCCATCGACACCCGGCCCAGGGTGCGGGTGCGCACGCCGTCCACCAACACCGGCGTGCCGGTGGCGCAGTGGCGCGGATAGCCGTCGGCATAACCACAGGCCACGATGCCGATGGGCAGCGCCGCCTCGGCCTTGAAACCGCTGCCGTAGCCCACGCTGTCACCGGCTTGCGGCGCCTGCAACGCGATGAGTTGCGAGCGCAGCGTCATCGCCGGCTGCAGCCCCCAATACGCGATGTCGTGCGCGGGAAAGTCCGGTGCGCTGCCATAACTCAGGATGCCCGCGCGCACCCAGTCGGCGCGTACCGCGGCGGCGGCGGTGCCATGGCGCAAGGTGGCGGCGCTGTTGGCGAGCGAGCGCTCGCCGGGCAGGTCGAGCGAGGCCGCCTCGAACGCGGCCTGCTGCTGCGCGATGCCTCGCTCGCCATCGGCGTCGGAGAAGTGGGTCATCAAGGACACCTCGTCGACCTGCGGCAGCGCGTCCAGCCGGTGCCAGGCGCTGCGGTAGGCGTCGGGCGCAAAGCCCAGGCGGTTCATGCCGCTGTTGAGCTTGAGGAAGACACGGTGCGGCTGGTGGGTCTTGTGGGCGGCCAGCCAGTCGATCTGCTCGGCGCGGTGCACCACATGCCACAGGTTCAGCCGCGAACACAGCTCCAGGTCGCGCGGCTCGAAGCAGCCCTCCAACAGCAACACCGGGCCGCGCCAGCCGCAGGCGCGGATGCGCTCGGCTTCGGCCAGGTCGAGCAGCGCGAAGCCGTCGGCGCCACGCAGGCCTTCGTAGGCGTTCTCGATGCCATGCCCGTAGGCATTGGCCTTGACCACCGCCCAGACGCGCGCGTCGGGCGCGGCGGCGCGGGCGCGCGCCAGGTTGTGGGCCAGCGCGGCGGTGTGGATCAGGGCCTCGATCGGTCTGGGCATGGTCGGTGGCACTGTATTGCAACGCTGGCGCAACGAGCGCCAGACGCGCGCAAGTCGCGGGCGCGGCGCGCTGCGGCGACGGTGCAACGCGCGGGCAAGGCGTCGATTTGGGGTCGTCGAAAGCCCGCCGTTTCACCATGTGGGTCAGCCGTGACCCGCATGCTATAACCCCGGCGCCCCAGATGAGACACCTTTTCAGGCCGCTTCGACTGTGGCCGACCGGAGCCCGCGAGCGCGCATGAAGAGAGGCTTCTACACCATCATGTCCGCGCAGTTCTTCAGCTCGCTGGCGGACAACGCATTGTTCGTCGCGGCGGTGGAGTTGCTGCGCACCGATGGCTCGCCCGAGTGGCAGCGGGCCGCGCTGGTGCCGATGTTCGCGCTCTTCTATGTGGTACTGGCGCCCTTTGTCGGCGCCTTCGCCGACGCGGTGCCTAAGGGCAAGGTGATGTTCGTGTCGAACAGCATCAAGGTGGTCGGCTGCCTGATGATGCTGTTCGGCGTGCACCCCTTGATGGCCTATGCCGTGGTCGGCCTGGGCGCGGCGGCGTACTCGCCGGCCAAGTACGGCATCCTCACCGAGCTGCTGCCGCCGTCGCAACTGGTCAAGGCCAACGGCTGGATCGAGGGCCTGACCATCGGCTCAATCATTCTCGGCGTGCTGCTCGGCGGCCAACTCATCGGCCCGAAGATCGCGAACGTGCTGCTGGGCATCGACCTGCCGATGTTCGACACCGGCATCGACAGCGGCCCCGAAGCGGCGATCTCGACGTTGATCCTGCTCTACATCGTGGCCGCCGTTTTCAACCTGCGCATTCCGCGCACCGACGCCGGCCTGCAGCCGATGCTGAGCAGCCCGCTGGCGCTGGTGCGCGACTTCTCCCTGTGCAACGCGCGGCTGTGGGCCGACAAGCTCGGCCAGATTTCGCTGGCCAGCACCACCTTGATCTGGGGCGTCTCGGGCAACCTGCGCTACATCGTGCTCGCCTGGGCCGCCGCGGCTTTGGGCTACGCCACCACGCAGGCCTCGTCGCTGGTGGGCGTGGTGGCGATCGGCACCGCGGTCGGCGCGGTGGTGGCCAGCGTCTCGATGCGGCTGGACCGCGCCACCGGCGTGATCCCGCTGGGCATCGTGATGGGCGTACTGATGGTGGTGATGAACTTCATCGACAACGTCTGGCTGGCCGCGCCCTTCCTGATCGTGCTCGGCGCGATCGGCGGCTACCTGGTGGTGCCGATGAACGCGCTGCTGCAACACCGCGGCCACAACCTGATGGGCGCGGGCCGTTCGATCGCGGTGCAGAACTTCAACGAGCAGGCCTGCATCCTCGGCCTGGGCGCGTTCTACACCTGCCTCACCCGCTTCGGCCTCTCGGCCTTCGGCGCGATCACGATCTTCGGCGTCGTCGTCGCCGCCACCATGTGGCTGATCGGCCGCTGGCACCGGGACAACTGTGTGCGCCACCGCGACGAGGTCGAGCGCCTGCTCGCCATTGCGCGCTCCGACCCGCACTGATGACCGCCCCGGGCTCGCTGCGCTCGCGTCCCCGAAGGGGAGGTCGGGGGGGCTTGCCGAGCTGAGAGCCGCGGCTCCAAGTCCGCCTGCGCGGACTTGGACAGCACGAAGGCCGGCCGGCTCTGGCGGCTGACGGCCCGGCGCTGGCCCGAGGCCGCGCAAACTCGGGCGCGCGTCAGCGCTGCGCCATCACCGCCTCGATCGCCTGCGACCAGCCGGTGGCCAGCTTCTCGCAGCCGCTGGCATTGAGGTGGATCTCGTTGGCCCAGTCGCCGCTGTCGCCGCTGTCGCCCTCGTGCGCCGGCACGATGCCCAGGCCGTCGAGCGAATGAAAGACATGCAGGTTCGGGAACTGCTGCGGGTCGGCGGCGCAGTCCTCGAGCACGCGCGCCAGGCGGCGCAGTAGGTGCGCGGCCAGCGAGGTCCAGTCGCGGTCGGGGATGCCGTAGCGCACCAACGCCGGCTTCAGCCAGGGCCCGAGCTTCAGCCCCGCGCCGGCCTCGCGCGGCGTCGGCAGCGCATAGCCGTGCATGAAGATCGGCACGCCCTTGGACTCGCTGCCCTCGCTGTCGCGCAGCGCCACCAGGTGCAGCAGGTTGGCGCGCACATAGGCCTCGAAGCGCGCGAAGCCGGACCCGCTGACATAGCGCGACGGGCCCTGGGCCGGGTTGCCCCATTCGGCCGAAGTGAGCAGCACCCGCAGCGACGCGTCGGCCTTCGCCGCGCCTTCCGGCGAGGTATTCAACGCGTCGATCAGGTCGTTGCCACCGGCGGACACCAACAGCGCGTCCCAGGGCCGGACGATGCGGCGTGGCGCGTTGGCCAGCAGCGAGGTGAACACCTTGTCCTGCACCCGCTCCACCATGCGCGCCAGCGTGTCGCCCGGGTAGCCGCAGTTGATCGCCCAGCACAACTGCGAGAAGCGCAGGTGTTGCAACAGGTTGGCGCTCTTGATCGGGTTCAGCGCGCCGATCGTGAACCAGGAGTCGCCCTCGCAGAGAAAGCGCCAGCGCGCTTCGCTCAGGTTGACGTTCGGGTGTTCGAGCTGGTCGGCGTTGGTGACACGCAGGGCAACTAACTGCTGCGGCATAGGGGCTCCTGAAGGCGTGCGCGATGCTGAGGCCCGGGCGTGCGATCGAACATCCCCAATCCGTACCCTGGCGCCGGGGTGTGGCGCTGCTCCGCGGCAAGCGTGCCGGCGCGGGTGCACCGCGCGGCGGCGACAATGCCTGTCCCCATGCCCCGTGTCAACGCCCCGCCGCCCGCCGGTCCGCGCGCAACCCGATGAGTCGCGCCGCTGGCCTGCCGCCGTCCGCACTCGCGGCCGCGGCGCTGGTCTTCAACGCCTTTGTCTGGGGTGTTTCGTGGTGGCCGTTTCGCCAGCTTCAGCAGGCCGGGCTGCACCCGCTGTGGGCCACCGCCATCGTCTACACGCTGTCGGTGGTGGTGATCGCGCTGCGCTGGCCGCATGCGATCGCCGAGCTGCTGCGCACCCCGGCGTTGTGGGTGCTGGTGCTGGCTTCGGGCACCACCAATGCGGCGTTCAACTGGGGCGTCACGATAGGCGACGTGGTCCGGGTCGTGCTGCTGTTCTACCTGATGCCGCTGTGGGCGGTGCTGCTGGCGCGGCTGCTGCTGCACGAGCGCCTGACGCGCCTGGCGGCGCTGCGTGTGTTGCTCGGCCTGGCCGGTGCGGCGCTGGTGCTCTGGCCCGAGGGCGGCGGCGTGCCGGTGCCGCGCACCTTGGCCGAGGCTCTGGGTGTGGTCGGCGGCTTCAGCTTTGCCCTCAACAACGTGATGCTGCGCCGCGAGGCCGCCCGCAGCGACGGCGCGCGCGCGCTGGCCATGTTCTGCGGCGGTGCGCTGGTTTCGGCGGCCATCGCGCTGCTGCTGCAGGCGCAGGTGCCGCTGCCGCCGGCGCCCGCGCCGGGCTGGCTCTTCGGCGTGGCGGCGCTGGGCCTGCTCTTCCTGGTGAGCAACCTGGCCTTGCAATACGGCGCCACGCGGCTGACCGCCAACGCCACCTCGGTGATCATGCTCACCGAGGTGCTGTTTGCATCGGGCTCGGCGCTGGCGTTGGGCGCCGGCGTGCTGGACCTGCGCCTTGCGCTGGGCGGCCTGCTGATCCTGGCGGCGGCGCTGCTCGCCGCACTGCCGCCGGCCTCGACCGCTGCTTCGGCCGCCGCAGCGCCGGCGGTGGTGGCGCCGCCGAAGTCAACCCGTCGCGTCTGAGTCCCGAGCCGCCGGCGCCGCCAGCCGGGCGCCATGCCGGTTGAGCACCTGGCGCAGCGCTTCATCATCCATCGGCTTGCCAAGGCAGGCGTCGCAGCCGGCCAGCGTGCCGCGCACCCGGTCCTCGGGGTAGACCTGCTCGCTGAGCAACATCACCACCGGCAGCACCCCGCCCAGCGGCCGCTTCTGGTTCTTGATCTCGCGGCAGAGTGCCAGACCGTCGAGCTCGCTGTCCTCGCCGAGTTCGATGTCGGCGAAGACAAAACCAAAGCGTTGCTGCGCCAGCAGGGCCAGGGCTTCGCTGCTGTTGCTCGCCACCACCGGCCGCAGCCCCAGGGCCTGGAGCTGCACTTCGAGGTGGCGCAGCGCGATCGCGCTGTGGTCCACCACCAGCACGTCGTTGGAGACCAGTCGCGCGCGCGGCTTGGCGTCGGCCGCGTCGCTGGCGCGGCGGGCGCGGTTGCGCACCGTTCCCGGCGGCTTGCGCGCCGCAAGCGCCGGGGGCACTGCCGACAACGGCGGCGAAGGCAGGGCGAACAGGCTCACCGGGGCGGCGGGGTCGGGCGACCGTGCAGCCGGGGGCGAGGGTGGGGCCGCAGCGGCGGGGGCGGGCAGGGGCGCGGGCGCGGGCACCGCGGCCTGCACCGGCACCGCGGCCTGCATCGGCGCCGCGGCCACCGGATGCGAGGTCGAAGGCTCGGGCATCAATACCGGGATCGTCAGGAACACTGGCGGTAGCCCACGCGCGGGCGTGCCGCCATGGTGGTGCGCGCGCAAGCTCAGCGCACTGTCGAGTTCACGCAGCACCTGCATCGGGTCGATCGGCCGCATCATCCAGCCCAAGGCGCCATCGGGCGCCTGGGCACCGATGAACACACTGTCGCCGACCCGGCCCGCCGCGAACACCGCGTCCACGGCGTCGGCGTGGTCGGCATCGGCGACCACGAAGTCGGCCTCGCTCAGCGACGCCACCTGCACGTAGGCGGGGCTGCGGTGGATGGCCAGGCGCAGGTACGACGCCAGCGCGCCAAGCTCGAACGGGCCGAAACCCAGCAGGGCCACGCGGTGGCGGGGGGGCGGCCTATCGTCGGACATCGCGTATCAGCTCCGGAACATGCGCCGGCATGGTCGAGCACGGCGGCAAGGGCTGTCAACGGCCCGGGCGGCGCCAGGGCGCCGAAGACCCAAGCACCGTAACATCCGCACGACGCCACTTTGGGGATTGACCATGTCGAGCCAGAGCATCTACGACTTCGAGGCCTTGTCGATCGAAGGCAAACCCGCGCACCTGTCGACCCAGCGCGGCAAGGTGTTGCTGGTGGTCAACACCGCCAGCGCCTGCGGCTTCACGCCCCAGTTCGCCGGGCTGGAGGCGCTTTGGGAGGCCTATCGCGACCAGGGCCTGGTGGTGGTCGGCTTCCCGAGCAACGAGTTCGGCGCCCAGGACCCCGCCGCCAACGACGAGATCGCCTCGTTCTGCCAGCTCAACTACGGGGTCAGCTTCCCGATGATGGGCAAGGTGCAGGTCAACGGCGCCAGCGCCCACCCGGTCTGGAAGTGGCTCACGAGCGAGGCGCCAGGGCTGCTCGGCAGCCAGGCGGTGAAATGGAACTTCACCAAGTTTCTGGTCGGCCGCGATGGCCGGGTGATCAAGCGCTATGCGCCGACCGACACGCCGGAGTCGATGAAGCGCGACATCGAGGCCGCGCTCGCGAGCTGATACCGCGCGCTCGGGTGCCTGGGCACGCGGCCGCGGCAAGGTGCCGGGCTGCGTGGACCAGACGGCGTGGACAAGACAATCGCGGCCCAAGGAGTTCCCATGTTTCAACACCTCGAGCCCTATGCGGGCGACCCGATCCTGAGCCTCAACGAGGCCTTTCACGCCGACAAACGTGAGCACAAGGTCAACCTGTCGATCGGCATCTACTTCGACGACACCGGACGGATCCCGGTGCTGGGCTGTGTGCACGATGCCGAGGCGCTGCTGCTGCAGGCGGCGGGTCCAAAACCCTACCTGCCGATTGAAGGGTCGGCAGCGATGCGCGCGGCGGTGCAGGCGCTGCTGTTCGGCGCCGGCCACGAGGCGCTGACGAGTGGCCGCATTGCCACGCTGCAGACCATCGGCTCCAGCGGCGGCCTCAAGGTCGGCGCCGACTTCATCAAGCGCTGGCTGCCGCAGAGCCAGGTCTGGGTCAGCGACCCGAGCTGGGACAACCACCGCGCGATGTTCGAAGGCGCCGGCCTGGCGGTGCACAGCTACCCCTACTACGACGCCGGCGACGCAACCGCCCGCCCACCCCGGCCCGCCGGCGGCCTGCGCTTTGACGCCATGCTCGCCACCCTGCGCGGCCTGCCGGCCAAGAGCGTGGTGCTGCTGCACGCCTGCTGCCACAACCCCACCGGCGTCGACCTGAGCCGGGTGCAGTGGCAGCAACTGCTGCCGGTGCTAAAGGAGCGCGAGCTCTTGCCCTACCTGGACATTGCCTACCAGGGCTATGGTGACGGCATCGAGGAAGACGCGTTTGCGATCCGGCTGCTCGCCGACAGCGGCCTGCGTTTCTTCGTCGCCAACTCGTTCTCCAAGAGCATGAGCGTGTACGGCGAACGCGCCGGCGCCTTGAGCGTGGTCTGCGCGGACGCGGCCGAAGCCGAACTCGTGCTCGGCCAGTTGAAGGCCACGGTGCGGCGCAACTATTCCAGCCCCGCGATCCACGCCGCCGGCATCGTCAGCCAGGTACTCGCCCGGCCCGCGCTGCGTGCGGCCTGGGAGGCCGACGTGGCGGCGATGCGCGAGCGCATCCTCACAATGCGCAAGAACCTGCACGAAGTCCTCAGCGCCAAGCGGCCAGGGCGCGACTTCTCCTACTTCCTCAGCCAGCGCGGCATGTTCAGCTACACCGGCTTGAGCGCGGCGCAGGTGGACCGGCTGCGCGAAGAGCATGCGGTGTACCTGGTGCGCTCGGGACGCATGTGCGTGGCGGGCTTGAGCACCCGCAACGTAGAGCCGGTGGCGGTGGCGATGGCGTCCGTGCTGGACTGACCCCGGGCAACAGTGCCGGTAGGCGGCCTTGCGGCGGGCGTTGGCCCGAGCGCGATTAACGCGCGATGCCTGAATCAGTCGGTGCCGGTCTCGACAAACTGCCGCGCCAACTCCGGCGGCAGCGGCGAGTCGATGAGCAAGGCCGCCAGGCGCAGCGCGTCGGCAGCGTCGGGGTCCAGCGCATAGGTGTCGGTGAGCGCGCGCGCCGCCTCGACCCAGGCGCGCAGCAACACCGGGCGCAACATCCAGGGCAAGTGCTGCACACCGCGCAGCGCACGCACCATGGCGTCGCCATCGGCCTCGTCACGCGCGGGCAGGTTGTTCACATAGGCCCAGCGGGCGGTCACCGACGCATACCAGTTCTCGCCCGGCGAGGGCTCGCCCGAGAGTTCGAGATCCAGGGCCGGCGCCCGCGGCACCAGCCACGAGAGGTAGGCACTGAGCATCGCCACCTGCCGCGCCTGCTCGGACTCGATCGCATCGAGTTCGACGGCAGCCGCCGCTGGTGCCACTTGATGACGCTCGCCGAGCAGGTGGCGCAAGGTGAGCCAGCGCAAGCGGTCCAGCGCGCTCACCACGCCGTCGGCGGCCATCACGCGGCGCGCCGTCTCGACCAGCGACTGGCGCTGTTCGGTGCTGCATTTCGCAAAGCGCCGCGCCAGCGTTTCCAGCCACGGCAGCCTCTCGGCCGCCGGCACCTCGCTGACCAGTGCGAGCAGTTCGTCGGCGTTGTCGAGTTGGTTCGAGTCGGCGCGCCAGGCTTTGGCCTCCCGCCGGCTGCCCGGCGTGAGCAGCAATCCGAGCAGCGCAGCGCGCAACTCCTGCGGGCCTTGCAGGAGCGCCAAGCGCTCGCGGCGTTCGCTGGCCTGCGCGTCGGCGCGAGGGCCAGGCAGGCGAGGCTCAGAGCGCGGCAGCTCTTGCGGGATGGTCGATGGCGAAGCATTCACGCTGGCCATTGCAGCATGGAATCCCACCGCGAAGGCGCGCGCACCGCTCGTGCTCGCACGAAGGATGAGATTGGTCACGACAAAACGCCGGCCGGCACAAAGCCGAAGAGCGGCCCGAGCAGCCGCGTCGGAAATTGCACGACTGCGGCGTTGTAGGCTTGCGCCGCGTCGTTGAAGGCCTGGCGCGCAAAGTCTAGCCGGCCTTGGGCGTCCTGAAGTTCTTGCAGCAGGGCCATCACCTCGGGCTGCTCACGCAGTGCCACCAGATCGATTTCGGCGCGTGCGGCCACGGCCGCCTGCTGCTCGCGCAGCGCCGTGTCATCGACCAGCACCGGCGCCGGCTCGCTCATCGCCACGGTGGTCTGCACGCCGTCCGCAGTGCCGTCCGCTGCGCCGACCTCGGCATCGCTCGTATCGGTGGTTGCAGCGCTTCTGGTATCGCTTCTGGTATCGCTGCCCGTGTCGCCGCGGCTCTCGCCGCTGGAATCGTCACGCGTGTCGAAATTCGTATCGCCGATCGTCGCGCCAATGGTTTCGCCGTTCGGCGCGGCCGTCGTGCCACGGCCCACCGCTTCGCCTGGCGCCTCGGTCTCGCCGTCCGCGCCCGCGCCTTCATCGCGACGCGCGCTGCCGCGGCGGTCCAGGCGTGGCATGAAGCGCTCCATCGCCGCGCCCAGCGCCTCTTGCGCTGCCACCAGGCTGGCCATGCGCTCGGCCCGCAGCGGTGCGGCGCGCACCGCGTCGGCCGCGGCCTGGACCTGACCCAGCGCCGCCACCACCGCGTCGCACACCGCGTGCACCGGTGCCTCGGTGCTCGACCCCTTGACGTCGGCGGCGGTGCGCACCGCCAGCACCAGCTGCGGCAACGCCACCAGGCGCCGCCGCAGCGGTTCGTCCACCGCCGACCAGGCCCGCACCAGCTTGCCACGGAGCGCCACCAGGCGGTTGTGCGCGCCGATGCTCCAGAACACCAGCAGCGCCAGCACCGCCACTGCCACCCAGGGGTTGAAGTTCATGCCCGCTCCGGCACGCTCGAAACCTGCGCAATCGCGGCGCGCGCACGGCTGTGCCTCATGCGCTCCGGCCCGCCACAAACGCGGCATGCCCGCGGCGGCGCAGCTCGCAAGCCGGGCAGCGGCCACAGCCGTAGCCCCAGGCATGGCGCTCGCCGCGTTCGCCGAGGTAGCAGCTGTGCGTGTGCTCGACGATCAGGGTGTTGAGTGCATCGCCGCCAAGGCTTTGGGTGAGGGCCCAGGTCTGCGTTTTGTTCAGGAACATCAGCGGCGTCTGGATCGACATCGGCGTCGCCAGGCCGAGCGACAACGCCTGCTGCATCGCCTGCATCGTGGCGTTGCGGCAATCCGGATAACCCGAGAAGTCGGTTTCGCACATGCCGCCGACCAGCACCGGAATGCCGCGCCGGTAGGCCACCGCGGCGGCGTAGGTCAGGAAGAGCAGGTTGCGGCCGGGCACGAAGGTGTTGGGCAGGCCGTCGGCGCGCAGCTCGAACCCGCGCGTGCGGGTGAGCGCGGTGTCGCTGATCTGGCCAAAGGTGCTGAGGTCGAGCACGCGGTCCTCGCCGAGCCGGGCACTCCACACCGTGAAGCGCTGGCGCAACTCGCGCAGCACGTCGAGCCGGCAGCCCAGCTCGATGCGGTGGCGCTGGCCGTAGTCGAAGCCGATAGTCTCGACCCGCGCGTAGCGCTCGAGCGCCCAGGCCAGGCACGCGGTCGAGTCCTGCCCGCCCGAGAAGAGCACGAGGGCGCTGGATTCGGCGGCGGCGCTGCTGTCGGTCAGGGGGCGGCTGTCGGGCACGTCGATTGCGGGGCGATGGGATGCGGCGCACCCCTCAGGTGCGCACTTCGCCGTTGCCCAGCACCACCCACTTCAGCGAGGTCAGGCCCTCCAGCCCCACCGGCCCGCGGGCGTGGAACTTGTCGGTGGAGATGCCGATCTCGGCGCCCAGCCCGTATTCGAAACCGTCGGCGAAACCGGTGCTGGCATTCACCAGGACGCTTCCCGAATCGACCTCGCGCAGGAAGCGCATCGCATTCGAGTGGTGGCTGGTCAGGATCGCATCGGTGTGGTGCGAGCTGTAGCGGTTGATGTGGGCAATGGCTTCATCGAGGTTCGCCACCAGCTTCACGCTGATGATCGGTGCCAGGTACTCCTCGCTCCAGTCCTGCTCGCTCGCCGCCGTGACCACGGCTTTCGGCACGCCCGCGAGCAGCGCAGCTGCCGCGGCGTCGCAGCGCATCTCCACGCCCTTGGCGGCGAACAGCGCGCCGATACGCGGCAGGAAGCTCGCCGCCACCGCCTGGTGCACCAGCAGCGACTCGGCCGCATTGCAAACGCTGTACTTCCGCGTCTTGGCGTTGTCGGTCACCCGCAGCGCCAGGTCGAGGTCGACCTCGGCGTCGACATAGACATGGCAGTTGCCATCAAGGTGTTTGATCACCGGCACCTTGGCCTCGGCGCTGACACGTTCGATCAGGCCTTTGCCGCCACGCGGAATGATCACGTCCACGTACTCGGGCATCGCGATCAGGTGGCCCACCGCGGCGCGGTCGGTGGTCTGGACCAGCTGCACGCCGTCGGGCGGCAGGCCGGCGTCGCTGAGCGCGCGCTGCACCAGCTGCCACAGCGCGAGGTTGCAATGGATCGCCTCCGAGCCGCCGCGCAATACCGCGGCATTGCCGCTCTTGATCGCCAGCGACGCGGCCTCGATCGTCACGTTCGGCCGGCTCTCGTAGATCATGCCGAAGACCCCCAGCGGCACCCGCATCTGGCCCACGCTGATGCCGCTCGGCCGCCGCTTCAAGCTCACGATTTCGCCGATCGGGTCGGGCATCGCGGCGAGCTGTTCGCAACCCTCGGCCACGGTGTCGATCGCCTTGCCGTCCAGGCGCAGGCGGTCGAGCATGGGCGCCGAAAGCCCGGCGAGCCGGGCGGCCGCCAGGTCCTGTTCATTTGCGTCGGCAAGCGCGGCGCGCTCCTGGCGCAGCAGCGTGGCCAGGCCACGCAAGGCGGCGTCGCGCGCGGCCGTCGGCGAGGCCGCCAGCTGGCTGGCCGCAGCACGCGCGGCCACCCCCACATGGGCCATGTAAGCGGCGATGTCGTTCGGGTTCATGGCGTGGATTGTCCCAAATCAACCGGAGCCCGGAGCGAACGGGCTCAGCCACGCCAGCATCGAAAGCCACATCGGCGCGGTGAGCACAAAGCCCAGCGTCGAAAACACGATCGCCGCGGTGGTCTCGGCCTGCAGCGTCTCGTAGCGCTGGCTGAAGATCAGCGGGTTGCTGCCGATCGGCATCGCGGCCATCATCACCACCACCGCCAGCGGCAGGCCTTGCAAGCCGAAGCCCCAGTGGGCCACCCCCAGCACAAGCACCGGCGCCACGACCAGCTTGATCAGGGTCAGCGTGACCGCGGCGCGCACCCGGCCGCCGACGCCGTAGTACGCAAGTGAAAGGCCGATCAGCACCAGGCACAGCGGCACCACCGCGGTTCCGAGCAGTTGCAGCACCTCGTCGACCACCGGCGGCAGCGGCAGGCTCAAGGCGTTCCACAAAATGCCGGCGAGCACCGGCAACACCACCGGGTGGATCAGCGTGTTGCGCGCGGTGTTGGCCAGGGTCGAGGCCAGGCGCTGCGGCGCGCCACCGCTGCGTGCATGTTCGCGCGCCAGGTCCAGCTCCACCAGCATGGTGATGATCATCAACAGCACCAGCGCATGCAGGCTCACGATCGTGACGTGGATGCCCAGGCCGACTTCGCCGAACAGCGCGGCCGCCAGCGGTATGCCCACCTGCACCGTGTTGCCGAAGGACGCGGTGAGCGCGCGCACGCTCGGGCCCGCCGGCGGCAATTCAGGGCCGCGTTGGGCCACGCGCTGCCAGACATAAACACCGACGAGCAAGGACACCATCGGTACAAAAAACGCGAACATCGTGCCCCACTGCAAGGCCGCAAAGTCGATGCGCGCGGTGGTGCGAAACAGCAGCGCGGGAATGAAGATGTAGAAGGCCGAGGCCGAGAGCGTGCGCGCCGGGTCCTCGCCCTTGCGCTCGTCGCCGAGCCAGCGCATTCGCCCGGCGATCCAACCGAGTGCCACCGCGAGCACGATCGCGAGCAGCTTGTAGAGGATTGCCAGGGTCACGTCGGGCCTTCGTCGCTTGTCGACACCGGCGGCTCGCGGGGCGACGCCACGCTGCTGGCGTCGAGCCAGCGCAGCACCCGTTCCGCCACTGCGTCGATTTCTACCGTCTTGCGGCGCGACGATTCGCGGTGCGCGATGCGCAGCGCGCGTTGCGCCCGGCCCAGCTCCGCTGCCAGCCAAACGATCAAGCGCTGGTTGGCCTTGCCGTCCACCGGCGGCGCGGCCAGGTGCAGGCGCAGCGCGCCGTCGTGCAGGCCGTCGAGCGCGGTGCGCATGGCGTTGGGCGAAACGCTCAGGTCAAGCCGGCAGCGTCCGCCGCTTTGAGCGCGAACACAAGGCCAGGCCGGCGTGTCGCGATTCACTTGGCCTGCTTCGCTCTCTTCGCGGCGGGCTTCTTTGCTGCCGCCTTTTTCGCGGCAGCCGCCTTGGCGAGGGTCGGCTTCGCGGCGGCTTTCTTCACCGGCGCCACTTTGGCCGCCGTCTTGTTCGCCGCTGCGTCCTTGGCGGGTGTCGGCGCCGCGCCTGCGCCGGCCCCGCCTTCAGGTGCCGACTTGGCCGCAATGCCCTTGCCCTTCGGCGCCGCACCCGGCCGCGCCGGCCGCGGCTCGAACTCGAACATCACCTTGCCTTCACCCTTGTCGTAGGCCAGGTAGGCCTTGAACTTGCGCCGTGTCTTGTTGGAGACGAAGTTCTCGAGCAGCGAGGTCTTGCCGCTGGCAAGCAGCTTGCTCATCTCCTCGCGCACCACCGGCTGCTGCAGGATGATCTTGCCGCTCTTGAAGTCGCAGGTCACCTGCGCGCCGACCGCGTGTTCGCAGACATACGAGCTGCCATGTTCATAGACATGGCCCTTGCACTTAGGGCAGGCCCCGAGGCTTTGCTGCTCGCCGAAATCCACCGGCTCGCCGGATTCGGCGGCCAGCTTGGCCTCGTCGCCGAAGTCGAACTCGAGCTTCCAGTTCTTGATCTCTTCGTCGAACACCAGCCGAAGTTCGGCGGTGAACGGCCAGCCGGCCTTGGAACGGAAACCGTCGAGCGGGCCGATTTTCTTGTCGCGCAGGAAGGCGTCGGCCTCGGCGGTCTCGAAGGCGCGGCCGGCGGGGATCTTGGTGATCGAGAAGTCACACGCGGCGCCGCCGGCGACGCCTGCCCGCCCTTGGCACGCGAAGCGCCGGTAGTTCTCCATCACCACGCCGCCGCAGTTCGGGCAGGGCGCGCTCAGCGTGGCGTAGTCGCCCGGGATCGTGTCGCGGTCGTACTCCTTGGCCTTCTTCACGATGCGCTGGGCCATCTTGGCGATCTCGGCCATGAAGGCCTCGCGCTTCAGGCGGCCATGTTCCATCTCGGCCAGCTTGAACTCCCAGTCGCCGGTGAGCTCGGGTTTGGTCAGGTCCTCGATATCCAGGCCGCGCAGCAGCGTCATCAGCTGGAAGGCCTTGGCCGTCGGGATCAGCTCGCGGCCTTCGCGGATCAGGTACTTCTCGAAGATCAGCCCTTCGATGATCGCGGCGCGCGTGGCCGGCGTGCCCAGGCCCTTTTCGTGCATCGCGGCGCGCAGTTCGTCGTCGTCGATCAGCTTGCCCGCGCCCTCCATCGCCGAGAGCAGCGTGGCCTCGGTGTAGCGCGCCGGCGGTTTGGTCTTCAACGCATTGACGTCGATGCTTTCGGTGCGCACCACTTCGCCCGGCGCCACCGGCACCAGGTTGGCATCGTCTTCCTGCACCTCGCGGCCGTACACCGCCATCCAGCCCGGCTTGACCAGCACCTTGCCGTTGGTCTGGAACTTGTATTCGTCGCCCGCGGCCTGGATGGTGGAGATGCGCGTCGTGACCATGAACTCCGCGCTCGGGAAAAACACCGCGAGGAAGCGCTTGACCACCATTTCGTAGAGCTTGGCCTCGATCTCGCTCAAGCTGCGCGGCGCCTGCAGGGTCGGGATGATCGCGAAGTGGTCCGACACCTTGGTGTTGTCGAAGACACGTTTGGTCGGTTTGACGTAGCCCTCGGCCAAACCCTTCTTCGCATGCTGCGCCAGCGCGCGCAGCGGGCCGGGCAGGTCTTCGGTCGAGATCATCTTGAAGGTGTCTTTCACCACGCCGAGGTAGTCCTCGGGCAGCGCGCGCGAGTCGGTGCGCGGGTAGGTCAACACCTTGTGTTTTTCGTACAGCGCCTGCGCTATCGACAGCGTGGTCTTGGCCGAAAAGCCGAAGCGCGAATTCGCCTCGCGCTGCAAGGTGGTCAGGTCGTAGAGCAGCGGGCTCGCGCTGCTGCTCGGCTTGGCTTCCTCGCTCACCGTGGCGGGCTGGCCGAGGCAGGCGTCGTGAATCGCTTGCGCGGAGTTCGCGTCCCAGAGGCGGTCGGCGCGGCGGTCGGCGTCGTCGTCCCGCTTGAACTTGGGGTCGAACCACTTGCCTTCGTATGGCCCGGCCTGGGCGGCGAACTGTGCCTTCACCTCCCAATAGTCGCGCGCCACATGCTTGCGGATTTTTTCTTCGCGCTCGACCATGATCGACAGCGTCGGCGTCTGCACCCGGCCCACCGTGGTGAGGAAGAAGCCGCCGTCGCGCGAGTTGAACGCGGTCATCGCGCGGGTGCCGTTGATGCCCACCAGCCAGTCGGCCTCGGAGCGGCTGCGCGCCGCATCCGCCAGGCCCAGCATCTGCTGGTCGCTGCGCAGCTGCTCGAAGCCTTCTCGGATCGCGGCCGGCGTCATGCTCTGCAGCCACAGCCGCCGCACCGGTTTTTCGATCGCCTTCTTGTCCGAACCCGCGTACTGCACGATCAGGCGAAAGATCAGCTCGCCCTCGCGGCCGGCGTCGCAGGCGTTGATCAGGTCGCCCACGTCCTTGCGCTTGACCAGCTTCACCACCGCGTTCAAGCGGCTCTTGGCCTTGTCGATCGGCGCCAGGTCGAAATGCGGCGGCACCACCGGCAGGTTGGCAAAGCTCCACTTGCCGCGCTTGACGTCGAACTCCTCCGGCGCCTTGATCTCCACCAGGTGGCCCACCGCCGAGGTGACGACATAACGCTCGCTCTCGAAATGTTCGGCGAACTTCTCGAACTTGCCCGCGCTGGGCGTGAGCGCACGCACGATGTCCTGTGCCACGCTGGGCTTCTCCGCAATGATCAATGACTTGCTCATGGTTCTCGATGCTCTCAAGGATACGAAGGGCCGCTCCCGAGTTCCTTGACCCCCTCGGGGGGCGGTCGCCACGGGGCGGCCTGGGGGCGCTGAGAACTGCGCCCCGGCTGGCAAGCTTTTGCCTTGCCTACAATCCGGCCTTCTCGCGCGCACGCATACACACGCGCGCGCCCATGATTTCAATGTACCGAATGGAAGAGACCGTGCAAGCCGCTTCGAAAAACAGCCCCCGAAACGGCAAGGCCCAACACAACGGCCGCGCGTCCGCGGCGCCGGGCGGAGCGGGCGCGCAGGCGCCCCGGGAAGGCGCCGGCGGGGGCATCCAGGTGCGCCGAGAACCCGGCGGGCGGCGCATTCAAGTGCGCCGCTCGGGCGTGCATGGCAAGGGCGTGTTCGCGCTGCAGCCGATCGCTCGCGGCGAGACGATCCTCGAATACACCGGCCAGCTGATCACCTGGACGACGGCGCTGCGGCGCCACCCGCACGATCCGAAAGACCCGAAGCACACCTTCTACTTCCATATCGACGACGACCATGTCATCGATGCCAAGGTGGGCGGCAACGCGGCACGCTGGATCAACCATGCCTGCACACCGAACTGCGAGGCCGACGAAGACGGCGGCCGCGTCTTCATCAAGGCGCTGCGCAAGCTCCGGCCGGGCGAAGAGTTGTTCTACGACTATGGCCTGGTGATCGACCAGCGCTACACACCGAAGCTGAAGCGGGAATACGCATGCCGCTGCGGCACCCGCCAGTGCCGCGGCACCCTGCTGGCACCGAAGCGCTGAAGCCAGACCATGAGCCTCAGTGGCCACCTGAATTGGGGCGCCGAGGCGCTGTGGGAGCGGCTCAACCCGCTCTTGCCGGGGCTGTCGGTGGAGGTGGTGGCACGGCTGGAGTCGACCAACACCACGCTGCTGGAGCGTGCGCGCATTTCCGGCGGGCGCCGCGACCAGCCGGTGACCACCCCCGGCGCGCTGGAGAGCGCGCACGCGCCGCTGCTGGCCGATGAGCCGCGCTCGCCCTACGGCCGGCGTGGCGACGACACCCAACCCTGCCTGCTCGTGGCCGAGCAGCAAACCCGCGGCCGCGGCCGCCTGGGGCGCAACTGGCAGGGCGCCGCCGGCGCGTCGCTGAGCTTTTCGCTGGCGCTGCCGCTGGCGCCGCGCGACTGGTCGGGCCTGTCGCTGGCGGTTGGCGTGGCGTTGGCCAACGCGCTCGACCCCTGGCCGGAGGCCGCGCCGAACGACGACGGCCGTGCGGCCGCATCACCTTGCGCCGCATCGCCCGCAACATTGCCCGCCACGTCGCCCGCCACGTCGCCCGCCACGTCGCCCGCCATGACGCCTGCGGCGTCGCTCGCACCGCCGGCCGTCGCGGCCGGAGAGAGGCGTCCGCGTGCGCCGCAAATCGGCCTGAAATGGCCGAACGACCTCTGGCTGCTCGACGATGGCGTCGACGCGCCGGGCCGCAAGCTCGGTGGTGTGCTGATCGAGACGCTGGCGGTCGGCGCGCGCCGCATGGTGGTGGTGGGCGTGGGCCTCAACGTGCTGCCTCAGGACCTGGCCGATCTCTCTAACGGCTATGCCTGCTTGCAGGAGTTGGACGTGCAAGCGAGCGCGCCCGCCGCGCTGGCCCGGGTGGCCGAGCCGCTGGTGCGCGCGCTGGCCCGTTTCTCGCGCGACGGCTTTGCGCCGTTTGCCGCCGAGTACGCGCGCCGCGACCTGCTGCTTGGGCACGCTGTCGTCACCACCGGCGTGCCCGCAGTCGAAGGTGTGGCCGACGGCATCGGCGACGATGGCGCGCTGCGGGTACGCGGCGCTGGCGGCACCCGATCGCTGGTCAGTGGCGAAGTCAGCGTGCGCCTGCGCTCGGCGCCGGCCGCGTTGCCGGAGGCCTGATGTTGCGCGCCGCAGTGCTGCTGCTGTTGCTGCTCAACGCGGTCTTCTTCGTCTGGACGCAAGGCTGGCTCGACACGGTGCTCGGCGACAGCCGCTTCGGCGCCCGCGAGCCCGAGCGTCTGCTGCGGCAGATCAACCCCGACCGGGTTCGCCTGGTCAGCCCCGGCGAAGCCAGCGGGGCCGGCAGTTCCAACCTCAAGTCCGACGGCGGCGGTGCTGCCGGAGGGTTGGCCAGCGGGGTGGCCAGCGGATCGGCCGGCGGGTTTGCTGTCGGGATGACCGATTCGCCTGCTGCCGCCAGCGCTGCCGAGCGCCGCGCCGAGTGCCTGGAGGCGGGGCCGTTCGACAACCGCAGCATCGCCGCGGCCGAGGCCGCGCTCGCGCCCCTGCCCGCCGGCAGCTGGCAGCGTGTCAGCAGCGAAGGCCGTGCGAGGCACATCGTCTACATGGGCCGGTTTGCCGATACCGACGCCCTGCGCAAGAAGTCCGAGGAGCTGAGCCGCCTCAAGCTGCCGCACCAGGCGGTGAGCGGCGCTCCGGAGCTTCAGCCGGGGCTGTCGCTCGGCAGCTTCGACACCCGCGCCGCTGCGGAGAGCGCGCTCGCAACCTTGGCCAACCGAGGTGTGCGCACCGCGCGTGTGGCCACGCTCAGCGCCGACTCGCGGGCCGAGCACCGGCTGCGCATTGCCCAGGCCGACGCCGGCTTGGCCAGCAGCGCCACGGCGATCAAGTTCAGCGCGCCGGGTGCCGGCTTCCGTGCCTGCGTGTCGGCGGCGAACTGAGAGGCCGCGCACCAGCGCGGGCTTGCCGTGTTCATCGACGCCGTGGACGGCGAAGACGTTCTTGGCGAGATCGATGCCGACATAAACAATGGCCATGGACTTCCCCTTTCGACGCTGAGTTGATGAGAGTTCGTCCTTCCCATCGTGGCACTTCGATGCCGCACTCCGCTACTCAGCGGGCACCTCGGGACGGGAAGTCCCTTTCATTCGTTGGACAAGACTCCTGCTTGACGCGCCCCACGGCGTGATGCAAGGTGCGACGCCGCCGCTGTCGCAGAGCATGCACGTCCGAGGCGGCGAGGTCATCACCAGACACAGGAGTTCCCATGCGCCGACGCTCCCTTATCGCCCTCGCCCTCGTCGCTCTGCTCACCGCCTGCGCCACGCCCGGCGCCGGCACCGCACCCGGCCAGATCGGCCGCATCGATGCGGCCGCCCCCGAAGCGGCAGGGTTCTCGAGCGAACGCCTCGCACGCGTCACCTCGGCCTTCAAGACCGAAGTCGACCGCGGCGGCGTGCCCGGCGTGGTGATCGCGGTCGCGCGGCGCGGCAAGCTGGTCTATCACGAAGCGATCGGCTTCCAGGACAAGACCGCCGGCACGCCGATGAATCGCGACGCGATCTTCCGCATCTACTCGATGACGAAGCCGCTCACGTCGCTGGCGGCGATGATCCTGGTCGAGGAAGGCAAAGTCCAGCTTACCGATCCGGTGTCGAAGTTCCTGCCGGCCTTTGCGAACCTGCAGGTGGCGACGACGCGGCGCGAGGCCGATGGGCGCACAGTCAACGAACTGGCGCCTGCGTCCAGGCCAATGCTCGTGCACGATCTCTTTCGCCATACCGCGGGACTGGCATACGGCGAGGTCACGCCCAACCCGGTGGTGAAGGAGGCCTACACGAAGGCCGGGCTCTTCAAGCCCAACGTGATCGACTTCGACACGCGCGACCTCTCGCCTGCCGAATTCACCGAGCGCCTTTCGAAGCAACCGCTCGTCGGAAACCCCGGCCAGATGTGGCAATACAGCCTCGCGACCGACCTGCTCGGCCGCGTGGTCGAAGCCGCCTCGGGGCAGCGGCTGTCTGCCTTTCTCGAAGACCGCGTGTTCAGGCCGCTGGCGATGAAGGACACGGCCTTCCACGTACCGGCCGAGAAGATGCCGCGCCTGGCGCAACCGTTCGCGCGCCCGACGAGCGGCAACTTCGTGAGCCCGCAGATCGACGTCTCGCGCCCGCCGGGCAACGACTCGGGCGGCGCCGGGGCCGTGGGCACCGCGATCGACTACCTGCGCTTCGCGCAAGCGATGCTCAACGGCGGCAGTCTCGACGGCCAACGCATCGTCAGCCGCCCGACGACCGAGCTGATGATGAGCGACCACACGGGCGATCGCCCGAGCGTGCCTGCGCTTCCTTCCGAGTTGCTGTTGGGCACCCAGGGCTACGGCTTCGGCCTCGGCTTCCTGGTGCGCAGCGGCGCCGGCATGGCCGCGATACCGGGCAA
>JANNGZ010000131.1:0-4953 GCA_031404155.1 Burkholderiales bacterium
CAGAGGCTCGGGGTCGAGCTGGCTCGCGATCGTGTTCCAGCGGCTCATCAGCGCGTTCATCGCCTGCTGCACGTCGGCCGGGTCGGCAAACGCGCGGCCGAAACTTTCGCCGCAAACATGCGGCAGCCATTCGCTCGGCACTACCGCGCGCGGCCCGGCCAACAGCGCGGTGAGAAAGCCGTCGACCCATTCGGCGGAGATGTTGTCGTCGAAACCGGCCAGGCGGTCGCAAACCGCCTCGAAGGCGTCGAGGTCGGATTCGCTGGATTGGGGTGCGGAAGTCATGGCAGCGATTGTCGGCGAAGCCGTAGCCCGGATTCAATGCCGTATCAATGCGCGTTCAAGCCACGGTCGACACAGATCAACTCAGGTCAGCGCAAGGTCAACGCCAGGTCAGCGCAACTTCGCGCGCATGAATTCGAGCATGCGCTTTCGCGACGCTTCACGTGCCGCCGGGTTGGCGCCCACGTGCACGCCGCGCCCGGGGTTGACGCCACCGGGCACGTCAGCGCGGTGGCGCACCGGCGTGTTGGCGTCGAAGCCGTGCACCGCGCCCGGGTAGCTTTCGATTTCCGCACCGGACTGTTGGGCCAGCGCCATACAGGGTGCGGCCGGGGTCCAGTCGTCGGCCTCGCCCACCAACAGCAGCAGCGGCGCGCTGGCTTCGTAGCCGGCCTTCAGGTCGGCCTCGCAGCCGGGATAGAACGCCACCGCGAGCGCGGGCCGCACCAGCGCGGCGCGCACCTCCGGGTGGCGGCGGTTGGTGCTCGCGAGCACCGTGCTGCCACCGTTGGACCAGCCGAGCAACGCCAGCTTGTCGGCCTTCACGTCGGGCCTGGCCGCAAGCCAGGCCAGCGCACCGAGCGCGTCGCGGCGACGCTGGGTTTGGGTGACGGCGCGGGTGCCGAGCTTCTGCGTGCACAGCTCACCCGAGCCACGCGATTGCAGCGAATCAATCACCAGCGCATGCCAGCCCTCGGCGTTGAGCGCGCGTGCGTAGTCGCGCAGGCGCGGGTTGAGCTTGCCGCTGGACGCATAGGCGCCGGCGCAGCCGTGCAGCAGCACCACGGCGGGGGCGGCCATCGCTGCGGGTGGGGCTGCGCTTGTGGCTGCGCCTGTGACGACGGACGTCGCGGAGCTTGTGGCCGCAGGCGTGGACGCAGGCGTGAGCGCCGACGCAGCCGCGGCAAACCAGTGGCCGCGCAGTGGCACCGCTGAGCCGTCGGCGCGCTGGTCCAGGCTGGGCACTTCGACCAGGGTGCCCTCGGCCGCGCCTTGTGCTCGCACGCCACCGGCCGAAGCCGCAAGCAGCAGCGCGCACAGCCGGGTCAGGAAGCGGTGCATGCCAATGAGGCTGAGCGGAGTCAAGGAGCGGCGCATGCCAGTGCGACTGGGCGGCCGAGCAGTAGTGCGACGACGTGCAGACGCCTCCACCCAAACCTCAGCGCAAGGCCGGCGGATTCGGATGCAGCCGCGCCATTTGCAGCGCATCCACATAGACCCCGTCGCGCAGCGCATAGGCGCGCGCGGTGCCTTCGTCCTCGAAGCCGAAGCGGCGGTAGAGCCGGATCGCACGCTCGTTGTCGGTGTACACGCTGAGCTCGAGCCGCAGCACCTGCGCCCAGTTGTCGGCGTAGTCGAGCAAGGCCTGCATCAACCCGCCGCCGACACCCTGGCCCTGGTGCTCGGCCACCACGCCGATGCCCAGCCCCATCGCATGTTTGCGGCGCGGCGAAGCGCCGCCCGGGGCCAGCCCGGCATGGCCGATCAACTCACCGCCGCGTTCGGCCACCAGCAGCAGGTCGGCCTTGTTCGGCGCATCGAGTTCGAGCAGCCGCGCCCGCCACATCGCCTCGCCCGGATGCGGCATCTGCAGCAGGCCGCCGAACATCGCCGGGTCGGCCATCAGGCGGGCGAAATTGGCGGCGTCGTCGACGCGGGCGCGGCGGATGTTCAAGCTCATGGTGGCTGAATCGTCGCACAGGGCAGGTCGGCGAGAAAGCCTTCACCTCCGCGCTTTGCAAAGGCGTGGCCCAGGCGTGGCCCAGGCCGCGGCATCCCTCGATCGCAGTCGAACAGCGCGGCCCTGAACTGCTAGATTCGCCTCGACGACGAACACAAGAACACCACGCCTGGCCCCCGCCTCCCTCCGCAAACCCACTGCCACGGCGCTGCGTATCGTGCGGCAGGTGACCGCCCGCCTCGACGGCCACGGCCCGAGCGGCGACGCGTTCGTGGTCTCGGTGTACGGCGAGTGGGGCATCGGCAAAACGCGCTGCCTTCAGGATGTGCGCGACACGTTTGCTGCGCAGCTCAGCGACGCGATCAACGCGCTGCCGCTGAGCACACCCGACCGCATCACGGTGCCGGTGTTGTTCGACCCCTGGCAGTACGAACACGAAGAGCACCTGGTGGTGCCGCTGCTCAAGACGATCGAGCTGGCGCTGAACAAAGTGGCGGCGTTGGTCGACGCGCTGCCCAAGCCCGAGGGGGCTCGCGCCGAAGAATTCACCGACCGTGCCGAGAAGGTCGGCGGCGCGCTGAAGCATGCGGGCGGGGTGTTCGGCGACGTGGCGGTGGCGCTGCTCAGCGGCTTCAAGTTCAAGTTCGCGCCACTGAAAGCCGTGTTCGGCATCGAGATGGAATTGAGCGGCAAGGACGCGGTCGAGAGCGCCCGTAAGGCAGAGGAGAAGCGCGAGGCGGCGCGACTGGCGGCGGCTCAGAACGCCCCGACTAAGCCGACGATCTGGCAGCGCATGAAACGCACGCCCGCGCCGCCACCGCAGGTCGTGGGGGCAAAGGCGGCGCCTGCGGCGCCCGGTGCCAAGCCCGAGCCCACAGCCGCCGACCTGGCGCACCAGCGCCTTGCGCAGCGCGAGGTGCTTTACTTCGACGTGCGCACCGCCCTCGCCGCACTCACCGAAGGCAACACCCCGAAGCTGCGCCTGGTGGTGCTGATCGACGACCTCGACCGCTGCCTGCCCGAGAAGGCGATCCAGGTGCTCGAGTCGGTGAAACTCTTTCTCAACGTGCCCGGCTTCTCGTTTGTGATGGCGGTGGACGACGAGGTGGTCGAGCGCGGCATCGCACACCGCTACCGCGCCTACCTGCCGGCGAGCGGCGATGGCGCTGCGATGACCGCGGCGCCGATCTCCGGCGCCGAGTACCTCGAAAAGATCGTCCACCTTCCGGTGCACCTGCAACGCTGGACCCGCGACGAAGCCGGCAAGTTTCTGCGCGAAACCTACCCCGCGATGTTTGCGCCGCCCAAGCCCGCCGAACGCGATGCCGGCGACAAGACCGGCTCTGCCGCCAGCAGCGCACGCGCGGTCGTGCAGCCAGTTGCAGGCACCGGCGCGCTGCGCAGCGAAGAACTGATGAAGCTGGTGCTTGACGCGATGCCGCTGGTGCCGCGCAAGCTGATCCGCCTGGCCGAGGCACTCGAGTTCCAGCACCAGCATTTCAGCGACCTGCACGCACTCGACCTCTGGCACCCCCTGCATGCGGCTCGGGTCGTCGCGTTGCAGCAGTTGTACCCGGCGCTCTATCGATATCTGCGGCTGCGTGCCAACCGGTACTGGCGCATGTTCGAGCTCCGGCGAGACGACTATGGCGAGCCGGCGATTGAAGCCGGCAAGCCTCTGCACGAACTGCGCGAATGGTTCAGGAATCGCAACAGGCCACTGCCCTCCACGGACCCGACCGCGCCTACAACGACTGTCACAACCGGCACCGCACCTCAGACACGCGCGCAAGTGGATATCGGGAGAGAGAACCTCAACCTGCTGGAGTGGGTCGAAGGCGCCGGCATGCAGCGCGGCAGCCCTGACCCGATAGCCTTGTTCGCCAACGCGGGCACGCCCGCCGAACGCGACCCCAAGGGCATCGGCCGCGGCCTGGAACTGGACGAGTTCGCGCAGCTTTATCTGCATGGACTGGCTGTTGCTGCGACTGCGGCAGCGGTATCGACGGCGCCGAGCGCTGCCACCGAGCACATCGCGGTGGTGGAAGACCCCATCGAGCTTCTCGACCGGCTGCTTTACGCCGACACGCTGGGACGCCGCGAGTACCTGCAGGCCAAGAAGTTGGCCGGCCGGCTGCCCGATGCGTTCTTCAACGACTTGCTGTTTCGCCTCGCTGCTCTGCCTGAGGTTCAGGCGCGAGTGACCGACATCGAATGGCTGCGCGACATCACCGAGATCACCAGCGCCGAGCAACTGCTGCGCCTCTACCAGGAGCACAAGGTGCTCGACGCATTCGCCAGCGCGGCCTACGGGCGAACTCAACATGCCTGACCCAGTGCTGCACCCCGCTGTCGAGGCGCTCGAACTGCTGGTGCGCAAATGGAACCCGCCGCACCTGCCGCCGCGGATGATTCGCAACGGCGACTCGCCGGCGCTTGAGGTGCCCGTCGCATTCGCGCAATTCCCGCTGTCTGGCGCGTACCTGCGGGGCCTGTCGGTCGCCAGCTTGCCCCCTGAGCCCCTGGCGCTCTGCGACCTGCGTGGCAGCGTCCCGCCACGTCAACCGCCAGACGGCCGCTGCGCGCTGGCTGACAGCCTGCGCGGGTTGAAGACCGGCGCGCCCTGGCCGCGTTTGCAGCCTCCCTCGCAGCTTCAATGGCCGGGCCATCAGGACTCGGTGCGCAGCGTGGCTTTCAGCCCCGACGGCAATCAGCTCGCCAGCGCAGGTCTTGACGGCTCAGTGCGGCTGTGGGCGCTGCAAGCCGATGGCAGCGCGCGCGAGACGGCGCGGCTCGAAGGCCATCAGGGCTCGGTGAACAGCGTGGCTTTCAGCCCCAACGGCCAGCAGCTCGCCAGCGCGGGTGATGACGGCTCAGTGCGGCTGTGGGCGCTGCAAGCCGATGGCGGCGCGCGCGAGACGGCGCGGCTCGAAGGCCATCAGGGCTCGGTGAACAGCGTGGCTTTCAGCCGCGACGGCCAGCAGCTCGCC
>JANNGZ010000132.1:0-28229 GCA_031404155.1 Burkholderiales bacterium
GAATCGCAAATCGTATTGGGGCCTTTCTTTTGCTTCCTTTTCTTTGGCCCGACAAAGAAAAGGAAGTCGCCGCGCCCGGGCGAAATCCGGGCGCCGCACCCGCAGGGTTCGCAACCCTCGCCACGCGACAGCGGCACACCACCCCGCGACAGCGGCACACCCCCAGCCACCGCGGAGGCGCAAAAACATGACCACGCTCACAAGCCAGCGTCTCTACGCGCTGCTGCCCCAAATCCACCGCCTCCGCGATGCCGAACAAGGCCACCCGTTACGCGACCTCCTCGACCTCTTCACGCAAGAACTGCAAGCCATCGAAGAGAACATCGAGCAGCTCTACGACGACCAGTTCATCGAAACCACGGCCGACTGGGTGGCGCCCTATATCGGCGACCTGATCGGCTACCGCCCGCTGCACGACGGCGCGTCGCCAGCGCTCGGCTCGCCACGCGCCGAAGTGGCCAACACCATCGCGTACCGCCGCCGCAAGGGCACTGCGTTGATGCTCGAGCAGTTGGCCCACGACATCACCGGCTGGCCGGCCCATGCGGCCGAGTTCTTCGAGCAGCTCTGCACCACGCAGTACATGAACCACCCGCGCCCGCATGCGCTGGCCACCGCGAACCTCCGCTCGCTGCCGACGATGCTCGCACTCGACCATGCACCCGGCGCGAACAGCGCCACGAACAGCGCAAACTCAGGCGACGCCAACCGCGGCGCGTTCAACCGCGTGGCGCATACCGCCGAGATGCGCAGGCCCGAGGTTTCGCGTGACGGCAGTTCAGGCGGCGGGCGCTTCAACATCCCGAACGTGGGCCTGTTCCTGTGGCGGCTGCAAGCCTTTTCGCGCAGCGGCATCCCGCTCGTGCCCGACCCGGCCGACGCTAGCGGGTCGCGCTTTCGGCTCAACCCCTTGGGCTGCGACACGAGGCTCTATCGGTTCCCGAAAGAAGAAGCGTCGATCGACACGCTCAGCCGCGCGGTCAATGTGCCGTCGCCGCTCACAGTGCGCGGCGTGGCGCTCGCGCCGCTGGACGACATCGGCGACCTGGGCGCATTGGGCAACAGCAGTGGCCGCAGCATCGTGTTGCTGCGCCCCCCCGCGGTACCCACCGACCCCTGGCTGCCGGTGCCCGCGAGCGAGATCGTGGTGGCCGACCTGCGTGACGTGGCCGGCGGCTGGAACCACGCGGCAAGCGTCCCCACCGACCGCATCGCCGTCGACCCCGAACGTGGGCGGGTGCTGCTCGGGGCCGATGTGCCACGCACGCCCTTGCGCGCCACCTTCCACGTCGGCTTCTCGCGTGCGATCGGCGGCGGCGAATACGAACGCACCGCAGCCGGCGAAGAACTGCTGCCACAGCGCAGCGCGCGTGAGTCCGAAGCACTCGCGCCGCACCTGGCCGCGATCACCTCGGGCGGGCGGCTCACGATCCATGACAGCCTCAGCTACCCGATCGCCGGGCCGCTGGTGGTGGACGGGGTCACCGCAGCCGGCGCGCCGGGGCACGAGGTGGTGGTCGCCGCGGCCAACGGTGCCCGCCCGCTGCTGGTGGCCGGCGCCGACATCGTGCTCGACATCGGCGCGCGCGGCCGCCTGGTGCTCGACGGTTTGGTGATCGCGGGCGGCGCGCTCACCCTCGCCGCGCCCGCCTCACCCGCCGACACCGAGCCGCGCGAGTTGATCCTGCGCGACTGCACGCTGGTGCCGGGCCTGGCCCTCAACACCGACGGCAGCCCGGTCTCACCTGGCACACCGAGCCTGGTGCTCGCGCATCCGTTCACCAAGCTGACGCTGGAGCGCTGCATCGTCGGCGGCCTGCGGGTAGCCACCGCGGCCGAGGTGGAGATGCGCGACTGCATCGTCGACGCCAGCGCCGCGTCGGCCGTCGCCTACGAAGGCAGCGCCGCCGGCACACCCGGTGCGCCGCTCACCGTGCTCGACTCCACGCTGGTCGGCAAGCTGCATGCGCAGGTGATCAAGCTGGCGTCGAACGGCATCTTCCTCGCGCGACGCATCGCGGGCGACGGATTCCGTGCCCCGGTGTGGGCCGAGCGCACGCAAGAGGGCTGCGTGCGTTTCTCGTGGCTGCCGGCGGACTCGATCGCGCCACGCCGCCACCGCTGCCTGCCCAGCGCCGAGCATCCCGGCGTGTTGCCGCAGTTCAGCTCGCTGCGCTACATCGACGCGGCCTACATGCAGCTGCGCGGCACCACGCCGAGGGTGATCCGCGGCGGCGCCGACGACGAAGGCGAGATCGGCGTGATGCATGCGCTGATGCAAGCCCAGCGCGAAGCCAACCTGCGGGTGCGCCTGGACGAGTACCTGCGCTTCGGCCTCGCGGCCGGCATCTTCTACGCGACCTAAGTACACAGTTTCGCAAGTACGCCCACATGAATTCGCGCCTTTCGGGCCATGGCCGCGTTGCAAATCCTCGCGATGCCACGAGGCATCGCTGCGGTTTGCGCCTTGCCCTGACCCGAAACGCATCGATTTCATTGTGTGGGCGTACTTGTGAAACTGGGTACTAAACGCCGCGACGCCAACAAGACTCCAAGGAGAGACCACCATGTCAGCCGACTTCTCGCGTGTGCGCCACAACCCGCTGCTCGACTGGGCCGGCGTCGAGCTGAAACAAGGCGGGGTGCTGCTCGACGCCGATGCCAACGAACTGGTGTCGGTGATCGACCGCCGCCTGCGTGCGCTGGCCTCCGACGTGCTCGGCCGCGGCACCGTGTCGCAGACCACCCCGGCGGCGTTCCAGCTCACGCTCGTGGCCGGCATGCTGGCGATCGGCCGTGGCCGCCTGTATGTCGACGGGCTGCTCGCCGAGAACCATGGCGGCGGCGCCGCGCAATGGGACACCCTGCTCGCGGAAACGGTCCACGCCGAAGCGCTGCGCTACGACGCGCAGCCCTACCTGCCGCAACCGCCGGCCCTGCCGACCACCGGCCGCCACCTGGTTTATCTCGACGTGTGGCAGCGCGAGGTCACGCACATCGAAGACCCCGCTTTGGTGGAAATTGCGGTCGGCGTCGAAACCAGTTCGCGGCTGCAGACGGTGTGGCAGGTGCGCGCGCTCGGCCCCGACGCGGGCAACGCCACTTGCAGCACGCCGGATGCCGAAGTGCCCGGCTGGGCCGCGCTGACCGCGCCGAGCGACGGGCGGCTGACCACCGGTACCTTCGAAGTGCCGCCGCTCAGCGACCCCTGTGAACTGCCACCCACCGGCGGCTACCGCGGCGCCGAGAACCACCTCTACCGCGTCGAAATTCATGGCGCTGGAACGGCAGGCACCGCCACCTTCAAGTGGTCGCGTGAAAACGCGAGCGTGGCCTCGCGCGTGGCCAGCATCGTCTCGGCCACTGAACTCGAACTCGACAGCCTCGGCCGCGACGATGTGCTGAGCTTCAAGGACGGCGACTTCGTCGAGATCAGCGACGACGTGCGCGAGTTCTCGCAGGCCCCCGGCGAGGTGCGCCGCATCGCGGTGGACGTGGCCAACCGGCGCATCAGCTTCACCCCCGCCCTGCCGGCGGCGATGCTGCCCGCCGCCTTCCCCGACAGTGTGTTCCCGCGTGAGCGCAACCTGCGTGTCAAACGCTGGGACCAGCGCGGGCGTGTTTTTCGCACCGGCGCGGGTGGCACCACGGTGCAGGTGCAGGACCTGGACGCGCCGGCCTCCACCGGGCTGGTCAACGTGCCCGCGGCCGGCGTCACGCTGCTGCTCGAAGACGGCGTCACGGTGAGCTTTGCCAGCGGCGCGCGCGGTTTCAAGGCGGGCGACCACTGGGTCTTCGCGGCGCGCACCGCGGACACGTCGGTGGAGGTGCTCACCCATGCGCCGCCGCGCGGCGTTCACCACCACACCACGCGTTTGGGCTTCTGGGACGTGGCGGCCGGCACCATCACCGACTGCCGCAACCCCTGGCCACCGCGCAACCAGGGTGCCGATTGCAGTTGCACCGAATGTGTGACGCCCGAGTCGCATGCCAGTGGCACGCTCACGATCCAGGCCGCGGTGGACCGGGTGCGCGACAGCGGTGGCACCGTGTGCCTGCACACCGGCACCTATGCGCTCGCGGCACCGGTGAACCTCACCGGCGCGCGCTCGGTGACGATCCGCGGCCAGGGCCCGGCGAGCCTGATCGTGACCGGAGGCACCGCGTTTGCGATCTCGAACTCGGCCGCAGTGCTGGTGGAAAAGCTCGCGATCGTCTCGCTCGGCCGCACCGGCTCCGCAGTCATCCTGCGCACCGTGGCCGGGTTGCGCATCGCCGACATCGCGATGGCCGTGTTGGCCGGTGAAGGCCGCCCGGCGGGCATCGTGCTGCAAGGCCTGATTGCCGGGGTGACGATCGAGGACAACCTGATCATCGCGCCCGACGGCATCCGCAGCGAGGCCGGCGCTGGCCGTGACACACCGCGGGAAAGCCCACGCATTGCGCTCACCGCGGCACTGAACATCGAGAACAACATCTTGTGGTGCCAGCGCGCCGGCATCGCCCTCACCGGCACGGTGGCTCACCTGTACGCGCACCGCATTGCCGCGAACCAGCTGCTCGGCTGCCGCGAAGGCGGCATCAGCACGCTCGGCATTGCGCTGCCCGGCTCGGCCATGCGCATCGAGCGCAACAACCTGAACGTCAACGGCGAAGGCATCGTGGCCGGTGTCGACGGGCTCTGGATCGAATCCAACAAGCTCGCGGCCACCCGGCAAGGCGACCGCGCGCCGAGCGGCAGCGCCGTCATCCTGCGCGCCGGGCTGGACAAAAACGGCAGCGACCAGGCACAGGTGCTGGCCAACCAGATCTCGGGCTTCGAAGAGGCCGGCATCGAGATTCGCTCCCCGGTGCAGGAGCTGATCTGCAAGCTCAACATCATCGAGAACTGCGGCCAGGGCATCGTGATGAACGAAGACGCCGAGGCCGGCGCGGTGTCGATCGAGAACAACCATATCCGCGACATCGACGGTGGCGGCGGTGCCGCGCGTTTCGGCCTGGCGGTGGGCATTGCGGTGGCGCGCACGGCTTCAGCCACCGTGGCCGGCAACAGCATCCGGCGGGTGAGCGCGCGGCAAGCACGCTCCGCGCTTACCGTGGGCGTGCTCACCGTGGGCGTGGGCCGCTCGCGCATCGGCCACAATCAAATTTCGCAGATCGGCCCAGTGAGCAACGTGACCGGCATCGCGGCCGGCATCATGGTGCGGGCGCCGTTTCAGCAAACCGAGATTGCGCACAACCAGGTCGAGCGCGACGCCGACATCGGCCAGCCGGCCGACGACGCGCCCTGGATCGCGGTGCTGGTGCAGGAGACGCTGCCCGGCCGCGTGGTGGGCGCACCACCCGACAGCGTGGGCAGCATCGTCGAGCGCGCCGGCAACCTGACCACGGTGCGCGTGGACGCAAGGCGCACCCTGGTGCTGAAGCAGGGCCGCGCCTTCATCGGCCTGGCCGCGGTGGAAACCGACGCGGCGGGTGCGCTGGTGGTGCGCGGCGGCATCGCCTCGCTGCTCGGCAATTCGATCGCCTCACGCGGGCGGGTGCCGGCGGTGCTGGTGGTGAATGGCGGCGAAACCATGATGAGCGACAACCGCATCGAGCTGCGCGCCGGCGACAACGTGGCCGCGGTGCTGATCACCACGCCCGCACTGGTGCTCAACGCCAACCGGGTGCGCCACAACGGGCCCGCGGTGGCGATCACCTCGGCCAGCACCCGCGTCGCCGCACTCGGCAACCTGACCACCGGCAGCATCCGCATCGCCGGCAATCCGCTGCCGGCGCCGTGGGACGGGCTCAACCTCAATGGCTGATGCCGCACGCCGTTCGTCCTGAGGGTTCGAAGGACGCGGGCCACCACCACCTCAAGCAAGCACCAAGGCGCAACACCATGATCCGCATGTTCCAAGTCAAGAACCAGGACTCGCTGCGCAAGCTGCTCAAGGCCGGCGCCAGCGGCGACGTCAACGCCACGCCGGCCTTCGAGCGGCTGCAAAAGCTGAACCCGCATGTCGACTTCGCCACGCTGAAACCCGGCACCGTGCTGCTGCTGCCCGACATCCCCGACCTCGACCCGGACAGCGGCGAGACGATCGCCGGCGAAGCCTTCGACGGCCTGGCCGGCGACGCCGCCGCCGGCCTCAAGGCCGCCAGCGCCCGCGTGCGCGCCGGCTTCGCCAGCCGCGAAGCCGAGCGCAAGGAAGTGAGCGCGGTGCTCAAGAGCGCGGCCATCAAACGCCTGATGGAAACCGACGAGGTGCTGCGCAAGCAGGTGAGCGACGCCGACGCGCGCTTCAAGGCCGACCAGAAGGAAGCCACCGAAACGCAGGCGGTGCTGGAGGCGGCGGAGGCGGCGCTGGCGGCGGAGATCGGGGTGCTGGGGAAGCTGTTCAAGTAGCGTCGCGGGTCTGTCGGGCGGCGGGCGCGTAGAGTGGGCACGCCGCCAACCGGGCGGATTCGCGCCTCGCTCGTCATGACCCCCGCCCACCTCGCCCAAGCCCAACTCGACGCCTACAACGCGCGCGACCTTGACGAATTCGTCGCCTGCTACAGCGACACTGTGCAAGTGTTCCGCATGCCCGAGGCCAGGCTGCCGGCGATCAGCGGCAAGGAGCCCTTCTCGGCGTTCTACGCTACCGAGCGATTCAACCGGCCGGCACTGCACGCCGAGTTGCTCAACCGCATCGTGCTCGGCAACAAAGTCTTCGACCATGAGCGCATCACCGGCGTGCGGGAGGATGCGTTCGACATGGTGGTGGGGTACGAGGTGGTGGTCGGCTTGATTCAGACCATGTGGTCTTTCAGCCCGGCTTAGGATTTGTGAACGATGGATACCGCCCCCACTCTCGAGCGCATCGATCACATCCACGTGTTCGTGCGCGACCGCGCCGCCGCCGAGGCTTGGTATGCGCGGGTGCTCGGCTTGCGGCGTGTGCCCGAGCTCGAGGTTTGGGCCGCGGACGGCGGGCCGTTGACGCTCGGCAACACGAGCGGCGAAAAGTTCGGCTCGATCCACCTGGCGCTGTTCGAGAGGCCGGCGCAGGCCTGCCGCTCGACGATCGCGCTCGGGGTTTCCGCGGCAGCCTTCGCCGACTGGCGGCGGCACCTGACCGGCGTGCTCGGGCACGAGCCGGCCTTCGAAGACCACGGTTTGTCCTGGTCGCTGTACTTCAGCGACCCCGACGGCAACCCTTTCGAGATCACAAGCTACGAAGTTGCAGCGCTGCGGGCCGCGTCGGCTCCGCGGTAGCCGGCGCTGCGCCCTACCCGGCGCCTCACCTCCGCCGGCGCGTGGCCAGCAGGTCCAACACCTCACGCAGCAGCGGATTGGTCACCCCCGCGTCCAGGTCGATCGCCTGGCAATGCCCATAAAACCCGCTCAAGTCGGGCCCGACGCCGAGGCCGAAGACCTGGACTGCGCCGCCGTCTTCGACACGCTGCACCAGGTCGCGCAGATGCTGGTCGAGCGTGTGTTTGTCGTTCGCGAGCGTGGTCGCGCCGTCCATCGGGCCGCCGTCGGAAACGACGACGAGCAGGCGCCTTCGGGCGTCGTGGGCGAGCAGGCGGCGCGCGGCCCAGTCCACCGCTTCGCCGTCGATGCCTTCGCGAAAGAGGTCGGCCTTGAGCAGCGCGGCGATGTCGCGGCGGGCGCGGCGCCACGGTGTGGCCGCGTCCTTGAACACCAGATGCTGCACCTCGTTGAGCCGGCCGGGAGCGGCGGGGCGGCCGGCGCGCTGCCAGTCGCGCAGCGCGCGCCCGCCGTTCCAGGCGCGCGTGGTGAAGCCGAGCACTTCGCTCACGGCGCCGGCCATCTCCAACGCGCGCGAGAAGGTCTCGACCAGCAGCGCCACATGGGCTGCGTGCTGACGCATCGAGCCTGAGCAGTCGATGAGAAAGCTCACCGCGCCGTCGACCGCGGGCTGCTCGCGCTCGGCGCGGAAGAGGCGGCGCTCGGTGGGGGAAGCGATCAGTTGCGCGATTCGCCGGCCGTCGATCTGGCCTTCTTCGAGCCCGGAGTCGACGCCGTCGCGCCTGGGCTCGGCGAACAAGGCTTTCAGCTCGCGCGCGAGCCGCGGCAGGTTGAGGTGCGTGTTCGCAAGGCGCTGGTCGAGCTGCTCGCGGAACTCGGCGAGCTGGGCCGGGCGCACCAGCGTTGACGCGCGCTGCTCGCGGTCGTAGGCGGTGGTGAAGATGCGGTAGGCGCCGCGCGTGCTGTCGAGCAACAGGCCGCGGCCGGAGACCGCGCTGGCGCTGTCATCGCTGGGCTCGGCGTCCGGGTCGTCCATCAGCAGGCGGAAGGCGAGACGCTCGTCGGGGTCGTCCTCGCGGGCCGCTTCACCGCTGGGCGAGCCGCTGGAGGCATCGTCGCCGGCGTTGCGCAGCATCTGCTGCACCACCTCGGCAACCGCGAGTGCATGCCGCGCATAAGCCGCCTGGTCGGCCCGCTCGCGCTTCAGGCCGGCAAGAGCGCGGCCGATCAGCGGCGCAAGTGCGTTTCGGGTGGCTTCGCGCGCGTCCTCGCTGGCTTCGAGCACCGGCTCGCCGGTCACGCGCGAGCGGCAGGTTTGCGCCACGGTGTAGAGCAGCAAGCCGCTCGCGGTGTCGGCCCCGCCGCCGGCAAAAAACTCGCGCGACCAGCTCTCGAAGCGGTGGCGCAGGTTGTGTTGCACGCCCTGGTGCTGCTCGTCGGCCAGCGCCTCGACACGGAACTGCTCGAGCATCTCGAAGACCAGTCGCGCCGCCGGCCCGGCTGGTTTCAGCGCGGCGTGCAGGCGTGAGTCGGAAAGCGCCAGGCGCAGCGCCAGGCCGTCCGCCGCGCCGCGGAACGAGGCCAGGTCATCGTCGAACGCCTCGTGTTCGAGCCTCGGGTGCAGGTGCGGCGCAAACAGCGGCAGCCGCGTGCGGCCGCGGTGCAAGCGCGCGCCACGGAAGTGCAGCTCCCGCTCACCGGCCAGCGCACGGATGGCCGCGGCACAGAGCTCCTCTATGCGCTGCTGCCGGCGTGCGCGCTGGCGTGCCGCGGCCTGCGCGTCATCGTTTGACATGAGCGGCGACTGGGGGCCGCAGGCCGGAAGGCGGCGTCCGCTCGATGGGAATGCGAAGGGACTTCCCACCTTCGGGCAACGGCGTCGATGCGCCAAGATGGGTGGTGTTCGTAGTCATCAATCTCAAGCCACTGAAAGGGGAAGTCCCTGGAGCAGATTACACGAGCTGTCGTTCGAGCTGAAGCCGTTCGCGGATCGGCCTGATGCCGCGCCAGCATTCCAGCGGCGGCAAGAACAATCTGGACGGCATACCAAGCGCGGCGACAACTATCTGCGCAGCCTGTTGATCCAGGGTGCGAAGTCGGCGGTGATGACGGCGCACAAACGCTCTGACCCGATCTCGCTGTGGGTCACGGCCCTGCGCGAGCGCTCGGGTTGGCAGAAGGCCGCCGTGGCGCTGGCCAACAAGAACGCCCGCATGTCCACAGGATGGAATGGAGACCTCGCTGAGCGGTTCGCATCTGGGTCTGCACATCAGGCCACAGCGCCGGTGCAACAGGGCCGTCTCTGGAGAGCTGCTGTTCCTCGCTCACGCTCTTCAATGCCGCCCGCGCATTCATCAACCGCGAAAGCACATCGGAGGCCATCGACGACGAGTACGAATTCAGCTAGACAAGGTGGGAAGTCCCTCCAATGGGCGGCGCCTTTCGTGCCCGAGAGCTAGCCATTGACAAAGGGAGCAAGCCTGCTGGTGATGAAGTGGTTCGGACGCCAGCCGCCAAGCAACTTCTCGACCACAAAGTTGTCGACAAAGCCGGATACGAAGCCAGCCGTTGGACTTGTCGCGTCCAGGCCCAGCGTGATGATGTAGCGGGTAGTCTTCGACGGAAGCCTCTGAATCCAGCTCTCCGACGTGACGTCGTGGATATAGGTTCTCACAAGGCCTTCATCCGGACTTACGGACTTGAGCCAGTGCTTGAACCTTCCTGCCCTATCCAACAACCCAAGGAACTCGTCGAAGGTCCGTTCGCCGCTGTCAATGACCTCGGCCAACCTTGGTGTGTCCGGGAGAACGATCTCCGTGAACTGTCTCTGGGACATCAAGTTGAGCGCAGTTCGCCGTAGAAGTTCATGGTGCCGAACCTGAACTACAGACGATGTGAGCTGAGAGCTCAGGAAGTCTCCTCCGTAGAACGAGGCGAGAGCGATGTCTGCTCGCGCGTCCTAAATTTGGGTGAGGATGTGGGCGACGGTAAGAGGTTCTGCTGGAGGCAGCAACACTGCGCGGCGCAGATTGATGGCGGCCAGGTCAATGTTGTGAAAGACGTGAAGGCCGAGGGCCGATTCGATGACATCGAACTTCAGCTCAGTACCCGGATCGACTCCGCCGGGCACTCGCGCGAGGACGGTACGAACGGCTAGCTTGACGTACTCGGGATCCATGAGGTCACGTTTGGCGGCATCAGGGATACCGCCTCGGACGAAGTGGTCCCCCGAAAGCTTGCGGACGGTGACTCTATCGAGAAAGGCCTTGGCGAAGGAGTGCGCAACCTTCCGCTCAATAGACTGTGACTCGAGTTGGTGCTGGACGCGCTCTTGAACGGTCTTAAACGTTCCGACAGACTGGTGACCGGTGATGGTGAAGGCCACGAACTTGTGAATCTGGAACGCACCCGCAGACTCGGTATGAGTCGCGAGCAGTTCCTCGGTGTAGACCGCAGAGAAGTCCGGACGCCGCAGGAGCGAGAGTAGGCGTTGAGGTCCAATCTGCTTTAGCAGAGCTTCGAGCGTGCCGCGGTCGATCACCAAATGGACGTGTTGGTAATAGAGTAGCGCTTCAGCAATCTGACCCGCAAAGATCGGCACCCCGGCTTCGGCTCGCCGCAAGACAACGTGATCAAACATGGTGGGAGTCTATCGACCGGTCGCAGTGCGTCTCTTGCGCCGCCTAACACCATGGCGTGGTCAGCCCGCGAGCGCGCTGCCGTGGCCGAGCTCAGCGTCGAAGCAGCGCTGGAAATACTCGGCCACGACAGGCAGCTCGGCCTCGTCGCAGCGGTTCGCGAACGCGAGCTTGAAGGCCAGCGCCACGTCGCCGAAGATTTCCAGGTTCTCGGCCCAGCCGATCACGGTGCGCGGCGACATCAGGGTGCTGAGGTCGCCCGCGGCAAACCCTTTGCGCGTGAGCTCGGCCAGCGCCACCATCTTCGCGGCGAGAACGCGGCCCGAAGCGGACTGAAGCGACGGCACCCGCGCGAGCACGATCGCCACCTCTTCCTCGCGCGGCAGGTAGTTCAGCGTGGCCACGATGTTCCAGCGGTCCACCTGCGCATGGTTCAACTTCTGCGCGCCGTGGTACATGCCGTTCAGGTTGCCCAGGCCCACCGTGTTGGCGGTGGCGAAAAGGCGGAACTGCGGGTGCGGTGCGAGCACCCGGTTCTGGTCGAGCAGGGTGAAGCGGCCGTCGCGTTCGAGCAGGCGCTGGATCACGAACATCACCTCGGGCCGGCCGGCGTCGTACTCGTCGAACACCAGCGCCACCGGGCGCTGCAGGGCCCAGGGCACGATGCCTTCCTGGAACTCGGTGACCTGCTGGCCTTCACGCAGAACCACCGCGTCCTTGCCGACGAGGTCCAGGCGGCTCAGGTGGCCGTCGAGGTTCACGCGCACACAAGGCCAGTTCAGGCGCGCGGCCACCTGCTCGATGTGCGTTGACTTGCCGGTGCCGTGCAGGCCCTGCACCATCACCCGCCGGTTGCGGGTGAAGCCGGCCAGGATCGCGAGCGTCACGTCGCGGTTGAAGCGGTAGGCGGTATCGACCTCGGGCACATGTTCGTCGCGCTCGCTGAACGCTGGCACCCTCAGGCCGGAGTCGATGCCGAAGGTGTCGCGCACCGAAAGTTCGTGGTCGGGCTGGATCTGGCTCAAGTCGGTCGCGGGTGCGGGCTTCATCGGCTCGGGTTTTCAAGGGTGCTGGTGCGGCGGCTTCGATCTGGCTTGAGTATCTCTTGAAGCCCGGCTGGCGCTTCCATGCGCGCTGTGGCTGACGCCGTGGCTGAAGGAGATCACCGCCGCCCCGACGATGGTTTTTACGCTGGCGTTCGCGGCGGCACAAAACTTATAGTCCCGCACTCGCGGCAGAGCGCGCCGCGCCCTCTTCTTGCATCGCCTTTGGAAAGCCCAGCAGCCATGAACGCCCCCCAAGCCGAACACCGCAGCGTTGTTGCCGGCGTGCAGAAGATGACGCCCTCCGAAGCCTTTGTCGAGACGATGGTGGCGCAAGGGGTCACCGAGATGTTCGGCATCATGGGCTCGGCCTTCATGGATGCGATGGACATCTTCGCGCCCGCCGGCATCCGCCTGATTCCGGTGGTGCACGAGCAGGGCGCGGGCCACATGGCCGACGGTTTCTCGCGCGCCAGCGGCCGCCACGGTGTGGTTATCGGGCAGAACGGCCCGGGCATCAGCAACTGCGTCACCGCGATCGCGGCGGCGTACTGGGCGCATTCGCCGGTGGTGCTGATCACGCCCGAAACCGGCACCATGGGCCAGGGCCTCGGCGGCTTCCAGGAGGCCAACCAACTGCCGATGTTCCAGGAGTTCACCAAGTACCAGGGCCATGTGAACAACAACAAGCGCATGGCCGAGTTCACCGCGCGCTGCTTCGACCGCGCCCATTCCGAACTCGGGCCGACGCAGCTGAACATTCCACGCGATTTGTTCTACGGCGAGATCACTTGCGAGATCCCGAAGCCGATGCGCCTGGACCGCGGCCCCGGCGGCGACGCCAGCCTGGACGCCGCCGCCGAGCTGCTCGCCCGCGCCAGGTTCCCGGTGTTGGTCAGCGGCGGCGGGGTAGTGATGAGCGGTGCGTGGGACGAATGCATCGCGCTGGCCGAGCGGCTCGGCTGCCCGGTGGTCAACAGCTACCAGCACAACGACTCCTTCCCCGCGAGCCACACGCAGTGGTGCGGCCCGCTCGGCTACCAGGGCAGCAAGGCGGGCATGAAGCTGATCGGCGAGGCCGACGTGGTGATTGCGCTCGGCACCCGCCTCGGCCCCTTCGGCACGCTGCCGCAGTACGGCATGGACTACTGGCCCAAGGCCGCCCGCATCATCCAGATCGACGCCGACCACAAGATGCTCGGCCTGGTGAAGAAGATCGACGTCGGCATCTGCGGCGACGCGCGTGCCGCGGCCTCCGCGCTGCTGGCGCGCCTGGCGAACAAGACACTCGCCTGCGACGCGACCAAAGCCGAACGTGCCGCGCGCACCGGGAGCGAGAAGGCGGCATGGGAAAAGGAACTCAACGGGTGGACGCATGAGCGCGACCCGTACAGCCTGGACATGATCGAAGAAGCCAAGGGCGAAACCACGCCCGGCGGCGGCCGCTGGCTGCACCCGCGCCAGGTGCTGCGCGAGCTGGAAAAGGCGATGCCCAAGGACGTGATGGTCTCCACCGACATCGGCAACATCAACTCGATTGCGCACAGCTACCTGCGCTTCGAGCGCCCACGCAGCTTCTTCGCGCCGATGAGCTACGGCAACTGCGGCTACGCCTTCCCGACGATGGTTGGCGCCAAGGTGGCCGCGCCCGAGCGGCCGGCGGTGAGCTACGCGGGCGACGGCGCCTGGGGCATGAGCATGGGCGAAGTCATGACTTGCGTGCGCCACAACATCCCGGTCACCGCCGTCGTGTTCCACAACCGCCAGTGGGGTGCCGAGAAGAAGAACCAGGTCGACTTCTACAACCGCCGCTTCGTGGCCGGAGAGTTGGATAACCAGAGCTTTGCCGGCATCGCCAAGGCGATGGGCGCCGAGGGCATCGTGGTCGACCAGCTCGAAGACGTGGGCCCGGCGCTCCAACGCGCGATCGGGATGCAGATGAACGAAGGCAAGACCTGCGTCATCGAAATCATGTGCACTCGCGAATTGGGCGACCCGTTCCGCCGCGACGCGCTGGCGATGCCGGTGCGCTTGCTCGACAAGTACAAGGACTACGTCTGAGCGGCACCGAGCCCGTGCCCAGCGACGCCGGCGCGCCCGCCGCGGCGCATCCGCGGCTGGCGGCCCTGGTGCAACGCGCGCAGGCCGCGACACGAGCCAGCTCGAAAGCGGCGCCACCCACGGTGGCGCTGGTGTACCCCTGCGATGCACTGGCGCTGCAAGCTGCGGCGTGCATGGCCGACCTCGGGCTCGCGCGGCCGCTGCTGGTGGGCCCGCGCAAAGGCATCGAGCGTGCGGCCGATGCGGCGGGGGTGGACACGCGCCGCTTCGAAATCGTCGAGCCCAACGCCGCGACCGGTGTCGCGGCCAAGAGCGCTGCCCCAAGCGTGGCCACAGGCGCGACCACAGGCGCGACCACGGGCGCGACCACAAGCGCGGCCGCAAGCGCAGCAGCCAGCGCACAACACGCCTGCGCCCTCGCCCGCAGCGGCGCGGTGGCCGCGCTGATGAAGGGCTCGCTGCACAGCGACGAGTTGCTGCACGCGGTGGCCAACCGCCACCACGGGCTGCACGGCAAAACCCGCATCGGCCACACCTTCGTCTTCGACCTGCCGCGTTACTCCAAGCTGCTCGCACTCACCGACTGCGTCGTGAATGAGAACCCGAAGCTGCCGACCAAGCGCGACCTGATCACCACGGCCTTGCAGGTGCTGGCCGCGGCCGGGGTCAACCATCCTAAGGTGGGCATCGTGGCCGCAGTGGAAACCGTGAACCCGGCGATGCCCGCCACGCTGGACGCGCAGGCGCTGGTGGAGATGTCGCGCCAGGGCCGGTGGCCCGGTGCCGTGGTCGAAGGCCCCTTCGGTTTCGACAACGCGATCTCGGCTCAGTCCGCGCGCATCAAGGGAATGACATCGCAGGTGGCCGGCGACGCCGACCTGCTGCTGATGCCCGACCTGAACGCGGGCAATATGCTGTACAAAAGTTTCATCTACATCGGCGGCGGCGCCTGTGCCGGCATCGTCACCGGCACCCTGGTGCCGGTGGTGCTCACCAGCCGCGCCGACGCGCTCGAGTCGCGCATCGCGTCGGTGGCGCTGGCGGTGTTGGTCTCGGCGCAGGCGCAGGCGCCGCAGGCCGCTCAGGGGTGACCCGGCCCGCCTCGTGATCATTGCGCTCAGGCCCAGATTCGATGCACGCTGAACCCGACTCACGCTACGCCTGGGCCCGGCTGGCCGCCACGCTGGCGCTGATGACGATCGGCTCCAGCGCGATGTATGTCGTCTCGGTGGTGCTGCCCGCGGTGCAGGCCGAGTTCGGCGTGGCGCGCGCCGACGCTTCGCTGCCCTACACCGCGCTGATGGTCGGCTTTGGCGTCGGCGGCATCCTGATGGGCAAACTCGCCGACCGCTTCGGCGTCTTCGTGCCACTGCTGATCGGCGCGGCGGGGCTCGGCGCGGGCTTTGTAGCGGCCGGCATGTCGGGCAATGTGGCGAGCTTCACCATCGTGCACGGCCTGCTGCTCGGCCTCCTTGGCTCGTCGGCCACCTTCGCCCCGCTGGTGGCCGACACCTCGCTGTGGTTCGTGCGCCGGCGCGGCATTGCGGTGGCCATCTGCGCCAGCGGCAACTACCTGGCCGGCGCCATCTGGCCGCCGATCGTGCAGCACATCGTCGACACCGCCGGCTGGCGGCAGGCCTACATCGCGCTCGGCATTTTCTGCGCGGTGACGCTGCCGCCGCTGGCCTTGGCGATGCGCCCGCGCCCGCCGCTGGCGCGCGCGGCCACCGCCAGCTCCGGTCTCGGCAAATACAGCGCCGTGCCCTCGCAGCGCCCCTTCGGCCTGAGCATGGGTCACGCGCAACTCATGCTGTGCGTGGCCGCGGTCTCCTGCTGCGTCGCGATGTCGATGCCGCAGGTGCACATCGTGGCCTATTGCGGCGACCTGGGTTACGGCGCCGCACGCGGCGCGCAGATGCTGTCGCTGATGCTGGCCTGCGGCATCGTCAGCCGGCTCGTCTCCGGCGCCATCTGCGACCGCATCGGCGGCCTGCGGACATTGCTCCTCGGCTCGGCACTCCAGGGCCTGGCGCTGCTGCTCTTCATCCCCTTCGACGGGCTGGTGTCGCTGTACATCATCTCGGCGCTGTTCGGCCTCTTCCAGGGTGGCATCGTGCCGAGCTACGCGATCATCGTGCGCGAGCACTTCCCGCCCGCCGAAGCCGGCGCGCGCGTCGGCACCGTGTTGATGTGCACCCTGCTCGGCATGGCCCTGGGCGGCTGGATGTCGGGGCGTGTCTTCGACCTCACCGGCTCGTACCAGGCCGCGTTCCTCAACGGCATCGCGTGGAACCTGCTCAACCTTTCGATCGCGTCGTGGTTGTTGTGGCGCACGCTGCGCCGTGGGAGGGCAGTGCCATGAAAGCGTACCTGGTCACCACCGCCGCGGTGTTCCAGAACAGTCACCAAGCGCGCAGTCAGAGCACTCGTCGGTACGCCAGCAAGCGACCACGGTAAGCCAGCACCCTGGCTACCGCCGGTACCTCGATCCGTTCCTCCTGCATGCCGAAGCCGAGGCCGGCCATCTGCCGGGTGAACGCCGAGCGGTTGCCGCGGTTCGGGTCGACGATCCAGACCCAGGCGCGGGGCGCGGTGTGCAGCGCGATGAACTCGGCGAGCAAGCCGCCGTCGTCACGCTCGTAGAGCACATCGCTGCCGATCACGAGGTCGAACAGGCCGTCGACGTTGACGTCGTTCGAGGGCGCCCACGGGATCGGCGGTGAGGGTTGACCGGCCCAGTGGCCATGCCGGTAGGGCAGCGGCAAGAGGCCGTTCAGGCGCAGGTTCTCGAGCAGGAACGCGGCCGCCAGCGGGTGGCAGTCGCTGGCGGTGATGTCGGCGCCGCGGCGGTGGCTCACCAGGCTGGCCAGCGCCAGGCCGCAGCCGATTTCGAGGATGCGTTCTTGCGCCAGCACCGGCCGCAAGGCCATGCGCGCCGCGAGCTGCTGGCTCGACGGCCAGAGCAGGCCGAAGATCGGCCAGGCGGCCGACGAAATGCCCAGGCGCTCGGCGACGCCGCGCGGGTCGCTGAACTGCTGGCGGTCGAGCAAGGAGCGGATGTTGAGGTCCGCCACGCCGGCAACCGCGACGTGCTCGTGCTTGATCAGGTAGCCGGGCATGGTGCCGCTTGAAGACTCGGCGCGCTATCGATCAAAGCGGGCCCGGCACGCGGCCAGGCGAGCACTCATGGCAGCACCGCCCAACCTGCCGCTGCGGGCCGCTGCGTCACCCGCGCAATCTGCGGCAAGCTGGCGATCACGCGGTTGGCGAAATAGCTGTTCTGCGTGTCCGGCTCCAGTGCCGCGAGCACCAGGTTGGCCAGCGGCTGGTCCAGGCCCACGTAGTAGCTGCCCTCGGGGGCGGGCACGGCCGCGGCGTCGAGCGCCACCTGCACCCGCAGGATGGATTCGGGGTCGTCGATGCGCCCACGCACATCGTCGCGCTGGCCGCTCTGGCGCGCGGTCTCGCGGTAGCGCTCGCCTCGCAGCGTCTGCGCGCTGCCCACCCGCTGCACCACCACACCGAGCGCGCGCAGCCGCGCCACGGCGTCGCTCGCGCCGGCGTCGAGCCAATAGCCGCAGGGGCGCGGCCGCGCGGAGATGGTGCGCAACTCCAGCGACGAATTCCACTCGACATTGATCGCACGGTCGCGGCCGTTCATGGGGTCGATGAAGAGCAGGTCGCGCCGGCCGGGGGTCTGGCCGGCCAGCACCACCGCGTCGCCGCGGCAGGCCAACGCGGCGACCAGCTCGTCGATGTCGCGCTTGAGTTTCCCCAGCGCGTCGGCATGCAACGCAGCGCTTTGCAGGATGCTGCGCAGCGCCACCACATGCGAGTGCACTCGCCGCGTCAGGTGCAGGCGGCCGATGCCCACCCCGCGCGACTCGAGCAGGATGCTGATCGTGTTTTTCAGCCCGTTCACGTTGCGCCCGGTGTCAGGCTGCGCGCCGCCCATCGAGATGCGCAGGTCGCCGGGCGCGGTCGGGTTGGTGTAGTACCACTCGGTCATCAGGCCCTCGCGCGCCATCGCGCCCAGCAGCGGCTGGCGGAACCATTCTTCGCTGGCGCGGCCGATGGCCTCGGGCAGGTTGGCTGTCATCGCGTATTGCAGCAGCATGTCGTGGCGCTGCACCGCCTTGAACTTCTCCAGGTAGCGGCCGACCACGGTGTGCTCGTGGGCGTCCACCACCACCACCGCCCGGTAGTCGCGGGTCAGCGCGGCCATTGCGGTGGCCTCGGGCGTGCGCAGCAGCAGGTGGTCGCGGTTGGCATCTATGCCGTTGGCGGTGACGCGCCGTTGCAGCACGGCCCCGTCGGGGTTGGCCCGCGGCAGCAGGATCACGTCGATGCGGTCGAGCACGCCGCTCAGGCGGCCCGTGGCGAGTTCGTTGGCCAGCACCAGCAGCGCCTCGCTACCGGCCGGCTCGTCGCCATGCTGCTGGCCCACGAGCAGCACCAGAGGCCGCTCGCCGCGAGGCGCACGCGCCAGGTGCAGCGCCTGGATCGGCACGCCCTCCTGGCTCTTGCCGAGCGAGATCAACGTGGCCGAGGTGCCGCCGCGTGCAGTGCCCGGCACTGCCAGCCGGTGCAGCCAAGCGCTCACCTCGTCGTTGCTGGTGAAGCCCTCGCGCCCCCGCTCGAACGCCGGTGTGTCGTAGCGCACCGCGGGGGCCGGGAAACGTGCCACCACCGCAGCCGAATACGGCGCCGGTACCGCCTCGGCTTCGGGCACCGGCGGCGTGGCGCAGGCGGCGAGCAGCAGCGGCGCGCTGAGCAGGGCCCGACAAAGCGCGAGGCCGGGAGCTCTGCCGCCCCGGCTCCTTGGTGCGGTCATCGTCGTGTCCCTCGGCATGTGTGTGGTGCTTGAAGTCTGCGGACGACTATAAGCCGCGTGAACGCACAGTGCATCAGCCCTCCGCGGGCGAGTCGCGCGCTACCATCCCACGCCCCGGAGGCCGGAAAGAAGCGATGAACCTGTTGATGTGGATCGTGTTGGCGCTGGCGGCGGCCGCACTCGGCGTGGTGGTGGCCGGACAGGTCGGCGCGTTTGCCGGCCAGCCGCCGTCGGGCCTGGGCCTGCGCGAGGGCAACAAGCTGAAGCCTCCGTCGCGCACACCCAACAGCGTGTCGAGCCAGGCCGACCTGTGGCCCGACGCGGGGCAGAACAGCTATGCCCGCATCGCGCCCTTGGCCGCCGCGGGCGACCGCGCGGCGACCATGGCCCGCCTGCGCCAGGTGGTGCAGGGCATGGCCGGCGCGCGCGTCGAGGAGACCCGCGACGACTACCTGCGCGCCACTTTCCGCACCCGCTTGATGGGCTATGTGGACGACGCGGAGTTCTGGTTCGACCCCGCGGCGAATGCCGTTCAGGTGCGTTCGGCTTCACGGGTGGGCGGCAAGGACTACGGTGTGAACCGGGAGCGTGTCGAGGCGATTCGCGGGCGCATGGCCCAGCCCTGACACTGGCGCGGCGAGGCCACTGGGCAGCGGCTTCCCATTCGCCGCCCCAGCGGCCGCGCCGGCGCTGACGGGCCGCAAATACAAACCGGGCCGGGAGGTGGCGGCCTCCTCGCGCCGCCACGCGATCACGCCGCCCCGCGATCACGCCGCCCCGCGATCACGCCGCCCCGCGCTCACGCCGCCCCGCGATCACGCCGCCCCGCGATCACGCCGCCCCGCGCTCACGCCGCCCCGCGCTCACGCCGCCATGCGCTCACGCCGCCATGCGCTCACGCCGCCATGCGATTGCGCTGCTCGCCCGAAGGGCTCGGCCGGTAGCCGCGCACCTCGATATCGTGTTTGTCCTCCAGCGCCGCCGCGCTGACTTCCTTGCGCACCTGGCGTTCGAGCAGCGGCCGGATCAGCGGCCCGATCAGCGGCGGCAGCGGCAGCCGGATCGTGATGTCCACCTGGGTACCGTCACAGCCCTCCTGGCGCGCGGGCCCGAAGCAGAAGGTCAAGGAGCCGCCCTTGTTGAAGCCCTCGATCGAGGTGTCGACCATGGTGCCGTCGGCCTTGAACTCGCGCTCGAACACGTCGCGCTGGCGCATGCCGAGCAGCTTGACCTCCTGCACGAAGCGGGCGCGCCGCGGCTCCACCTGCATGATCTCGAAGCGCAGCTTCGGGTGCACCCGGGCTGCGACATGGTGGTGCAGGTCGGCGAACTGGGCGCGCACCGTGCCCACGGGCGCGGCGATCCAAATGCGGTGGAGAACTTCGGCAGACCGGGGCATGGCGCTTCTCCCTGGGTTGGCTGCGGCAGGGGCCGGCATGACGGCGGCCCCGATGTCAGCCAGTATGAAGCGTCTGCCCGATCGGATGCAATCAGTTCCCGGCGATGCCGTGCCGCCGGGCTGGCCCGGGCCGCTGGCCCGCGCCGTGCCCCGGCGGGTCGCCGTTCACGAAACCCGGCGCCGAATCTGAATCCGCGCGACTTCGGTCCGCGTAGTTCGTATAGAGATGCCCAGTTCCCATCCCGCGCCCACCCAGACCGCGCCTCAAGCCTCCGCTACAAACGGATTGCGACGGCTCCACAGCCGCAGCACAAGCTGGCGCGCTTGCTGTCGTCCCTCTGCGCCTGAGCCCGGCGAACGGCCGTGACCATGAAACGCCCACCCCTGGCCAACAACCCCGAGCGCGGCGCCAGCGAGCGCATCGAGGCCGAGCTGATGCAGGCGCTTTGCGCCGCGCAGGCCAGCGAGCCGATCGACGCGGTGCTCGCGCAGCGCATCAAACACCGGGTGCTCACCCGCATTGCGCAGGCCGATGATCCTCACCGCACCGAGCCTCAGGGCAACGAAGGCTGGCAGCGTTTTGCCGCCGGGCTGCGGATCAAGGTGTTGAACGAGGCCGACGGGGTGATGTCCTACCTGCTCGAGTTCGAAGCCGGCGCGCAGCTCGCGGCGCACCGCCACCCGCTGGACGAAGAATGTGTGGTGCTGCAAGGCAGCCTGCGCATCGGCGACACGCTGGAGCTGAGCGCCGGCGCCTTCCACCTGGCCCGGCGCGACACCCTGCACGCGGCGATAACCTCGGACGGCGGCGCCACGATATTCCTGCGTGGCGCGACACCCGAGATTGCGCACCTGATCTGAGTTGAGCTGAGCCGAACCGAGCGGCGTTTGGCGCCCCAGGTGCGGCACTTCGCGCCGCTGTCAGGCGCGGCGTCGCATGCCCGCTGCCGGCGCGGCCGCCGGCTGGCAGCATGCGGCGCATGAGTTCCATGCCAGACAATGGCCTCGTGCCTGCCCCCGTCTCACCCGCACCCGCACCCGCACCCGCGTCCGAATCCGCCACCGCTGCGGCGGCCAGTCCGCTGCTCTGGCCGTTCCTGAAGCGCGGCTTGTGGACCGCGGCCATCTGCGCCGGCGTAGCGGGGCTGCTCTCGGTCGCTACCAGCGGCACCGACCGTTGGTTCACCCGGGTGGTCTACAGCGTGATCATCGGGCTCTTCTGCTGGCTCTTCATCGACGGCGGCCGCCTGGCGCTCGCGTCCGCGGTGGCGCGCTGGCGCGGCGAGCCGAAACTCGCTCACAGCTGGCCGGGCTGGGGTTGGACGATCGTGTCGATCCTGCCGCTCGGCTCCTTCCTCGGCTACTTCGTCGGCGCCACGATCGCCGACGCGGTCACCGGCTTCAACGTGGCGCGCCCGCTGCTCTCCCGGCCCAACGCCTGGGTGGGTGTGCTGGTGATCGCCACGCTGCTCGGCGGCGCGTTCACCTATTTCTTCTACAGCCGCGAGAAGATCGCCGAGAGCAAAGCGCAGGCGCAGGCCGCTCGGCGGGCGGCGGCCGAGAACCAGCTGCGGCTGTTGCAGTCGCAGCTGGAGCCGCACATGTTGTTCAACACCCTGGCCAACCTGCGTGTGCTGATCGGTGTCGACCCGGTACGTGCGCAGGCGATGCTCGATGCGCTGATCGCCTTCCTGCGCGCCACGCTGAGCGCATCGCGCACCTCGCTGCACCCGCTCTCGGCGGAGCTCGGCCGCATCGGCGACTACCTCGGCCTGATGGCGGTGCGCATGGGCGCGCGGCTGCAACATTCGGTGCAATGGTCCGAAGAGCTGGCCGACTGGCCGGTGCCGCCCCTGCTGCTGCAGCCGCTGGTGGAGAACAGCATCAAACATGGGCTCGAGCCCAAGGTGGCCGGCGGGCGCATCGACATCGTCGCGCGGCGCGATGGCGAGCGCTTGTTGATCGAAGTGCGCGACACCGGCCTCGGCCTTGGCGGCGGGTTGACTCGCGGCGCAGCCGACGCCGGTTTCGGCCTGGAGCAGGTGCGCGAACGGCTGCGCACGCTGTATGGCGAACGCGCGAGCTTCACGCTCGAGGTGGGCGGCGCCGGTGACGGCGCTGGTGATGACGACAGCGGCTGCATCGCACGCATCCGGCTGCCCCGGGAGGCGAACAAGTGACCCTCACGACCGCGCTGATCGCCGAAGACGAACCGCTGCTCGCCGCCGGCCTGCGTGCCGACCTGGCGCGCCTGTGGCCCGAGCTCCAAATCGTGGCCGAAGCGGGCGACGGCCAGCAGGCGCTGGACGCCGCCGTCGCGCTCAAACCGCGGGTGTGTTTTCTCGACATCCGCATGCCGGGCTTGAGCGGCCTGGAGGTGGCGCAGGCGCTGGCCGAGGACTGGCCCGAAGACGAGCCGTTCCCGCTGCTGGTGTTCGTGACCGCCTACGACCAGTACGCGTTGCAGGCCTTCGAGCGCGAAGCCACCGACTACCTGCTCAAACCGGTGGACACAGCGCGGCTCGGTGCCTGCGTCGAGCGACTGAAGCGCCAGCTCGCGCAGCGCGGCAGCGGCAGCACATCGGGCGACACGGTGAAAGCGGTCGACAGCCTGCGCGCGCTGCTCGGTGCATTGGCGCCGGCCGCCGACGCCAGCGAGCGGCTGGAGGTGATTCAAGCCGGCGCCGGCCACCAGCTCTTCATGGTGCCGGTGGACGAGGTGGTCTATTTCGAGGCCGCCGACAAGTACCTGCGTGTGATCACCGCGGACAAGGAACATGTGATCCGCATGTCCCTGCGCGAGCTGCTGCCGCGGCTGGACGGCAAGCGCTTCTGGCAGGTGCACCGCGGCACGGTGGTGCAGGCCCGCTGCATCGCCGGCGCCGCACGCGACGAGGCCGGCAAGATCAGCCTGAGCCTGCGCGGCCGGCCGGAAAAGTTGGGCGTGAGCCGGCTCTACGCGCACCTGTTCCGCGCCATGTAGGCGGTTCAGGTCGGCCGGGGCAACGGGCTCGGCGTCTCAAGGCGTTCGCGCGTCCACAAGGCCAGGAGCGCGCCGGCGGGCGTGCCGTGCCACACCAGCATCGAGGCCACGCTCCAGGGCCCGGAGCCACTCCACGCACCCGATATCGCCGCGGCCATCAACGAACCCGCGGCGCCGCACAGGACGCCGAACAACAGGCGCCACGGCCAGGTTCGGCACGCGAGCCCCGGGGGCATGCCACCACGCCGCAAAGAGCAAGCCCGCGAGCAACGCCGGCCCCGCGCCGATGGCGTAGGCAAACGGGATCGGGATGATGAAGAGGTTGTAAGGCGCGCCGCCGACCGCCGATCAAGGGGCCCCAGTTGCCGCGCTGCTTTTGCGTCTGATGCGGCTGCAACTCGCGCCCAGCCGAGGTGTTTTCGTCGCGGGCCTTGTTCGCCGGTCGCGCGGCTGTCGATGGTGCACCCACTGCAAATCTAGAGTTCACCGCATCGCCTCACAAGGAGCTCTACATGAACCCCTTCCTCGGCTTGCTCGAACGCCACCCGGTGGTCTTCATCCATCTCGTCACCGCCTTCGCGGCGCTGCTGCTCGGCATCGTGATGCTGGCGCGGCGCAAGGGCACCACGAGCCACCGCGCGCTGGGTTACCTGTGGGTGGCTCTGATGGCGAGCACCGCACTGGCCACCGTGTTCATTCGCGACTACCGAATGCCCAACGTCGCGGGCTTCACACCGATCCACCTCTTCACCGTGATGGTCGCGGTCAGCCTGCCGCGCGCCATCTGGCAGGTGCGCCATGGCAACGTGATCGGGCACCGCTCGACGATGCGCCGCATGTTCATCGGCGGCTGTGTGCTGGCCGGCGTATTCACCCTGCTGCCGGGGCGATTCCTGGGCAACATGGTCTGGAAGAATCTCGCCACCGTGGTGGCCTGAAAGGAAAAAAGCTCATGCAAACCACACCCGACGACCTCGAGACCCGCGCCCGCCGCCGCGTTGGCATCAAGCTCGGCTTCTACACCCACGCGCTGATCTACCTGCTGGTGAACGGCGGCCTGTTTCTGCTCAACACCGCCACCGGCGGCCACCGCTGGAGCGTCTGGCCGCTGATGGGCTGGGGCCTCGGCCTGGCGATCCACGGCATCGTGACCTTCGTCGGCCTGCGTGGCGAGGGCCTGCGCGAGCGCATGCTGGCCCACGAGATCGAGGCGCTCAAACAGCGCGAACGATGACCGAGCCGGCGGGCGCCGCCAGCGCCTGCTTCACCGGCGCCGCGCACTTCGTCGCCGGCCGCAGGCAGCCCAGCGGCACCTGGTTCAGCGTCCACGCGCCGATGGCCGCGAGCGCAATCGCCAGCATCAGCACCACCCACAAGGCGCGGCTCTTCCAAGGCGCGCGCTCGCGCATCACGTCGCGCAGCGCCACGGTGGCCACATGGGCCACCGCGGTGAGCGCAAACGCGGTCAAGCCGACGCTGCGCATTTCGGGTGAGCTGAAGAGCACGCCCAGCACGAACATCACCAGCTCCAGAAGGTAGGCCAGCGTGAGCCAGTGGCGCCAGAGCAGCGTGAGCAGGCTGCCCGGCAGCGACACCGCCACCAGCCCCTGCGCCACCAGCCCGGCGCGGGTGAGCCAGCGCGGCACCGACTGCACGTCCTTGCCTTCGCTCACGCCTTCGAGCACCCGCCCGGCCACGGTGGCCGCGCGGGCGGCATGGCCGAGCGCGCGCTTCGGGTCGAGCCGGCGGTCCACGTCACGGGTTTCGCTGACATAGCGCAGCAGGCCATCACCCTCGAAGAGCATGGTGAGCACATGCTCGACGCGCTTGCGCCGCGCCGGGTCGCTGGTGTCGAGTTGCGCCAGCAGCGTCTTCACCCGCGCATCCGCGGTCGCGCCCAGCTTGTCCAGTGCCTGCATCATCAGCGCGGTGACCTCGGCGCGTTCGCCCGGCGCCAGGTCGTCGTTGGCGATCGCCAGGTGCGCGGCGCGGGTGAGTTCGCGGCGCACGCTGGCGTTTTCGGGCTGCGGCATCAGGGTATGGATCAAGCGCTCGGCGCCGTCGAAGCGGCCCCACAGGATGTCGTTGCGGCGCCATTGCGCGTCGAGAAAACCGCCGAAGTTGGCCAACGTGGTGCCGGCGAGCTTCTTGCGCCCGCGCTCGTCGTTGCGCTCGTCGATTAGCGCGGTGGCGTCCTCGGGGCTCACCCGCACCACCTCCACCGTGGACGGCTCGCCGACGTTGGTGCCGTAGTACAGCGGCAGGCTCATCTGGTCGTACGAGTCGTAGCGCAGGAAGTAGGTGGCGAGCAGGCGCCGCAGCAGCTTGCCCTCGACGCTGTCGAGCAGGGCGTTGCCGGTTTCGCGCACCACCGGCACCGCCAGCATCTTGGGCGCGTCGCCCGCCTGCGGGGCCGCCCCGGTGGCCGACGTGCCAGCGACGAAGACCCCGGCCACCCCAGTGGCCGAGGCCGTATCGACAAAGTCCCAGTCGGGGTGGCCCAGGCGCGCACCGACGATCGCCAGCGCGGGCCGCTCGGGCGTGCCCTCCACCACCTGCGTCACCAGCGCACCGATCGCGTCGAGGTCGCCTTCGAGCGCGTTCTGCAACGGCGTAGCGCCGTGGTTGCGCATCTCCAGGTAGAGCAGCTGCGCGCGCTGGTAGACACGCTCCTGCAAGGTGCGTGTGGCCGAGGGCAGCTTGCTGGCCTGGGTGAGCTTGAGCTTGACCTCGGCGGGCAGAAAATCGGCCAGCCGCAACTCGTTCGCTCCGCCCGGAGCCGGCTGCGACGGCTGCGTCGAGGCGCCGGTATCCAGCAGCAGGTCGAGCGTCTGGGTCAGTAAGCCGCCCAGGCGCTCGCGCAACGCCGGCGCATCGGGGCCGCCGAGTTTGAGCAGGTCGAGCTCGGCGCTGCGGGTCTGGTCACGCGAGCGAATGAAATCCTGGCGCAGTTCCACCAGCACCTGGCGCCCACGCTCGATGTCGAAGTTGGTCAACTGCGGCGCGGCCAGGTTCACCGTGGCCTTCTGCAAGCGCTCGAGCAGGGTCTGGTGCAGGCGGGACAGTGACGACACGGGCTCGTTCAGCCCACCGGCCTCGCGCTTGAGCAGCAGCCGGTAAAGCGCGTCGACCCGGCGGATCAGGAAGCGCAGTCGGCGGGTGCGAAAGCGCAGGTCGAAGCGGTCGAGGAAGCTGTTCAGCGTCGGCGTGCCGGCCTTGCGTGAATCGACATCGGAGTAGTTGATTTCCCGCCACACCCGCACCAGCGCGCGCAGCGCATAGAGGCGGTCGGAATCCGGGTCCACGCCCCAGAGCTGCGCCAGGCGGTCGGCCAGCTTGTCGGTGACCATGGAAACACGCAGCCGCCGGTAGGGCATGAAGGCGTCGCCGTAGAACTCGCGCAGGTCGGCCAGCGTCATGTCGTTCCAGGCTTTGCGCTTGTCGGCGCGATGCGCCAGCGCCTGCACGTACGGGTCGGTGTCGCCGCCGAGTTCAAGGTCGCGCTCGCCCTGGCTCACGATGCGGTCGACGCGCTCGATGAGGCGGTTGCGCGCGAGCACGCTTTCCAGGTCTTCGCGGATGGTTTCGTGGCGCGGTATTTCGGTGAGCGCCGCGAGCGCGTTGCTCACCGGGTTGGGCGGCTCGGTCTCGCGCCCCGCCGCGCGCGCCGCGCGGTCGTCGTCCTCGGGGTGCTGCGGCGAGGGTTCGATGTAGATCAGCTTGCGCTCCACCGGCACCTCGGCCTCGCGCTGCGCCAGCGCTTCGATCGCGTGGCTGAAGGGCTTGTTGTCGAGGTAGCCGCCGTCGCCATAGGCACGCTCCAGCGGGTCGGTGTCGCTCTCGGCACCACGCGCGGCGACGAATAAATCGCGCCAGCTTTTGCGCATGGCTTCGCCGACGCGGCCGGCGATGCGCTCGGCCGCCTTCAGCGTCATCGGCTCGAACGCAAACGGGAACGACGAGGTGCAGCGCGCGGCATAGGCCAGGAACGAACGATTGCCGTCCTCGAAGTCGTTGCGCTGCTCGCTGGCGCGGTAGCGGAAGCGGAACACCTGGCGGTGGCGGCGCTCGGGCACCAGCTTGTCGAACAGGCGCAGCGAAATCGTGGCGCCGCGGATGTCGGTGGTGGTGACGAAGAGGTCGATCTCGTCGGCGCAGGCGCTGGGCGCGCTCTGGGCATTGGCGGCTGCGGGGTCGGAAGACTGACGCGTCTTGCTCATCTCGTTGAGCGCCTTGAGCAGCTTGGCGTACATGCGGTCGCTGTTGAGCAGCGACACCGGGTGCTTGGCTATCGCCGGCAGCGCGCGGTCGCCGACACGCGAACCCTCGTCGTTGAGCAGCTTGCCGATGTCGCCCTCGTGCACCCACAGGTCCTTGAGCAGGGAGAAGGCCTCGTTGTTGGCCAGCGCCTTGGCCAGGAACACGCCGTTGATGCCGCCGGCCGAGGTGCCCGAGATCACGTCGACCACCAGGCGTACCCGCGGCGCGCGGGCGAGCACCCCGGCGCGCTGGTCGAAGAACTCGCGCAGCGGCAGTTCAGCCTGCAGATGCGCGCGGCATGCGTCGAGCAGACCCGAGTCGGCCATCAGCGCGCTGAGCCAGGCGTAGACCTCGCGGGTGCCGCTGGCCGCCTGCGCGCGCTCCGGTGTGCCGGCGCGCGGCGTGGCGCGCGCCATCTCGTAGAGCTCGTTGGCGACGCCGTTGATGTAGATCGCCAGCGAGACGCCGCCGTACATCACCACGCCGAAGCGCACTTCGCAGAGGTAGGGGCCGCTCATCGCCACGCCCGCTGCCGCTGCGGGTGTCGTTGTGCTGGTCGCTGTAGACGCCGCTGCGCTCATGCTGCACTCCCGGAGTTTGATCGCCGGGTGCGATGTTCGCGGGCGCAAGGGCTCGCTGCAAGGCGGGTTGTAGCGCGCGGGGCCACAACCGGCACTACATCCTTGGGGGGCGGCGCCTCGCGGCGCGGGCCCCGGCGCTGACGACGCGGGTGCGTCGTCGCGCTCGGCTTACATCACCGGTTCG
>JANNGZ010000133.1:0-1760 GCA_031404155.1 Burkholderiales bacterium
GACGCACTGGTGTGTTTGCTCGTTGCCCCTTTCCGGTGTATGGGTGGCTTGGGGGTGGGGTTTTGGGGGGGGGGTCGGGGGGGCGCCCCCACCCCCTCCCCGGCCCGCCCCGGTCAAGGGGGAGGGTGGAATAAAGCAGGCAGCGCACGCTGCGCTTGCCCGGCAGCGGGTCCAGCGACGGCGGCGTGGTCGCGCAATGCGGCATCACGCTGTCGCAGCGCGGCGCGAAGCGGCAGCCCACGAAGGTTTGCGTCATCGCCGGCACCGTACCGGCGATCGCGGCCAGCGGCTCGCCACGGCGTTGCGCGTCGGGCAGCGCGCGCAGCAGCGCCTTTGCGTAGGGGTGCTTGGGCTCGCGGAAAAATTCGTCGGCCGGTGCCACCTCGATGATCTGCCCGGCGTACATCAGCGCCACCATCTGCGCCATGCCGGCCACCACGGCCAAGTCGTGGGTGATCAGCATCAGCCCCATGCCCTGCTCTCGTTGCAGGTCGCGCAGCAGGTCGAGAATCTGCTTCTGGATCGTCACGTCCAGCGCGGTGGTCGGCTCGTCGGCCACCAGGAAGTCCGGCTCGGTGGCCAAGGTCATCGCGATCATCACGCGCTGCTTTTGCCCGCCGCTCATGCGGAACGGGTACTCGTCGATGCTGCGCTCGGGCTCCGGGATGCCGACACGCTGGAGCCACTCGACCGCCTTGGCCCGTGCCGCGTCGCCTCGCAATGCCGTGTGGGTTTCGATCGCCTCGACGATCTGCTCGCCCACGCGCATCACCGGGTTCAGGCTGGTGGCCGGTTCCTGGAAGATCATGCCGATGCGCGCGCCGCGGATGGCGCGCATGCCGCTCTCGGGCAGCGCGAGCAGGTCGTCGCCGTCGAGGTCGACGCGGCCCTCGGTGACGCGGCCGTTCTCGGGCAGCAGGCGCATCAGCGCCAGCGCGGTCATGCTCTTGCCGCAGCCCGATTCACCCACCAGCGCGAAGGTCTCGCCGCGCTCGATCGCGAGCTTCAGCCCGTCGATTGCGCGCACCACGCCGGCCTCGCCGTCGAGCGCCACTTTCAGGTCATGGATCTTGAGCATCGAAATCGGAGCTTCGTCAGGCCGGCGTGCGCATCGCCAGGCGTGGCCTGAAGGCGCGCGAGCGTGGGTCGAAGGCGTCGCGCACCGCGTCGGCAAACAGGTTGGCGGCCAGCACCAGGGTCACCATGAAGCCGAAGGCCGCAGCAAAACTCCACCAGACCACCGGGTCGCGGCTCATCTCGCTGCGCGCCAGGTTGATCATGCCGCCGAAGCTGTTCATCGACGGGTCCACGCCCACGCCCACATAGGAGAGCACCGCCTCGTAGAGGATCAGCGCGGAGAAGTCGAGCACCGTGGTAATCAGCACCAGGTGCACCACATTCGGGAAGATGTGCCGCGCCATGATGCGCCAGTGGCTGACACCGAACGCGCTCGCGGCCTGCACGTACTCGAGTTCGCGCAGCTTCAGCGTCTCGCCGCGCAGCAAGCGGCACAGGCCCGCCCAGCCGGTCACGCCGAGGATCGCGCAGAGCAGGAAGAGCTTCAGGTCGGCGCGCTCGGCGCCGGTTTCAAACATCTCGGGGTGCTTGTCCAGGTACACCTGAACCATCAGCACAAAGGCCGCGATCAACAGCACGTTCGGCACCGACGAGAGCACGGTGTAGACATACTGGATCAGCTCGTCCACCCAGCCGCGGAAGTAGCCGGCCATGATGCCCAGCCCCACCGCCAGCGGCAGCGT
>JANNGZ010000134.1:0-46425 GCA_031404155.1 Burkholderiales bacterium
CAGCGCGGTTCCTTCGGCGCCTGCCTGATGGCCGAGCCCGAACTGGTACGCGACTGCGTCAACGCGATGCGCGACGCGGTTGATCTGCCGGTGACCGTGAAGCACCGCATCGGCATCGACCGCGGCGAGCGCTACGACTTCGTGCGCGATTTCGTCGGCACGGTGGCCCAGGGCGGTTGCGAGGTGTTCATCGTGCATGCCCGCAACGCCTGGCTCAAGGGCTTGAGCCCGAAGGAGAACCGCGAAGTGCCGCCGCTGCGCCATGAGTTCGTGGCTCGGCTCAAACGCGACTTCCCGGCGCTGACCTTTGTGCTCAACGGCGGCGTGACCAACGACGCGCAAATTTCCGAACATCTGGCGCAGGTGGACGGCGTGATGCTCGGGCGCGAGGCCTACCACCACCCCTGGTCGATGGCCGGATGGGACGCCGCGTTTCTTGGCGCCGCGGCAGCGACCGCACCCAGCCGCCTGGACGTCGAACGCGCGATGGTGGGCTACATGACCCGCGAAGCGGCTGCGCGCGGCACGCCGTGGTCGAACATCGCGCGCCACATGATGGGCCTGTGGAGCGGCACGCCGGGTGCGCGCCGCTGGCGCCAGGTGTGGAGCGACCACCGGCTCAAGGCCAACGCACCCGAACAGGTGCATGCGCTCGCACAGGCCGCATTGGCGATGCTGGTGCCGCTGGCCGCCTGATGCACACGGTGCCGTCCGGGCGCCGCTGCACGTCATTCCGCGCCACTCGAACGCCGGCAAGCGCGACGCACAATGCCCGCATGAACCGCATCGGCATCATCGGCGGCAGCGGCCTGTACGACCTGCCCGGCCTCACCGACACCCGCTGGGTGGCTTGCAGCACACCCTGGGGCGCGCCCTCCGACGAGGTGTTTCTCGGCACGCTGGGCAGCGTGCCGCTGGCCTTCCTGCCGCGCCACGGGCGCGGCCACCGCCTACCGCCGGGCGAGGTGAACTACCGCGCCAACATCGCGGCGCTGAAGGGCCTGGGTGTGGCCGATGTGATCTCGCTCAGCGCGGTGGGCAGCCTGCGCATGGACCTCGCACCCGGCGCCTTCGTGGTGGTCGACCAGTACATCGACCGCACCACGCAGCGCGCTTCGTCGTTCTTCGGCAGCGGGTTGGCTGCGCATGTGGCGATGGCCCACCCGGTGTGTTCGCGCATCGGCGCGCACCTGCACCACACGCTGGGCGAACTTGGTGTGCCGCATGTGCGCGGCGGCACCTATGTCTGCATCGAGGGGCCGCAGTTTTCATCGCTCGCCGAGAGCCAGCTCTACCGCAGCTGGAATGCCGACGTGATCGGCATGACCAACATGCCCGAAGCCAAGCTCGCGCGCGAGGCCGAGCTTTGTTATGCCAGCGTGGCGATGGTGACCGACTTCGACACCTGGCATCCCGAGCACGACGCGGTGACGGTGGCCGCGGTGATCCAGGTGCTGCTCGGCAACGCCGGCCATGCGCGCGAATTGGTGGTGAGCGTGGCGGCGGCGCTCGCGCACGACACGCATGGGCCGAGTTGCGCCTGCCGCCGTGCGCTCGACCATGCCCTGATCACCGCGCCCGCGGCGCGCGACCCGGGCATGGTGGACAAGCTGCGCGGCATCGCGGGGCGGGTGCTGTGAGGGTCGGCGGCGTGCCCCACCGCACGCTCTGGCCCGAGGCGGGCGAGGGTGCTGTGTTCGTCATCGACCAGCGGCAATTGCCGCACGGCTTCGTCGTGGCTCGGCTGGCGAGCGCCGCAGCGGTGGCCCTGGCGATCCGCGAGATGTGGGTGCGCGGCGCGCCGCTCATCGGTGCCTGCGCCGCCTACGGCCTGGCCATGCAGACCAGCGAGGATGCGTCCGACGCGGCCCTCGCGCGCACCGCCTTTGCGCTGATGGGCACACGCCCGACCGCGGTGAACCTGGCCTGGGCGGTGGACCGGATGATCACCCGCCTGCAGGCGCTGCCGGTGGCCCAGCGCCGCGCCGCCGCATGGCACGAAGCCGCGCTGATCTGCGACGAGGACGAGGCCGCCAACCGTGCCATCGGCGAGCACGGCCTGAAGCTGCTGCGTGAGGTGCTGGAGCGCAAACCCGGTGGCGGCCGCTTGAACATCCTCACCCACTGCAATGCCGGCTGGCTGGCCACGGTGGACCGCGGCACCGCCCTCGCGCCGGTGTACGCGGCACGCGACTTCGGGCTCGATGTGCATGTGTGGGTGGATGAAACCCGCCCACGCAACCAGGGCGCGAGCCTCACCGCGTGGGAGCTGCGCGAGGAGGGCATAGCGCACACCGTGATCGCCGACAACACCGGCGGCCACCTGATGCAGAAGGGCCAGGTGGATGCGGTGATCGTCGGCTGCGACCGCGTCACCCGCCGCGGCGATGTCTGCAACAAGATCGGCACCTACCTGAAGGCGCTCGCGGCGCACGACAACGGCGTGCCGTTTTATGTGGCGATGCCGCTCTCGACGCTGGATTGGCGCTTGAACGACGGGCTCGCCGAAATACCGATCGAAGAGCGCGATGCGCGCGAGCTGACGCACATCGCCGGTGTGGCCGATTCCGGCGAGCGGGTGGAGGTGCGGCTCACGCCCGCCGGCTCGCCGGCGCTCAATTTCGGCTTCGACGTGACCCCGGCGCGGCTGGTCACCGCGTTGATCAGCGAGCGCGGCGTGGTGGCCGCCAACGAGGCCGCGCTCGCCACGCTGCGCGGCGGCAACGGGAGTGCTGCGCATGGCGGCTGACGTACACCGCGGGCGCGATCTCCAATTGCGCCGAGGCCTCGTTGCGGCGGTGCACCGGCTCGACGCGTCGGGCCTGAACCGCGGCAGCACCGGCAATGTGAGCGTGCGGGGCAGCGCGGCAGGCGAGGGCGCAGCCATCGGTGCCGGCGCCGGTGAAACCCAAGGCGCCACCGGCATCTGGATCACCCCCAGCGGCATGGAGCCCGAGAACCTCGACGCCGGCGCGCTCAGCTGGATCGGTGACGACGGCGGCGTGCTGGGCCACTGGCAGCCGTCCAGCGAATGGCCGTTCCACCGCGCCATCTACCAGCAGAGGCCGGATCTGCACGCGGTGGTGCACCTGCATTCGACGAATGCCACTGCGCTGGCCTGCCTGCGCCGCGGGCTGCCCGCGGTGCACTACATGGTCGCCGTGGCCGGCGGGCACGATGTGCCCTGCACGCCCTACCACCTGTTCGGCAGCGAGCCCTTGTCGCTGGCGGTGCGCCAGGCCTTCACCAACCGCAACGCCTGCCTGATGGCCAACCACGGCCTGGTGGCCGGCGGCACCACGCTGCAACACGCGGTGAAGGTGGCGGTCGAAATCGAAGCCCTGTGCGAGCTCTACCTGAAGGCGCTGGCCGTGGGCGAGCCGGCGCTGTTGAGCGCCGACGAGATGGCGCAGGCGGTCGAGCGCTTCAGGACCTACGGGCGCGCGCACCGATCGAGTTAGCGTCGCGACGCAGCCTCGGCACGCTGTTGGCGCGCATGAGCCGCGGCCGAAGGCGGCGCGCACGGTCCACCGCCGATTGCTGGGCAAAGCGTTGGGCCTACCCGATCACGCACGCGTCCCGCCGCCGAAGCGTCTCGCCATGGCGGCTTGGCGCTCCCGTGCGTGCCAATGCTTGCGAACGAGGTTGGGCTGGCCGCATCAACCCAGCCATTGCCGCAACCGCGCATACACCTCGGCGCGGTGCAGCAGCTCCATGTGGTTCATGCCGTATCCGACCCATTGCCGCTCGGGCGGGAAGTTCAGCGCACGCGCCGGGTCGTCATGGCGGCCGAGCGCGCTGTCCAGCGGCACCAGGCCGTCGCCGAGCAGCCGGTCTTTCACATCGCCGCTGCGCTGGCCGATGCTGGCGGCGGCGGCGAAGCAGCGCACCGAGGCGGGAAGCGAAATGTGCTGCGGCTTCGGCGGCTGCGCCCGTGACCGCGGCTGGGCCCCGCCCGCAGCCCCACCGTCCACGAGCCAATCCTCGTCCACCAGATTGCCGTGGCGCAGGTCGGTGATGCCGGCGCTGCGCAGCTTGCCCAGGCGCGCGAACGGCGCAGCGTAGGGCGTGGCGCCGAGCAGGATGTCGACCCAGTGCCCGGCGCGTTCCAGCGGCGCGCCGCGGTGCGGCGTGCCGAGGAACACCAACTCGCCGAGCAGGTCGGGCCAGCGCTGGCCGGCCTGCGCACCGTGGTGCAGTGCGCTGCGCGCGAGCAACCCTCCCATGCTGTGGCAGAGCAGCACCAGGCGCTTGACCGGGCGCGGCCATTGTTCGACCAGGCGCTCGAGCTGCTGCGCGAGTTCGCGCCCGTTTACCGAGATGTGCAGGCCGCTGTTGTAGTGCAGGTAGACCGCGGTGAAACCGAGGTCCCGCGCCAGCGCGGCGCCATGGTCGTGGCCCTTGCGCAGCCACTGCACGTCGCTCATGCACAGCCCGTGCACCAGCACCACGACGCTGTCGCTGGCCGAGGGCAGGGCGGCATCGAGCGCGGCCGCGTTCAGGGTCAGCGCGTGGCCCTCGCGGCGCAGGGCCATGGTGACCGCCAACGGGTTGTGCGTCGCGGCCAGGTGGTCGCCGAGCACGCCGTTGAGCGCGGCGACGATCGCCTCGCGCTCCGAGTTCGGCTCCGCGTTTGGCTCCGAGTTCGGCTCCGAGTTCGGCTTGGCGCTTGTTTCGTCACCCGGCCCGGCGCCCGCCCCTTTGCCCGACCCGTTGCCCGACCCGTTGCCCGGCGCGTCCGCACTGAGCGCCGGGGCCAGCAAGCCGAGCAAGCCGTCGACGCTGCCGCCAACGACGCGGGTGACGCCACGAACCGATTTGTAGACCAGGCCGGTGATGCCGCCGGTACGCCCGTCCGGCGACGGCTTGCCGAAGCCTGGCACGCGCGCGATGCGTTCGTGCATCGCTTCGACCAGGTCGGTCAGGCCCGCGGTGGCGTCGGCGGCGAGCCGAACCGCGCCGCGCAGGTCGGAACTTTTAACGGGAGTGCGTCGGGTCAAGTGGCGCGCCTTTGCCGCAGCCGGCCAACCACCATGGGTGCCGCGGCCGCGGACGCAGTGTGCCAGCCGCCAGCCCGAGGGTCACTCGGGCGTGGCCGGACACCGCGCGCCGGGTGCGCTTCCCGCCGCGCCTATTCCGTGGGAACCACCGGCGCGGGGTCCACCGGCGCAGGCGCGAGCGGCGGCGCGGCCAGCACCATCACTTCGCGCGTGACCAGTTCGCGATAGATGCCGCCCGCGGCCACGCTGCCCGAGGTGCTGCCCTTGCCCTGGATGCGCGCGATACAGTCGCTGCGCTCGCCTTCGGGCAACGGCTCGCAGCGCTTGAGCGCGTTGCGCGCCAGGATGTCGGCGGCTTCTTCCGGGCGGCTCGGTTGTGTTTGGGCGTAGCGGGTGCTCGACTCGCTCAGGCAGTTGGCGCGGTCGTCTTCGTTGCGGACCTTCATGCACTGCGCCTGTTCGCGCTGGTAACGCTGCGCGGCGCTGCCCTGGCTTGACTTGAGTGCGGCCAGTGCGGGTGTGGCCGCGAGCAAGCGGGCCAGCACGAAGGCAGCGCAAGGTGCTCATAGGAGGGGGCTCCTTGCGAGCGTAGCGATGGATGAAATCAAACCCGATGAACCGGCTTGCCGCGACGCAGGCCTCAAAACGGGAGGGCGATGCCGATGCGCTCAGCGCTTCATCGAGCGGCAACGCTTTGCTGCGGCCGCGACGAGGCGGCGGACTCCGCGGTGCTGAGCTTGAGCAGGCATTCGTCGACCGCACGGCGCACCCGCTGGGCGTGGCAGCGCCAGATCGCGCCCACGTGCACCGCCTGGGCCTGGCGCCGCAACTCGCCCTGCTGGACCGACGCGGCCACCACCTTCTGAAAGGCGCCAAGCAGCGTCAGCGCCACCACGCCGGCCAAGAGGATCGGCCAGACCGGCCGCGGCAGCGCAAGCAACAGGCGTTCCCACCACGGGCGCCACAGCGGATGCTGCGTGCTCGCGGGGCCGGCGACGGCAAGCGGCCAATTGATCTTGAGGTTGTCCATGGCGCAGCTTGGTTTGCGCTCCGCGGGTTGCGGAGATCGACTGAAGACAAGCTTGGACGTACCACGCACCCGGCACCATCGGACCACGGGTCCTCCGGCTGTAGGAGCCGCCTGACAGGGTGCACCCGCGCCCGCGTGCCACCCACCGGCGCGTTGACGCGCTCAGCGCGAGGTGATCGAGAACAGCACCGCGTTGTTGATCGCGAGCACCGCGCCGCCGGCGCCGATGGCGGTGGGGGTGTACGACTCGGCGGTGCCGCTGGTGAGCCGGATGCGCTGGCTCACCGTGTTGGTGGTCAGGTCCCAGCGGTAGAGGTAACCGTCCTCGCTGTTGACCAGGATCGAGCGGGTGAGTGGGTCCACCGCCGCGGTGTTGATGCACCACTCGATCACCGCTGCGGCCGTGCCCGGCTCGCGTGTGGGCCCCAGCAGGGTGAGCACCTCGCGCATGATCGGCCGGCCCGAGATCGCGTCGACCTGGCTCGCGCCCGGGTCGAGCACCGCCACCCGGTTCAAACCGTCGCCGGAACCGAGGCCGAGGTAGTTGTTGTACTTGCTCATCAGCAGGTAGCTCGACGCGCCGCTGTACGAGGGCACCATCGACGCCGGAACGATCGACGCGGTGTGGTCCCAGCCGAAGCCGCCGGGCACGCGCCGCGTGTTGAGCGTGGCGTCGAATTGCAGCAACCAGCCGCGGCCGTTGTGGGCGCCGAAGCTGCTTTCGAGCACGCCGAAAAACACCGCACCGTCCGGGCCCACGGTGGGCGACGCGGTGCTGTTGTCGCTGACACGCGCGGGTGCGCCAGTGTCCGGGTCGAGCAGCGCCGCTTTTCCCTTCAAGGCCAGCGTGACGCTGTCCAGCGCGAGCAGGTGGCCGGTTTGCGCGCTGCCGCCCACGGCCGTGTTCACCGCCACGTAGAGCGTGCTCTGGTCGGGCGAGAGCGCGGGGGCGCTGTTCATCGCCACCTGGCTGATCGCTGCCTCTGCCGCCGCGGCTGACGCTGCAACCCAGCGGCCCGCGCCGTCGGCACCGATGCGCGCCACACCGCTGGCCAGCCCCGCGGGGTTGGCGGCGGTGGCGACGAAGCCGAAGAAGACATTGCCGTTCGTGTCCACCGTGATCGGCGTGTTGATGAAAACGCTGGCATCGAACGCGGCAGGTGCCGCGGCGTAGGCGGCGGCGCCGTAGAACACGGCCATCTCGATGCTTGCACCGGCGGCGTCGGCGTTGTCGCGCAGCAGCAGCTTGCCGCCGGCGCCGGGGGCATGGAGGCAGTTGTTGAGGTCGAGCGCCAGGTTGTAGCTTGGAACCCATTGGTGCGGCGGCAGCATGTAGTCGCTTCCGGCCGACCAGATCAGGCCACCATTGCCACCCGAGCGCGCCTCGATGCGAAAGCCGCCGGCCGCGCCGGTTTTCACCGGCACGATCACGGTGTTGAGTGCGCTCACCACCGGCGAGCCGTAGTGGATCAGCAGGCTGCCGTCCGCGCCGTATTGCGGGCTCAGGTCCACCGGCGTGGCCCAGGCGATGTGGTTCAGCGCCTGCGACGCAGTGGCGCTGTTGGCGGCATGTTGGGCGTCGCGGCCGAAGGCCCACCACGCGGGGCCGCGGACCCCCGGAGCGGGCACCGTGCCCGCGGGCACCAAGGGCGGGCCGGGAAGCGCCGGCCCACCGCCACCGCCGCAACCGCCGAGCGGCGCAGCGCCGGCTGCCGCCAGAACCAGCAGCCGCCGCCGTTGCAGGTTGAACCGGTGCGGAGCCAGGGACTGCAAGCGCTGAGACATCGGCCGTCTCGACAAGATCATCGGTGGATGAAGCGGCGCATGGTGACTCCAAGGGCCATGACTGACAAGGCCACTGCCGGGGCTGGTCCCGGCGGAGATTCAGCTCCGCACCTGCGCGTTTGCGCCCGCTTCGACACATTGGTTTCAGTTCGTGTTTCGCGGGGTTGTACCCTTCGCGTCCAACAGCCACCGCAATGCACCGCCTATGTTCGGCCAGTTCAAACCGATTCCGTTCGATCCTTACGCGCGCAGCCGGTCACGCTGGCGCCTGCCGCGCTGGCTGGTGCTGCTGCTGGCCGGCGTCGCCATCGGTGTGGCTGCGGTCATCCTGGTGCAAGAGCGCTACCTGCCGCCGCGCTTGTCTTCGGGCGAGTCGGCCAAGCTGCGCGCCGCCTTCGAACAAACCGACGCCGAGCGCGCCCGGCTGAAGAGCCAGTTGGAGGAGAGCACCAAGAAGCTCGACACCGCCCTGGCCGACAGCAAGGCCGCGGCCAGCGAGCTCGAATCGAGCCGTGCCTCGACTGTGCGGCTGCGCGAAGACTTGAACGCCGCGGTGGCCTCGCTGCCGCCGGACCCGCGCGGCGGCAGCGTGGAGGTGCGCGCGGCGCAGTTCGCCGCCAGCGGCGGCATGCTCGCCTACGACGTGGTGCTCACCCGCCCGCGCGGAGCCACCAAGCCGGTCATCGGGGTGATGCAGCTGGTGCTCGCCGGCGACGGCGCGCGGGGCGCGGAGACCACGGTGAACCTGCAACCCGTACCGGTGTCGGTGACCAGCCATGAGGTGCTGCGCGGCCGCCTGCCGCTGCCCGAGGGCTTCAAGCCGCGCCAGGCCACGATCCAGATCCTCGACCGCGTCGCGGGCAAGGCATTGGGCATGCGCGTGATCCTGGTCAAGTAGGGCGCGAATTTCGAGCGACTTTTGCGGCACACACGCACGCTCACAGATTGGCGCTGGCTTAATGGCGGTGATGCACTATTTTCATTAGCCCACCCCGGCTGAATCGAGGTTCCCCATGCCTGCCGCACTGCACTCCGCACGACCCGCCGCCGACAGCCCCGCCGCGCTGGCCCAGGTGTTGGCGATGGTCATGGCCACCCACTCGGAGATCGACGCCAGCGAAGTCCGCATGCTCGAAGCGATGGACGCGTTCAATCGCATCGGTCTGTCGGAGCCGGCGTTCCTGAAGATCGCGGGCGAATGCCGCAGCGGAACTTGCCATGACCTGGCGCGGCACGAGTGGCTGCACGGCGACGACCTGGAAGCGATCGACCAGATCCTGGACCAGGTGCAGGACACCCACCATCGCCTGCTGCTGTGCCGGCTCGCGGGCTGCCTGATCACCGCCGACGGCCATGTGAGGGAAGTGGAACGCTCGCTCTACGACCACATGCTGCTGCGCTGGGGCTACACCCGCTCCAGCGTGTCGCGCGCGATGATCGCCGCCCGGGTGCACTGAACCCGGCGGCGTTTTTGGGGGTGCAGGCCGCGCACGCGCCGCCGGGCCGAACGTGGCCCGGTTCGTGCCGAGCGGCCTACACTGGAATCCGGGGCACGCATTTTGCGGCCGGGAGAGTTCGATGCGGCCAACGCGGACCGAACTGCTGCAGGGGATGCCGGTCTTCGGCGCGATCCGCGAAGACACGCTGCAACTCCTGCTCGGGCGCGCCCGGGTGGTGGCCGTGGCGGCCGGCGAATATTTCTTCCGCGAGAACGACGCCGCCGACTCGTTGTTCGTGCTTGAGGCGGGCAGCGTGGCGGTCCTCAAAAACTGGCAAGGCCGCGACTTCGTGCTGCACCGGCTGGTGGCGGGCGACTGCTTCGGCGAGATGGCCTTGATGGACCTGCAGCCGCGCAGTGCATCGGTACGCGCCGATGCCGACTGCCTGGCGATCGAGCTCTCCGCGGCCGACCTGCTGTTCTTGTTCGAGCGCGACGCCGAACAGTTTGCGCTGATCCAGATGAACTTCGGGCGCGAGGTGTGCCGGCGCCTGCGGGCGGCCGACGAACTGCTGTTCCGCGCCGGCCGGGGCGAGCTGGACGTCGGCCCGGACACGCTGTTCCGCGCGGCTTGATCCCGGGGCCGGCTCTAGGCGTCCGCCACCGATGGCTGGCGCTGTGGCCAGGTCGCCAACAACAGGCCGGTCATCGCGAGTACGAAGGCGGCAACATGCGCGCCGCCGAAAGCTTCGCCGAGAAACAACACGCCCACCAGCGCGGCGCTCACCGGCAGCATCACGGTGAACACACCCGCCTGCGGCGCGCCCACATGGCGCAGGCCTATCATCCACAGCCACACCGTGACCACGCTGGCGGCGATCGCATAGAACACCAGCAGCACCCAGGTGGCGGCACCGATCGCACCGAAGTCGAAGCTCAGCGCCTGCCACAGGCCCAGCGGCGTCACCAGGGCCAGCCCCCAGAGGTTGATCAAGGCGCTGATGCGCCGCGGCGACACCTGCGCGGCGAGCCGCTTGCCGATGACCACGTAGCTGGCTTCGCAAACCACCGCGCCGAGCAGCAGCGCGTAGCCCCACCACGGCGCCGCTGCGGCGCCGCCGCTGCCGCCCTTGGCCATGGCCAGCAGCGCAATGCCGGCCGCGGCGCAGGCGATCGCGGCCATCACCCGCGGGCGGATGCGCTCACCGAGAAAGAGGCGCGAGAGCAGCGCCACCATCGCCGGCAGCGAGGCCATCACCACACCCGCGGCCACGGCCGAGGTGGCCTGCACACCGAAGAGCATGCAGATCGAGAAGAGGAAGTTGCCGAGGAAACTCTCCCAGAACATCAGCACCCGGTCGTGACGCGACAGCGGCGCTTCGCCCGGCGCGCGCTTCACCCAATGCGGCATCGCCAGCGCGGCGATGCCGAAACGCAGCCAGGCGAGCAGGAACACCGGGAACGCTGCGACGAGCAGTTTGCTCAAGCCCACATAGCTGCCCACCAGCGCCATGCTGGCGGCCAGGCAGAGGTAGGCGATCAGCGGCGGGTGAGGGTGGCCACCCATCAGAACGCGGTGGCGTAGCGCTCGAGTTCCCAGCAGCTCACATGGCGCGAATACGCGGTCCACTCCTCGCGCTTCAGGCGCACAAATTCGCGGGTCAGCGTGTCGCCGAGCGCGCCGCACACGGTCGCGTCGGACTCCAGCGCGTCGATGGCTTCGGTGAGGCTCTGCGGCAGCTGTGCGATGCCGCGCTCGCGCGCCTGCTCGGGGGGCATCTCGAAGAGGTCGTCGGTGCAATCCGGGCCGGGGTCCAGGCGGCGTTCGATGCCGTCGAGCCCGGCCGCGATCAACGCGGCGGTGGCCAGGTAGGGATTGGCGCTCGAGTCGGGCAGCCGCCATTCGAAGCGGCCGCGCAGGGTGCGCACCAGGGCGGTCCGGTTGTTCGGCCCCTGTGCGATGCTCGCTGGCGCCCAGGAGGTGCCCGAACGGGACGGCGCCACCGTCAAACGCTTGTACGAGTTGACGTTGGGCGCGGCCACCGCGCACAGGGCCGGCGCATGGTCGAGCACGCCGGCGACGAACTGCCGCGCGGTGGTGGACAGCTCCGCGCTGCTGCCAGCCTCGGGAACGAACACCGACTTCGCGTTTTCACCGTCGCCGCGCCAGAGCGAGACATGCATATGCATGCCGCTGCCTGGCTGGTCGGCAAAGGGCTTGGGCATCATCGAGAACAGCATGCCGTGCTGCTCGGCGATGACCTGCGCCGCGAGCTTGAACAGCATCAGGTGGTCGGCGCTGGCCAGGGCCTCGTCGAACGCGAAGTTGACCTCGTACTGGCCATGCGCGGCTTCATGGTCGATTTGCAGCACGTCCAGGCCCGCGCCTTCGAGCGCGTCCTGCAGCTCGCGCAGGAAGGGCACCTGGCGCGGCAAGCTCTTCAGGTCGTAGGAGGGTTTGTCCAGCCGGTCCTGCGTGTCGGCGGGCACGAAGCCGGTGCCTTCGCGGCGCAGCAGGAAAAACTCGGGTTCGATGCCGGTGCGCAAATGCAGACCTTGTTGCGCGAGCCGTGCGCAGGCGCGCTTGAGCACCTGGCGCGGGCAGGCGTCGAAGGGCTCGCCGGCGACAAAACCGTCGCAGACGATGCGCGCCACGCCCGGCATCCAGGGCAGCGCGCTCACCGTGCTGGCGTAGCCGCGCGCCATGTATTCCGAGCGTGCCCCGGTGCGTGCCAGGCCGGTGCCGGCGATCGACGGGCCGGCGAAGCCGGCGCCGATGGTGAGCAGGTCGTCGACGTGCGCCAGCGGCACCAGCTTGCCCTTTGCCACGCCGTGGATGTCGGTGAACTGGGCGAGCAGCGTGTGCACGCCCGCGGCTTCGAGCTGTTCGCGCAGGTCTTTCATGGGGTCGCGCCGGTGAGGGCTTGGCGCAGTGAGCTTTGCAAGATTGCAAGGGCTTCGTCGAACACGCCGTCGGAAATCGTGAGGGGGAACAGGAAGCGCAACACGTTGCCGTTGACCCCGCAGGTGAGCAGGATCAGGCCCTGCTTGAGCGCGGCGACCTGCACCGCCTTCGTGAACTCGGCGTCGGGCAGGCCTTGGGAGCTGAACTCCACCGCAACCATGCCGCCGAGGCCACGCACGTCGGCAATTTGCGGCACCTGCGCGCGCAGGCCGTTGAGCAGTTCTTTGAGCCTGCCGCCGAGCAGCGCGCCGCGCTCGGGCAACTGCTCTTCGGCCATGACCTCGATGACCGCATGCGCTGCCGCCACCGCGAGCGGGTTGCCGGCGTAGGTGCCGCCCAGGCCGCCGGGCGCGGGAGCGTCCATGATCTCGGCGCGGCCGGTCACCGCCGACAGCGGCACACCCGCGGCCAGGCTCTTGGCGATGCAAATCAGGTCGGGCAGCACCTTGAAATGTTCCATCGCGAACATCTTGCCGGTGCGCCCGAATCCGGTCTGCACCTCGTCTGCGATCAGCACGATGCCATGTTCGTCGCACAGCTCGCGCAGCCACTGCACCGCATCGGCGCCGATCACGTTGAAGCCGCCTTCGCCCTGTACCGGCTCGAACACGATCGCGGCGACGCGGGCGGGCTCGATATCGGCCTTGAAGATGTGCTGCAGCGCGCGCTTCACCTCGCCCAGGTCGGCGCCTTCGGCGGGGAAGGGCGCGTGGTAGATCTCGGGCGGGAAGGGGCCGAAGCCGGCCTTGTACGGCTGCACCTTGCCGGTGAGCGCCACCGCAAACATCGAGCGGCCGTGAAAGGCGCCGCCGAAAGCGATCACGCCCGAGCGTTTGGTAAACGAGCGCGCGATCTTGACTGCGTTTTCAATCGCCTCGGCGCCGGTGGAGAAGAGCGCGGTCTTTTTCGCGTGGCTGCCGGGGGTGAGCGCGTTGAGCTTTTCGGCCAGCGCCACATAGCCCTCGTAGGGCACCACCTGGTAGCAGGTGTGGGTGAAGGCGTCGGCCTGGGCCTGGATCGCGGCCACCACCTTCGGGTGGCCATGGCCGACGTTCATCACCGCAATGCCGCCGGCGAAGTCGATGAAGCGGCGGCCTTCGACGTCCCAGAGTTCGGCGCCCAGCGCGCGCTGGGCGAAGAAGGGCGCCATCACACCAACACCCCGCGGCGTGGCGGCGGCTTTGCGGGCGAGCAGTTGTTCGTTCTGCGAGTGGTTCATTCGAGGCTCCCGGGGTTCACGGCTCGATGTTATGGCTCAGCTTGCCGGCCTGCAATCCGAAGGTTGGCATCCGTGGGTCGGCAGTCGCGTCGGCGCAAGAGCCTTGCCGTCGCGGACCGCAGTCCGGCGCGCCACCTGCGCTCGACGCCCACACACTTTCGGCCCTGTACATGGCGCTTGGCGCCGTTCACAACCAGCCATTCGCGGTCGCATCGGCAAGCGTGAGGTCGAGGCAGCGGCGGATCAGCGCCACCATCTCGTCGATCTGCGCCCGTGTGATCACCAGCGGCGGCGCGATGATCATGCGGTCGCCCACTGCACGCATGATCACGCCTTCGCGGAAGCAGTGGCCGCGGCAGAGCATGCCCACCTCGAGTTCGGACCCGAAGGCCACCGCGCGACCGTTCGGTGCCAAGGGTTTTTCTTTCACCAGCAGCAGCGCGCCCATCAGGCCGCAGGTCTGTGCCTCGCCGACCAGCGGGTGTTCACCCAGGCGCGCAAATGCTGCGGCGAGGTAGGGCCCGGTGTCCTCGCGTACCCGTTCGACCAGACCCAGCTCGCGCATCAAACGGATATTGGCCAGCGCCACTGCGCAGGCCACCGGATGGCCCGAGTAGGTGTAGCCGTGGTTGAAATCGCCGCCCTTTTCGATCAGCACCCGGGCTACACGCTCGCCGACCATCACACCGCCGAGCGGCACATAGCCACTGGTGACGCCCTTGGCAAAGGTCATCAGGTCGGGGCGGCTGCCCACCGTCTCGCAACCCCACCAATTTCCTGTGCGGCCGAAGCCGCAGATGACCTCGTCGCTGATCAGCAGCACGCCGTACTGGTCGCAGATGCGTTGCACCTCGGGCCAGTAGGTTTCGGGCGGCACGATGACGCCGCCGGCACCCTGGATCGGTTCGCCGATGAACGCGGCCACCTTGTCGGGCCCGACTTCGAGGATCTTGCTTTCGAGCCAGCCCGCGGCCACCTTGCCGAACTCGGGGCGCGAGAGTTCACCGCCGTTGGCGAACCAGTAGGGTTGTTCGATATGCGTGATGCCGGGTATCGGCAGGCCGCCCTGTTCGTGCATGCCCTTCATGCCGCCGAGCGAGGCGCCCGCCATCGTCGAGCCGTGGTAGCCGTTCCAGCGGCCGATGATCACCTGCCGCTCGGGTTGGCCGAGCAGGGCCCAGTAGCGCCGCACCATGCGCACCACGGTGTCGTTGCCCTCGGAGCCCGAGCCCGCGAAGAAGACATGCTGGAAGCCGGGCGGCGAGATATCGCTGAGCAGCTCGGCGAGTTCGATCGCCGGTGGCGTCGCGGTCTGGAAGAAGGCGTTGTAGAACGCCAGCTCTTTCATTTGCTTCGTGGCCGCGTCCACCAGCGCCTGCTGGCCGTAGCCCACGTTCACGCACCACAGGCCGCTCATCGCGTCGAGGATGCGCTGGCCGTCGCTGTCGCGCAGGTAGATGCCCTCGGCGCTGGTGATGATGCGCGAGCCCTTTTTGGCCAGCGCCTGGAAGTCGGTGAAAGGGTGCAGGAAATGCGCCGCGTCTGCGGCCTGCCACTCTTTCGTGGTGCGCGTCATGGTGAAGTCCTCAGCGGCCGCTGCATGCCGCAGAGCCTTTCCAAGTGAACACCGCGGAACCGGCTTTGCCGGGCCGCTGGTGTTGCCCCCTTGAGGGGGAGACGGCCGAAGGCCGTTTCGGGGGTGGGTGTCATGCTAGACATGCAGCAAGAGGTGCTCGCGCTCCCACGGCGAGATCACTTTCATGAACTCGGCGTACTCGATCTCCTTGACTTCGGCGTAGACGGTGACAAAGGCTTCACCGAGCACCGCGGCCAGGTCTTTCTCGTCGCGCAACAAGGCCAGCGCTTCGCCCAGGCTGCGCGGCAATTGGAAGTCGCCGAGGTAGGCGTCGCCCTTGCATTCGGGCGTCGGCTCGATGCGGTTCTTGATGCCCAGGTAGCCGCAGGCCAGCGTCGCCGCGAGCGCCACATAGGGGTTGGCGTCGGCGCCGATCACCCGGTTCTCGATGCGCCGGGATTCGGCTGAGGACACCGGCGAGCGGATGCCCACGGTGCGGTTGTCGGTGCCCCACTGAATGTTGATCGGCGCGGCGTTGCTGCGCACCAGGCGACGGTAACTGTTGACGTAGGGCGCGAACAGCGCCATCGCCGCCGGGATGTACTTCTGCAGGCCGCCGATGTACCAGTAGAACTCCTTCGTCGCCGAGCCGTCCTCGGCGCTGAAGATGTTGCGGCCGCTGCTCTTGCTCACCAGGCTCTGGTGGATATGCATCGCGCTGCCCGGCTCGCCGGCGATCGGCTTGGCCATGAAGGTGGCAAACATGTCATGGCGCAGCGCGGCCTCGCGCACCGTGCGCTTGAAGAAGAACACTTCGTCGGCAAGCTGCAGCGGCTTGTCGTGAAAGAAGTTGATCTCCATCTGCCCGGCGCCGACTTCGTGGATCAGGGTGTCGACGCCCAACTCCATCTTCTCGCAGTAGTCGTAGACATCCTCGAACAGCGGGTCGAACTCGTTGACCGCGTCGATCGAGTAGGCCTGGCGCGAAGTCTCGCTGCGGCCGCTGCGGCCGATCGGGGGTTTCAGCGGCACGTCGGGGTCGCTGTTGCGCGCGACCAGGTAGAACTCGAGCTCGGGTGCCACGATCGGCTGCCAGCCCTCGGCGTCGAAGAGTTCGCACACCCGCCGCAACACCGAGCGCGGCGCAAACGGGATGATCTTGCCGTCGCGGTCATAGCAGTCGTGCAGCACCTGCGCGGTGGGGTCGGTGGCCCAGGGCACGATGCGCACCGTGGCCGGGTCGGGGCGCAGGTGCATGTCGCGGTCGGTGGCGTGGATCACGTCGTAGTACGGGCCCTCTTCGGGGAATTCGCCGGTGACGCCCATCGCCACCACCGCCTCGGGCAGGCGCATGCCGCGGTCTTCGGTGAATTTTTCGCGCGGCAGAATCTTGCCGCGCGCTACGCCGGTGAGATCGGGCACCAGGCATTCGATCTCGGTCACGCGGCGCTCGTTGAGCCATTGTTCGAGGTCGCTGAAGTTGAAGTTCTCTCTTGTCACCATGGTCCACCTGTCGGGTCTGGCAGCGCCGCCGGTCGGCGCCACGAAGGGCCGTGCTCGCAGCGGGCGTGCAGCCCGCCGCGCTCATCAAGGTGGACGGCGGTGATCGCGAAAGCCCTTGGCCGCGAGCCCGAAGGCGTGTGCAAGTTGCGTCGAGATCGGGTTGCTCGCCGCAAGCCACTCCGGATGCCACTGCACACAGAGGTTGAAGCCGGTGGCGTTGCCGATCGAGAAGGCCTCGACCAGGCCATCAGGCGCGCGGGCCTCGATGCGGGCACCATCGGCCAGCCGGTTCACCGCCTGGCCATGCACCGAGTTGACTTCGAAGCGCCTGCGGTCGAGCACCCGTTCGAGCAGGCCGCCGGGTTCCAGCATCACCTCGTGCTTTAAGCCGTACTGGACTTCGGCGCTTGCTTCGCTGTCCGCACGGTGGTCGTGCAGCCCCGGCACTTCCTGAACCGCCTGGTGCAGGCTGCCGCCCAGCGCCACGTTCACCTCCTGCGTGCCGCGGCAGATCGCGAATAGCGGGATCGCCCGTTGGAGCACCTTGGGTACCAGCGGCAGCGTCCAGGCGTCGCGCGCGGTGTCCAGCGGCAGCGTCGGGTTGTGCACACCTTCGTCGAAATGGCTCGGGTGCACGTTGGACGGCGAGCCGGTCAGCAGCACGCCGTCGGCCAAGTCGAGCAGGGCGTCGAGCTCGTCGATCTCCGCACTCGGCACCACAAGCGGCTGGCAGCCGGCGAGGCGGACGAAGTCGACGTACTTCTTGCCGGCGATGTGGAAGGGGTGGTGGCCAAGCATGCGGTTGCACGCGGGCACCAGAACCACGGGCTTTGCCGTTGTGACCTTGCTGAAACTCACCGAAGCAATCTCCTCAATTTCGACCCACGGGCAGCGCCGGACGCTCAGTGGGTAGTAGGCCATGCCGATGCAAGCCGCAGTCTAGACAAGCGCGCTTGCGTTCGACGCCCCTGCGGTTTGCGCGGGTTGCGTGGCGCTTCGACTTCAGGGCAGATTTGATGAAGCCACCGCGCATTTTCCATATAACGGAATGCGCCCCGCGCGATGTGAAGCGCCGGCGTGTTGCGGCGCAGCAGATTTTTCTATCCGGCGTCGCGCCATTCCGTAATACGAGAAGTTGAGCACAAGTCCTTGATTTTATTGAGTTGTGTGTAAACTCTTCTATAAGACATAAGTTAGTAATGCGCCTCCCTTTGAGGGTAGGCTGAGCGCCAGGAACCGACTGCTTTTCTTCTCAACCCCGCAACAAGGAATCCCACCATGAGCACCCGCGAACAACAAGCCGCTGCCCTCGAAAAAGACTGGGCGCAGAACCCGCGTTGGAAGGGCATCAAGCGCGGCTACACCGCCGCCGACGTGGTGCGCCTGCGCGGTTCGCTCGAAATCGAGCACACGCTGGCCAAGCGCGGCGCCGAAAAGCTGTGGAACCTGATCAACACCGAGCCCTTCGTCAACACGCTCGGTGCGCTCACCGGCAACCAGGCGATGCAGCAGGTGAAGGCGGGCCTGAAGGCGATCTACCTGTCCGGCTGGCAGGTGGCGGGCGACGCCAACAGCTCCGGTGAGATGTACCCCGACCAGTCGCTCTACGCGGTGGACTCGGTGCCGAAGGTGGTCAAGCGCATCAACGCCACCTTCCAGCGCGCGGACCAGATCCAGTGGAGCGAAGGCAAGAACGACATCGACTACTTCGCGCCGATCGTGGCCGATGCCGAAGCCGGCTTCGGCGGCGTGCTCAACGCCTTCGAGTTGATGAAGGCGATGATCGACGCCGGCGCGGCCGGTGTGCACTTCGAGGACCAACTGGCGTCGGTGAAAAAGTGCGGCCACATGGGTGGCAAGGTGCTGGTGCCGACGCGTGAAGCGGTGGCCAAGCTGGTGGCGGCGCGCCTCGCGGCCGACGTGATGGGCACGCCGACGATCCTGCTCGCCCGCACCGACGCCGAAGCGGCCGACCTGGTAACCAGCGATGTCGACGACAACGACAAGCCCTTCCTCACCGGCGAGCGCACGGTGGAAGGTTTTTATCGCACCAACAACGGCCTGGACCAGTCGATCAGCCGCGGCCTGGCCTATTCACCCTACGCCGACTTGATCTGGTGCGAGACCGGCAAACCCGACCTGGCCTTTGCCAAGGCCTTCGCCGACGCGATCCACGCCAAGTTCCCGGGCAAGCTGCTGGCCTACAACTGCAGCCCGAGCTTCAACTGGAAGAAGAATCTCGACGACGCCACGATCGCCAAGTTCCAGCGCGAACTCGGCGCCATGGGCTACAAGTTCCAGTTCATCACGCTGGCCGGTTTCCACAGCCTGAACTACTCGATGTTCGAGCTGGCGCATGGCTACGCGCGCAACAACATGAGCGCTTTCGTCGAGCTGCAGGAGAAGGAGTTTGCCGCCGCCGAGAAGGGCTTCACCGCGGTGAAACACCAGCGTGAGGTCGGCACCGGCTATTTCGATGCGGTGACCACCACCATCGAGCGCGACGCGTCGACCGCGGCGCTGAAGGGCTCCACCGAGGACGAGCAGTTCTTCGACAAGAAGCACGGCTGACCCTCGCTCCACCGGCCGGGCCACCGCTCGGCCGGTGCGATGTGGCAACGGCGCGGAACCGACTGGTTTCGCGCCGTTGGTTTTTTTGCGCAGCCGTGCCTATCCGCCGTGGCGCCGCCGCAGCACCAGGAGCACAAACGCGGCGGCACCGACGGCCAGCACCGCCATGAATCCCGGCGAGGCAAGCTGTGCCAGCGCAAGCCCGGCGTCCTGCGCCAGCAAAGACGGCAGCTCGGCCAGCATCGCCCCGAGTTGCTCGGCGTTTTCGACCTGATGGCCGCCGTCCAGGCTGATGAAGGCTTGTGAGGCCCGTTCGCCGATGAAGCCGAGCGCGTCCCAGACGGCCAAGATGCCGTAGAACTTGTCCAGCACCAGCCCGCCGACGGCGAGCACGCCAACGACCATCGGCACGCCCCAGCGCTTGAGCCAGGCCGATGCGGCCATGATGCCGAGGATGAGCGGCGACAGCCACAGGGTGGCGAGCAAGACGCCCAGCGCCAGTCGCAAGACGATGGCGCTTGTCGCCGGCGCAATCACCTGCCACGGCAAGCCGAACCAGGCCTCGAGGCTCACGGCCTTGCTCACCAGCAATAGCGACGCGACGGCGCCGCCGACCAGGCCCGCGGCCAGCGCCGCCCAGGGCACCAATACCAAGTGGGTGAGCAGTGTGGCGCTCAGGCTTTGCAGGTGCGAGGTCGGCAACGAGAGCCAGAATTCGATCGAGCGGTCCTGCGCATCCCGCCGCGCCAGTCCCGGCGCCTGGAGCAGGGCGGCGCCCCAGCTGACGGCAAAGGTCAACGCCGCGAGGCCGGCGATGCAAGCCACCGCGATCTCCAACGCGCCGGGTGTTCCGGTGTGGTCCTTGGCGTTGATCCGAATGTCGCCGAAGAGGCCGATCCCGAGCAGCAGGACGAAGGGCAGCGCCATCAGGATCAGCCAGCCACGGTGGTGCTGCATCCACTCACGGTGCAGCAAGCTATTGAATCGATTCATCCTGTGGCTCCTCAGAACTGGGTGCGGTTGATCTCGGGCGCGCGGGTGAGCGCCACGAACAAGTCCACCAGGCTCGGCCGCACGCGCTGGCCGAGCGCCTGCAAATGCGCCGGCGGCGCACCGTCGAACAGCGCGGCACTGCCACCCTGCACCCGGTAGCGCAGCAGCGGGTGCGCCGCGGCCATCTGGTCGGCCACCGCGGCGTCGTGGCTGAGGGCGACGAAGCGGCGGTCCATGTCCTCCAGGCTCATCGACAGCACCAGCTTGCCCTCGTTGAGCATCAGCACGTCGGAGAGCAGCGCTTCGATTTCCTCGACCTGGTGGGTCGAGATCACCACGCTGCGCTGCCCGTCGCACCATTCGTCGATCAGCATTTCGTAGAAGGCCTTGCGCGAGAGCACGTCCAGGCCGAGCGTGGGCTCGTCCAGCACCATCAGGCGGGCGTCGATCGACGCGATCAGCGCCAGGTGCACCTGCACCACCATGCCCTTGGACAGCGCCTTGACGCGGTCGCTGAGCGACACGCTGGTACGTTTGATCAGCGCCCGGGCGCGGTCGGCCGAGAAGCGCGGGTGCAGGCCGCTCATCAGCGTGATCAGTTGTTCAACCCGGGCCCAGCGCGGCAGCACCGCGACGTCGGGGATGTAGCAAAGCGATTCGAGCAACTGCACCCGCTGCTGGCGCGGGTCGTGGCCGAGCACATGGAGCGTGCCGCCGAAGCCGGCCAGGCCGACCATCGCTTTCATCAACGAGGTTTTGCCCGCGCCGTTGTGCCCGAGCAGCCCCACCACACGCCCGGGCGGGATCGTGAAGCTCACATCGTCGAGCGCCACCTTGGCGCCATAACGCAGGCTCACGCCCTGGGCTTCGATCAAGGGGTTCATGCCTTTTCCTCCCAGTCCAGTTGTTCGGCGCCGATGCCCAGGCGGCGCAAGCGCGCACGCAGCAGCGGCCATTCGTCGTTGAAAAACCGTTCGCGTTCGCTGGCCTTGAGTCGCTCGCGTGCCCCCGGGCGCACATAGAGTCCCAGACCGCGCCGGCTTTCGATCAGGCCCACCTCGCCCAGCGCCTGCAAGGCGCGGCTCACGGTGAGCGGGTTGAGCAGGTGCCGGCTGGCCAGCGCCCGCACCGAGAGCATCGGCTCGCCTTCGGGTGGAGAGCCTTCGAGCAGCTCCGCGGCCAGTTGGTCGGCGAGCTGCTGATAGATCGGCAGCTTGTGGTCCCAGGTCTGCATGGTGGGCTGATCCGGTGTGTTGGTGATGTAGCACACCATACCCAGCAAGCCCGCCGCCGGGCGAGTTCGATGCGACAGGCTGCGGCGGCGGCCGACGGCCGGCGCCTGCGTTCGGGCTCGGCGGTGGCCGCTTCGGCGCCGCTATGCTGCGCGGGATGCCGATCGCCTGCGCTCCGCCGGCGTTGCGGTGCAACCTGGTTTTCTTCAAACACTCAAGCGGCAAACCGATGAAACGCTCGGACTTCCGTCGGCTGGACCGACTGCGGGTGCGCTGGGCCGAGGTGGACATGCAGCGCATCGTCTTCAACGGCCACTACCTGATGTACTTCGACACCGCGGTGGCCAACTATTGGCGCGCGATGGCGCTGCCGTACCACGAGACGATGGAAGGCTTTAGCGGCGACCTCTTCGTGCGCAAGGCCAGCGTGGAGTACCTGGCGCCCGCACGCTACGACGATGTGCTCGACGTCGGCGTGCGCTGCACCCGCTTCGGCAATTCGTCGATGGTGCTCGCGCCGGCGGTGTTTCGCGGCGAGGAGCTGCTGGTGCACGGCGAGTTGGTCTATGTCTTTGCCGACCCCGCGGCGCAGCGCAGCAAGCCGGTGCCGGCCGCGTTGCGCGAGGTGATTGAAAGCTTCGAGGCCGGCGAGACCATGGTCACCGTGGCGCTCGGCCCGTGGGAGCAGCTCGGCGCCGAGGCCCGGCGGATCCGCTCGGAAGTGTTCGTTGACGAGCAAAGAATTCCGGCCGACCTGGAGTGGGACACCGCCGACGCGGGCTGCGTGCACGCGCTGGCCCGCAACCGCTTCGGCATGGCGTTGGCCACGGGCCGGCTGCTACGGCTGGGCGATGGCGTGAGCAAGATCGGCGGCATGGCGGTGGTGTCGACGATGCGCGGCTCCCAGCTCGGCCGTGCGGTGCTCGACGCCTTGACCAGTGAGGCCCGCCGGAGCGGCGACCGTGAAGTGATGCTGCATGCCCAGATGTCCGCTGCGCCCTTCTACAAGCGCGCCGGCTTCGTCGAGCGTGGCGCGGTGTTCGAAGAGGCCGGCATCGCGCACATCGAGATGACGCGCGCGCCCTAGCGCCCGCAGCCGCCGAGCGGGGAGGCAGGCCTTTAGGCGCGGCGGCGCAAGATGGCCGGCCGCAGCAAACCGCGCACCCGGGTGCGCTTGAGCGTGTCGGCCACCGGCGGCTCGTCGTCGCCTTCGGATACCGGCCCCTGCGCTACATCGCGCGGCGCGTCAACCGTGTAGCGGGGCGGCCAATCTCGCAACTTTGCCTGGCGAAGCAGGGCGGCACCGCCATCGAAAGGAAAGGTCCGCTCAATCATGTGCGTGACCAGCCGGCGGCCGACACGTTCGGTGATCAGGAGCGTGGAGCAGCGGGTGCCGTAGCGCTGGTCCGGCGTGCGGATGAAGGCGCTGGAAAGCACACGCTCCTGCTCCACGGTGACGCCGGTGCGGGGCAGGTCGGCGTCGCCGGCCACGTCGCGGTCTGCCAGGGCCGCGAAGAGATGCTCAGTGAGCACGTTGACGGAATCGCAGTCCTCAAGTGCAGCGCCCGTCTGCGCCTTGAGCCGCTCGACCTTGGGCCATGGCGTGTCGAGCGACGCGTTGGACAAGCCGAATATCCCTTTGCCGAGCCGGCGCGGCGCCGCAACCTCGGAGCTGGCCCAGTAGCACTCGCCAATACGAAAGTCCGCCGCGATCAGGTTGAACGGGTTGTGGCCCGATAGCGCCACCTGCATCCAGAAGCGGTCCGGCGGCTGGTCGCCCTTGAGCCACAGCGGCACGATGGTGCCGCGCGACGGCGCGCTGGCGTCGGCTGCTCCCGGGCGGCGCACATTGGTCAACATCGCGAGGCGGCCTTGGGCGTTCAGACCGAGCCAGGTGCCGCCGGCGTGAAGGTCGCGGCCGCCCAGGATCGCCGGGCCGCCGGTGTCGGGCTGCCACCAGGACAGGCGCGCACTCGGGCGGTCGAAGACCTCGTCGCGGTTGGCCGCGATAACGAGCGGGAAGCGGCGTTGCTGGTCGATGGCCAGTGCGATCAAGCACATGCTTTGAAGTCCTCCACATGTCGCGGTCCGACGGCGATGACAGCCATGGCGGGCGCGGCGGCGAGCTCGATGCGGCTTTGCAGCGCGTCGTCGATGCCTTGCGGCGAAACCGCTGCGTCAACGGCGTAGATTTCCATCAGCGTCACGAACTCTTCGGTCGGTCCCGGGCGCCACATCAGGCTGGCGTGGAGACCGGGGTGTTGTTGTATCAGTCGGGCCTGCAGCTGCTTCGCGGCATTCACCGCGAGAGGCTCATCTGCCCTGGCGACACGATAGTAGGTGAAGAGCTGGCGCAAGCCGGGCGTCATGCCGTGACCTCCTGCGCGACCGCTGCGCTTTCCTCGCGACGGCGTTGTGCGCGCACCAACGGGTCAGGCGGCGTCGCCGGGCAAGGCGTAGGGGAGGGTGGGCCGGGAGAGGGCGGGACCATCGGCGGCACGCAGATGCAAGCTGCCCTCGGTGATGGCGGCGAGCTTGAGTTCGGCAAGCAGCCGATGGCGCTCGCCGAGGGACGCGCTGTTGACCACCATGCCCGCGGGTTGCGTGGCGTCGGCGTTGTGGAACACCTCGTCGCCCGGCAGCGCCGCAACGGCGCTTTCGAGCACAAATGCGCGGCGCTTGAGCGTGCCGCGGTACTGGCTTCGCGCCACCACCTCCTGCCCAGGAAAGCAGCCCTTGGAGAAGCTGACGCCGCCGACAACTTCGAGGTTCACCATCTGCGGCACAAACTGCTCGGCGGTGGCGGCGGCGATGCGCGCCACGGCGCTGCCGACTTCGAGCCAACGCCATTCGTCCAGCGAGATCGCCGCGCCTTCGGGCGCTTGAGCTCCGGCCGGCGCGGCATGCAGGTACCGTGCAGTGCCATCGCCGTTGGGCAGCCTGATGGTTCGGGGATGGTCTGCGGCGCCGGTGGCGGCCCAGACGCTTTGCGGCGCGCCGCCCGCAAGCCTTTGCGCCACCGCGCTGCCGGCGAGCCCCCAAAGCGAAATCTTGCTGCTGGCGTCGCTGAGTTTGCAGCGCGCCCGCAGCACAAACATCTGCAGGCGCTTGAGTGTCGGCGCAAGCAGGTCGGCGCTGCACGCGAGCAGCAATGTGCCCGGGGTGTCCTGCCAAATCACGAAGGTCGCGCTCAGGCGGCCCTTGGCCGAACAGTAGCCCGCAAGGCGGGCCTGGCTCGCGCCCAGGGACAGCACGTCCTGGGTCAGCTGGCCCTGGAGAAAAGAGGCCGCTTCCTCGCCGGCGGCGCGAATCACGCCCCAGTCGGACAGGCGTACGAAGCCTTCAATCGGGGCGGCGCTGGCGTTGCGGTCGATTTGCATGTGCTGATTATCATCAGCGCCCATGAAAAGCCACGGGCGTAGGGTTGTGTCGACCAAGCGATGGGGCCTGCGGCTGTTCGGCCTGCTGCTGCTGATCGCGCTCGGCGCGTCCGCGGCCGTGTGGCTCTGGCTCGACCGACCGCTGGCGCTGAAGACCACCACGGTGGAGTTGTCGATCGAACCGGGTGCCGCGCCGCGCGACGTGGCCGAGGCTTGGGTCAAGGCCGGTGTCGATGTTTCGCCGCTGTGGCTCTACGAGTGGTTCCGCTGGTCGGGCCAGGCGCGCCGCATTCGCGCCGGCAGCTACGAGGTGGCCCAGGGCGTCACCCCGCGGAGCCTGCTCGACAAGATGGTTCGAGGCGACGAAGTGCTCGAGACGGTGCGCCTGATCGAAGGCTGGACCTTCCGGCAGTGGCGCGGTGCGCTGGCCAAGGCCACCGCGCTCAAACCGGTCACCGCCTCGATGACCGATGCACAGGTGATGCGGGCCCTAGGTGCCGAGAGCGAAAGTGCCGAAGGCCGCTTCTTTCCCGACACCTACGCGTACAGCCGCGGGGTGAGCGATATCACGGTGCTCAAGCGCGCCTATGGCCAGATGCAGCGGCGGTTGGTGCAGGCCTGGGCCGAACGCGATGCCGGTACACCCTTGAAGTCGATGGAAGAAGCGCTGATCCTGGCATCGATTGTCGAGAAGGAAACCGGTGCTGCGGCCGAGCGTACCCGCGTGGCCGGCGTCTTCGTGAACCGGTTGCGCATCGGCATGCCCTTGCAGACGGACCCGACGGTGATCTACGGCTTGGGCGAGGCCTTCGACGGCAATCTGCGCAAGCGGGACCTGCTCGCCGACGGGCCCTACAACACCTACACCCGCAACGGCCTGCCGCCGACGCCGATCGCGATGCCGGGCCTCGCGGCCTTGCGCGCCACGGTGCAGCCGGAACGCAGCAAGTCGCTTTATTTCGTGGCCCGCGGCGACGGCAGCAGCGAGTTCAGCGACACCCTCGCCGAGCATAATCGTGCGGTCAACAAGTACCAGCGCGGTGGCCGCTGAATCCTCGATGCAAGGACGCTTCATCAGCCTGGAAGGCATCGACGGCGCGGGCAAGTCGTCTCACATCGACAAGCTGGCCGAGCGCCTGCGCTCGCGGGGCGCCGAGGTCATCGTCACCCGGGAGCCTGGAGGCACCGAACTTGCCGAGCGGCTGCGCGAACTTGTCCTGCACTCACCGATGGACCCGTTGACCGAAACCCTGCTGGTGTTTGCGGCGCGGCGCGACCACCTGCAAGGCTTGATCGAACCCGCGCTGGCGCGTGGCGCCGCGGTGGTCTGCGACCGCTTCACCGACGCCACTTTTGCCTATCAGGGCGGCGGGCGCGGCTTCGACCTTGACGTGCTGCGCAGCCTGGAGGCCTGGGTTCAGCGCGGCCGCCAGCCCGATCTGACACTCTGGTTCGACCTGCCCGCCGATGTGGCGGCCGAGCGCCGTGCCGCCGCGCGCGTTCCGGACCGATTCGAGCGCGAGGATGAAGCTTTCTTTGCGCGCGTCCGCGAGGGCTACGCGGCGCGTCGCGACGCCGAGCCGACGCGGTTTGCCCGGCTCGATGCGATGGCGCCCCGCGACGCTGTCTGGGTAGCGATCGAACAGGTGCTCGAGGGCCGCCGCTGGTGACCGAGAACGCCGATCGTGACAGTGGCATCGCGCTGCCCTGGCTAGAAGCGCCGTTAAAGGAAGCGTTGCAGCGCACCCGCGCGCATGCCGTGCTGGTCCACGGGCCTGCGGGTGTGGGCCAGTATCAATTCGGGCTCGCGCTGGCCCAAGCCTGGCTGTGCGAAGCGGAGCAGGGCGCCCGGCCGTGCGGCGCCTGCACGTCCTGCCGGCTGATGCGATCGCGCTCGCATCCCGACTTCTTTCTGCTCGCCCCCGAGGCACTGCGCGATGCCTTGGGCTGGCCGCTTTCCCCCGATGACGAAGCACGGCGCAAGGACCGCAAACCGAGCAAGGACATTCGCGTCGACGAGGTGCGCGAGGCGATCGCGTGGTCGCAGCGCAGCAGCACCCGCGGCCGAGCCAAGGTGTTGCTGATCCACCCCGCGCCGGCGATGAACGCGGTCACCGCGAACGCCTTGCTCAAGACGCTGGAAGAGCCTCCGGGCGCGATGCGGGTGATCCTGAGCGCCAACGACCCCGAAGATCTGCTGCCGACCATCCGCAGCCGCTGCCAGCGCATTGCACTGTCGGCGCCCTCGCGGGCGCTGTCACTGGCCTGGTTGAGAGCGCAAGGTGTCGTCGATGCCGAGGCCTTGCTGGCCGCGGCCGGCGGTTTACCGCAGCAGGCGCTGGCCTTGTCGCGGGACGGCTTCGACGGCGCCCTCTGGGCGCAGTTGCCGGGCATGGTGCGCCGAGGCGATGCGCGCGCGCTCGTCGGCCGGCCGGTGCCGGCAGTGGTCAGCGTGTTGCAGAAGATCTGCCACGACCTGATGGCCGTCGCGGCGGGTGCGTTGCCGCTTTACTTCGGGGCCGCGAGCCTGCCCCACGACGCGGCGCTTGACCGCTTGGCCGAGTGGTCTCACGCCCTGGTGCGCGCCCGGCGCCACGATGAACACCCCTGGCACGCCGCGCTGGCCGTAGAGGCGCTCGTCGCGCAGGGGCGTGCAGTCTGGCACGCCGCGCCGCCGGCGCAGGCCCAGCGTTTGGCTACACTGCCCGAACGATGAGTGAACCCCTCAAAGCGGCGACGCCCACGCGGCCCAGCGTCATACAACTCGTGTTCCGCGAGAAGGGTGCGCTGTATGCGGCCTACGTGCCCCTGCTCGCCGACGGCGGCCTTTTTGTGCCGACAACGCGGGACTACCGTCTCGGCGAAGACATCTACTTGCTGCTTTCGCTGCCGGACGACCCGCAGCGCTATCCGGTCGCGGGCAAGGTGGCGTGGATCACGCCGGCCAATGCTTCCGGGGGTCGCACCCAGGGCGTGGGCGTTCGGTTCCCGTCCGACGAAAAGACCCGGCATTTGAAGCTCAAGATCGAGGAGCTGCTCGGCACCTCGATGCAGTCGGCCAAGCCCACCCAGACCATCTGAGCCCGAGCCCTTCGACGCGCAAGGCGCGTCGAAGGGCTCGTCAGGCGTCGCGCGACCCATGTTTGTCGATTCGCACTGCCATCTGAGCCTTCCGGAGTTGCACGACCGCGTCGACGGGATTCGGGCGTCGATGGTCGAAGCGAAGGTCGACGCCGCCCTCGTGATCTGCACCCGGCTCGACGAGTTCGAGCGTGTGCATCGCCTGGCGACCCGCTTCGGGAACTTCTGGGCGAGCGTCGGCGTGCATCCCGATGAAGAGGACGCGGCGGAGCCCAGTGTGGATGAACTGCTGCGCTTGTCGGCATTGCCGCGGGTTGTCGCCATCGGCGAAACCGGGCTGGACTACTACCGCCTCAACGGGCGTACGGTGGCCGATATGGAGTGGCAACGGGAGCGTTTCAGGGTGCACATCCGTGCCGCTCGGCGCTGCGCCAAACCCCTGGTGGTGCACACCCGCAGCGCCAGTGACGACACGCTGGCCATCCTGCGGGAGGAGAGCGCCAGCGAGGCCGGCGGCGTGTTCCATTGCTTCACCGAAACCCTTGCTGTCGCCCGCGCGGCGCTGGACCTGGGGTTCTACGTTTCATTCTCCGGAATTCTGACTTTCCGCAGTGCCCAGGACCTGCGCGAGGTGGCGCGATTTGTCCCGATGGACCGTTTGCTCATCGAGACCGACAGCCCCTATCTGGCACCCATGCCGCACCGTGGCAAGGTGAACGACCCGTCGCTGGTGCCCTTTGTCGCGGCCCAGGTCGCAGAGCTCAAAGAGCTTAGTTTGGAGGTTGTCGCTGAGAAGACCACGACCAATTTCGAACGGTTGTTCGGCGTTCAGGTGGCCGTTGGAGTGCCGCTATGAAGCTAATGAAACGGATTCAAAGACTCGTCTATCTATTGGCTGCTGTGGGAGTTTCTTCCGCTGTCGCTGGTGCCTATGAGGATTTTTTCGCTGCTGTGAAGCGCGACGACGCCGGCGCGACAACGTCGCTGATGCAACGCGGTTTCGACCCCAATTCACGCAGTCTCGAAGGCCAAGTGGCGCTGTTCCTGGCCCTGCGTGCGCCGTCTCCACAGGTGGCTGCGGCCTTGCTGGCGCACCCACAGATCGACGTCAACGCGACCAACGGCGAGGGCGAAACGCCGCTGATGATGGCCGCGCTGAAGGGCAATCTCCCCGTGGCACAAAGGCTTGTTGCGCTGGGCGCCCGGCCGCACAAGGACGCTTGGTCGCCTCTGCACTACGCGGCGACCGGCCCCGAGCCGATGATCGTTGAACTGCTGCTCGACAAAGGCGCGCCGGTGGACGCCCTCAGCCCGAATGCCAGCACACCGCTGATGATGGCCTCGCGATACGGCAGCGAAGCGTCGGTGCAGTTGTTGCTTCGCGCGGGCGCCAACCCGAAACTGCGCAATCAGCGTGACCTGACTGCGGCAGACTTTGCTCGCCTTGCGGGCCGCGAAGCGTTGGCTCAACGACTCGCGCAAGTGGCCCGCTAAGTCGCCGTTGCGCGATTGCGGCAGTCTGCCCGTGACAGGGTGGACAACTTGAGCCTGCGGCAATGCCGCGGGCAGTTACACCGCGGCGGGCTTTGACGACACTGGGGGCGAAGGCGGGTTTCATCCGCCATCGCAAAGGAACGCACATGAGCACAGTCCGCCACGCCGCCTCGGATCCATTCGGGATGATCATCGACCCGCAGTCGGTACTTGACGCGATTGAACGTGTCCAGCGCACCAGCACCTTGAAGGGACGCATCTGTCGGCCCTTGGACAAACCGCTGATCCCGAAGGTGGAAGCCGCGGGCAATATGCCTTTCGAAGCGGATCTGGAGGAGGACCCGGAACCGGAGAGCACCGCCGATTTGGACCCATTCGGGTGTCGCTAAACGCGTGACAATGTATATTATGTCAACTACACCAGTGGCTGCATTGGCCAGTTGATTCGGATGACTGCGGTGCTGCCGCGACGTGAAAACGTCTGACGCCCCGCCAGCCGCGAGCTGACCGTCCCCCCTGATCCCGTCAGCCAGCCGGATCGGGCGCCCGATGAGATCGCGCTTCGGCTTGCAGCTCCGCTGTGCTCCTGCGCTCGCGCAGTTGCGCTGACGTGATCAGTTTGTAGAACAAAGGCACAAAAAGAATCGCGAGGAAGGTCGCGGCGAGCATGCCGCCCATGACGCCGGTGCCCACAGCGCGGCGCGCACCGGCCCCGGCACCGGTCGAAATCGCGAGTGGCAGAACGCCCAGAATGAACGCCAGCGAGGTCATGATGATCGGCCTAAAACGCAGGCGTGCCGCCTCAAGCGCGGCCGCCGATGCCGACAGGCCCTCGTGGTGCTTCAGCGACGCGTACTCGACGATCAGAATCGCGTTCTTCGCAGCCAACCCAAGCAGCGTCACCAGGCCGATCTGAAAGTACACATCGTTGGTCATGCCGCGCAGCCACACGGCGCAGAGCGCGCCAAAGATGCCGAACGGCATCGCCAGCAACACCGAAAGCGGCAAGGACCACTTCTCATACTGCGCGGCCAGGATCAGGAACGCCATCACCGCGGCCAAGCCGAGCGCCAGACCCGACGTGCCCGAGGACCGTTTCTCCTGATAGGACGCCCCTCCCCAGTCGAAACTGAAATCGCTGGGAAGCATTTGCTTGGCCACCGCCTCGACTTCGGCAATCGCCTGGCCTGAACTCACCCCCGGTGCGCCCTGGCCGAACAGCTTCACCGCCGGCAGGTTGTTGAAGCGGTCCAGCGTTTCGGGGCCGGACGAGAAGTTCACCGTCGCGAGCGCGGACAGCGGCACCATCTCACCCTTGGCCGAACGAACCCACATGCGCCCGATGTCGTCGGGGCGTTGGCGAAACCGGCTCTCGGCCGACATCAGCACTTGCCAGGTTCGGCCGTACTTGTTGAAGTCGTTGATGTAGGCGCTGCCCAGCGTTGCGGAGAGGGCGTTGAACACCTCGTCCACCGGCACACCCAGGGCCTTCGCGCGTTCACGGTCCAGGTCCACCCTCAGTTGCGGCGAACTGGCGCGCCACAGGGTCTGTACGCCCGCCAAGGACTTGCGTTGGCCGGCTGCGGCCATGAACTGCTGGCTCACCTCGGAGAGTCGCTTGGCGCCGCCCTCACCCCGGTTCTGCAGGTAGAACTCGAAGCCGCCCGCCGTGCCCAGGCCGAAGATCGGCGGCGGATTGAAGGCCAGAACCAGCGCCTCCTTGATCTGACCCGTCTTCATGAACAGCTCGCCGACCAGGGCCTGAACCGGCACCGGCCTTTCGTCCCAGTGTTTCTGGGTCACGAAGATGGTGGCCGCGTTGTTGCGGAAGCCGCCACCCAGAAAGTCAAAGCCGGTGAAGGCCACCACGTCTTCGTTGAACGGGTTGCTCTTGATGATCGCGATGACCTCGTTGACCACCTTGTCGGTGCGCTCAAGCGAGGCGCCGTCGGGCAGGATCACCGCCGCGATGTAGAAGCCCTGGTCTTCGTCCGGTACCAGCGAACCCGGGGTCAGGCGCCACAGGCCGAAGGTGATCGCCACCATGCCGGCAAACAGCATCACGCCGAGCACCGCGCGGCGCACCATGAAACCGACGCCGCTGACGTAATGGCCGGTCACGCTGGCGAAAGCGCGGTTGAATGCGGCGAAGAATCGCCCCGGCGCCTTGTGCTCCCGCTTCAGGATCAACACGCACAGCGCCGGGGTCAGCGTCAGCGCGACGATGCCGGAGATGACAACCGCGATCGCGATCGTCACCGCGAACTGCCGGTACAGCTCGCCGGTTAGTCCGCCGAGAAAGGCGATCGGCACGAACACCGCACAGAGAACCAGCACGATCGCGATGACCGGGCCGGTCACTTCATGCATCGCCTTGATCGCAGAGTCGCGGGCGCTCAGGTGCTCCTCGTGCATGATGCGCTCGACGTTTTCGAGAACCACGATCGCGTCGTCGACCACGATGCCGATGGCCAGCACCATGCCGAACAAGGTGAGCGTGTTGATCGAGTAGCCCAACATCAGCAGGCCGGCGAAGGTGCCGATCAGCGACACCGGAACCGCCACCACCGGGATCAGCGTCGCGCGCCAGTTCTGCAGGAACAGGAACACCACGAGTACAACCAGTGCCATCGCCTCGGCCAGCGTGATCACCACCTCGCGAATCGACACCTCGACAAACCGGGTGGTGTCGTAGGGGATCGAATGGGTGAGGCCCGGCGGGAAGCGGCTGGCGATTCCGGCCACGGTTTGTTTGACATCCTTCGCCACGTCCAGCGCGTTGGCGCCAGGCTGCAGGAAGACGCCCACCAGTGTGGCGGACTTGCCGTTGATGCGGCCGATGAAGTCGTAATCCTTCGAGCCGAGTTCGACCCTTGCCACGTCCTTCAAGCGCAAGGTGCTGCCGTCGGGGTTGGCCCGCACGATGATCTCTTCAAACTGTTTCGGTTCGGACAGGCGGCCCTGCGTCGTCACCGTGTAGACCATTTCCTGGCCACCACCGGTGGGCGCCTGCCCTACCTTGCCTGCAGCGAACTGCGCGTTCTGCTCGTTGATCGCGGCCGCCACGTCGCCCGGTGTGATCTTGAGTTGCGCCAGGCGGTCCGGCCGCAGCCAGATGCGCATCGCGTAGTCCTTGGCACCGAAGATCTGGACGTTGGTCGTGCCCGGCACGCGCTTGAGCGCGTCGAGCACATTGAGGGTGACGTAGTTGCTGATCGCCAGGTCGTCGAGCCGGCTGTCTGCGGAGATGAACGCGATCACCTGAAGGAAGGCCGAACTGCCCTTCTCCACCGTCACGCCCTGGCGCCGAACCTCCTGGGGCAGCTTCGCCTCGGCCTGCTTGACCCGGTTGTTCACCGTCTGCGCGGCCTGGTCGGCGTCGGTGCCGATGTCGAAGGTCACCTGGATCGTGACCACACCGTTCGAGGTCGATGTCGAGCCCATGTAGATCATGCGGTCGACACCGTTGATCGCGTTCTCCAGCGGCGCGGCCACCGTCTGCTCCACCACCTCGGCACTGGCGCCGGGATAGATCGCGGTCACGGTCACCACCGGTGGTGAGATCTCAGGGTACTGAGCGATCGGCAATGCGCGCATCGACGCCAGGCCGGCGATGACGATGAAGATCGACAACACCGCCGCGAAGATCGGGCGGTCGATGAAAAAGCGCGAGAACATGGCCGCCCTCGCCTACCTGGACGCCGCGCTCGCGGCTGGCGTGGCCGGCCGGGCCGCGTCCGCTGCGCTCGCGGCCCCGGATGAAGGCGATGGGGCGGGCGCGGACCCCGGCGCAGACGCAGCCGCCAGTTGCACCGGAGCGCCGGGGAAGAAGATGCGCGCGACGCCGTCGACGATCACCGGGTCACCGGCCTTCAGGCCGTCGATCACCAGCCACTGGTCACCCAACTGTTCGCCCACCTTCACCGGCCGTGGCTGCGCCTTGTTGCCAATATTCAGGTAGACGAATTTTCCTTGCGGGCCTTCGAGCACGGCGCGGCTGGGCACCTGAATTGCATTTGGCCGCGTGGCGCCGAGCAGACGAACGCGCACAAACTGGCCCGGCTTGAGCACGCCGTCGGGGTTGGCGATTTCGGCCTGCGCTTCGGTCGTGCCGGTGCTGGTCGAGATGCGCGCGTCGGTGAACAGCAGCCGGCCCTTGCGCTGCAGCGTCTGGCCATCGGCCAGCGTCACCTCGACCTCGAAGACGCCGCCCTTCGGCAGCACCAGGCGGCCCGCGGCCACTTCGTCGCGTCGGCGCAATTGGTCGGTGTCGGCCATGCCGAAGCGGATCTGCATCGGGTCGTTCTGCGTGATCGTTGTCAGCAGCACATCCGGACCGGACACCAAGGTGCCCTCGGACACCAGCGAGCGGCTTGCAACCCCGCTGATCGGCGCCGTGACCCGGGTGTAGCCCAGATTCAGCCGCGCTTCGGCAAGGCGCGCTTGCGCGCCTTTGAGGTCGGCTCGCGCGACCTGGTCGGCCAAGGCCGCGTCATCGAACTCGCGTTGAGTGATGACGCGGGCTTCGAACAGCGACTGCACCCGGGCAAATGCTCTCGAGGCCTGCGCCACCCGGGCCTGCACCGCGGCGACATCGGCTTCGGCGCGGTTGGCCACCACCTGAAACTGGGCCGGGTCGATGCTGAACAAGGACTGGCCCCGCGACACCGCGGCGCCTTCACGGTAGTTGCGCTTAAGCACGATGCCCGGCACGCGTGAGCGCACCTCCACGTCGCGCGAGCCCGCGGTTTGCCCCACATACTCGTACTCCGCGGGCAGCGTCGTGGGCGCCACCAGTATCACCGACACCGACGCGGGCGGCATGCCACCACCCGCGGCAGCGGGGCCAGCGGCACCAGAGCCGCCACCACAGGCCTGGAGCAAAGCGACGGCGCAAAGAAGCACAACAACAAAACCGAAGCTCAACCCAGGCTGGCGCTGCATGGCGAAGGGACTTTCTGTGGAATGCTCGAACCGGGTTCGCGAACGTGCTTCGGGGCAGATCGAACCTGCCCTTCTCGCCCGCGCCAAGCGCGACAATGCGGCGCAGTTTAGCCAGACCCTCAAAGCCATGCCGGCAAGCCCGCTGAGCGATCAGGAAGACCTCTTTGGCGCCCCGCCCTGCCCGCAGGCCGAGGCGCGACGTTGTGACCGCCCGGCCCAGGGCGCCACCGCACTTGTGCCCGCTTCGATTGACGCGCAAGTGCTGGCGATCGCCGAGGAACTCCGAGCCCGGTTCTCCGGGCGCCTCCATCTGGGCACCTCCTCCTGGCACTTTCCGGGCTGGGCGGGCATTGTCTGGGGGCGCGAGTACAGCGAGCCGGTGCTTTCACGCCGCGGACTTTCTGCCTACTCGGCTCATCCGCTGTTGCGCGCAGTGAGCTTGGACCGCAGCTTCTACCGCCCGCTGGACAGGGCCACGTATGCCGCACTCGCTGCTCAGGTGCCGGCGGACTTTCGGTTTGTCGTCAAAGCCGCGGCGATGGTGACCGACGCAACGCTGCGCGACCCGATCAACGGCAAGGCGCTGCAACCGAACCCGCTGTTCCTCGACCCGGACGCCGCGCTGCGCGAGTGCGTCGAACCGGCTCGGGACGGCCTGGGCAACCGTTTGGGCGTGCTCGTGTTTCAGCTCTCCCCGCTGCCCGCAGCCTGGCTGCGCGACGTACCGGCACTTCATGAACGGCTGGAGGCGCTGTGGCAGCGTGTTGTGCCCGCCTTGCCACCGAGCGCGCGCGTCGCTCTCGAGCTGCGCGACCCAACCTTGCTGACGCCGGAGCTGGCGCAGTTGCTGAAACGCCGTGGCGTGCGCCTGTGTGTGGGCCTGCACGACCGCATGCCCGCTGTCGCTGAACAGTTGCCTATGCTGCGCGCGCTGTGGCCCGGTGATTTCGTCTGCCGCTGGAACCTGCAGCGCGGCTTGCGCTACACCGAAGCCAAGGGACTCTGGGAGCCCTTCGATCGACTGCAGGCCCCCGACCCGGCCACGCGGGAAGCGCTGGCCCGGGTCATCGTGGGCACGCTGGCGGCGGGCTTCAGCGCTTTTGTCACCATCAACAACAAGGCAGAGGGTTCAGCGCCGCTCTCGGTGCTTGAGCTGGCGCGGGAGGTGCTCCGGCAATCGTCTTGAGAGCTCGAGGGAAACCGGGGCGATCGCCTCAATTTCGTGGACGCCCACGGAGCTCTGGCGCCGTGCGGTGGCAATTCGAGAGGGCTCAGATTCCGGCAATGCGGCGTGCCCGCCCCAGCAGCAGCGACTGCAGCCACGAGGCCGACTGGCTCAACACCTCGTGGCGCGTCGGCTGGTGGCGCAGGCCAATCGCCACGCGGCCGGTCCACCACACCAGGCGTCCGGTGCCGGGCAACAGCACCGGGCCCACATGGCCAAGGGGAATGTCGGGCACCGACAGATCGGCGGTCGACCGGATCGGATGCGCCTTCTCGGGCGGGGCGGAGTGAAAATGTGCTTCGCTCATGACGGCTCCTCGATTGGAGACGCCATCTTTGCGGCCTGGAGCGCAAAGCGCACTGCCTCAAACGAGGGAAGCAACCCCTGTGAACTAGGGGTGCTTGGCGCGGCAGCAACACATGGGTTCAAACGGCCAAAGAAAAAACGCCCTCACGGGCGTTCATTCGCTGGCGGAGTCGGAGGGATTCGAACCCTCGATGCAGGTTTTGCCCACATACTCCCTTAGCAGGGGAGCACCTTCGGCCACTCGGTCACGACTCCTGTGGCGGCAGAATTCTAACCCCGCCCTCAGCGCCTTCAGACCAGCGCCTGTTCCAGATCGAAGGCCTTGTGCAGCGCGCGCACGGCGAGTTCCATGTACTTCTCGTCGATGACGACGCTGGTCTTGATCTCGCTGGTGCTGATCATCTGGATGTTGATGCCCTCCTCGCTCAGTGTGCGGAACATCTTCGCTGCGATGCCCACATGGCTGCGCATGCCGATGCCCACGATGCTGACCTTGCAGATCTTCGGGTCGCCAGTCACCTGGGCCGCACCGGTCGCCGGGCCCACCTGCGTGTTCAGCAGGTCCATCACCTTGCTGTAGTCGTTGCGGTGCACGGTGAACGAGAAATCGGTGCGGCCGTCGTGTGATACGTTCTGGATGATCACATCGACGTCGACGTTGGCTTCGGCCACCGCACCCAGGATCTGGTAGGCGATGCCCGGCTTGTCGGGCACGCCCATCACGGTGACCTTGGCCTCGTCGCGGTTGAACGCGATGCCCGACACAATGGCTTGTTCCATCTTCTCGTCTTCCTCGAAAGTGATCAGCGTGCCCGAGCGCGCCTCTTCGTCGATATCGATGTCCCAGGGCGTGAAGCTCGACAGCACCCGCAGCGGCACGCGGTACTTGCCGGCGAACTCCACCGAGCGGATTTGCAGCACCTTGGAGCCCATGCTAGCCATCTCGAGCATTTCCTCGAAGCTGATGGTGTGCAGGCGCCGGGCCTCGGGCACCACGCGCGGGTCGGTGGTGTAAACACCGTCGACGTCGGTGTAAATCAAACATTCGTCGGCCTTCATTGCCGCGGCCACGGCCACCGCGGAGGTGTCCGAGCCGCCGCGGCCAAGCGTGGTGATGTGGCCGTCCGGGTCGATGCCCTGAAAGCCGGTGATCACCACGACTTTGCCGGCGGCCAGGTCGGCACGCACGCGCTGGTCGTCAATGCGCTGGATGCGCGCCTTGGTGAAGGCCGAGTCGGTCTCGATCGGCACCTGCCAGCCCGCATAACTCACCGCCTGCAAGCCTTCGGCCTGCAACGCGATCGACAGCAAGCCGACCGACACCTGCTCGCCGGTGGCCGCGATCATGTCCAGCTCGCGGGTCAGCGCGGGAGAGGAGTGCGCGGGCGACAAGGCCTTGGCCAAGCCGAGCAGGCGGTTGGTTTCGCCACTCATTGCCGAGGGCACCACCACCAGTTGGTGGCCGGCGCGGGCCCACTTGGCCACGCGCTTGGCGACGCTGGCGATGCGCTCGGTGGAGCCCATCGACGTGCCGCCATACTTTTGAACGATCAATGCCATGAAATGTAGGCGCGACATCGCGTGTAGAAAGGCGCGACACCGCGCGCCGCACCGGTGCCCGGGGTGGCACGCTCGCGCGGAATTGTACGAGGGGCCTTGTGCCCCACCGGCCTGGCTCAGCCCGGCTATCGGGCCGAAGGCAGCCACTCGATGCTGACCTGCGGCACCCCTTTTGGCGCTCGGGCACGGGCATCGATGCCGAGCCCGGCCACGAAGATCAGGCGGTCGCCGGCAAACAGCAGCGGCCCATCGCGTTGCCACGCGGGCACCGCGAGGTCCTGGAACTGCTTCTTCAGGCTGCGCTGCGGCGTGCCCAACATCCGCTGAAATCGCTGCGCCGCTGGCCTCGGACGCAGCTCGCAGGCCACGAGGGTGGCGAGTGCGACACCCCCTGCCGGCACGCGGGTCAGGCGAAGTTCGCCCTGCCATGGCGGCACGGCGTAGCTTCCGGCGGCGGGCAGCGCCAAGCGTATTGCCGCGGACGGCACACCAGGTGCATCGACGCCCCGGTAGCGGACGACGTCGGATTCAAGAACCAGGGCGCCACGATAGCGGCGCAGCCACCCGTCCGCGACCTGCCAAGCGGCGGGACCACGACCACGCGGCAACTCCCTCAGCAGCCGCTGAACCAGGGACTCCTCGGCGCCGCGGCCGGTCGTCGCCTGCAGCCAATGCCGAAGCGCGTTGGCACGACGTGCCGGTGCCAGTGCGACCCACGCTGCGAGTTCGAGCGCGTTGGCGGCGCCGGCCTCGCCGAGGTCGAGCGCCGCCAGCTCGGCCAGGCATTCCCGCGCCTCCTGCGCGCGCGAAGCAGACTGGGCCAGCGATGCGTCGGCCTGCAAGAAATCAGCTCGCAAGGCGGCCATCGCGTGATGCCTCAGGCGGCTGCGCGCAAAGCGCGGGTCGGCATTGCTCGGGTCGTTCACCGCGGCGAGGCGATATGACTTCAACACCGCGTCGATCGCGTCGTTGCTTGCGCTCAACCACGGCCGCGCCCAGGTGATGCCGTCGCGCTGCGTCAGGCGAGGCATTGCGGCCAAGCCGGCCGGCCCGGCGCCACGCAGGGCCTGAAGCAAAAAAGTCTCCGCCTGGTCCCGCTGGTGGTGCGCCAGCAGGACCAGCGGCGCACCGCCCTCGCGGGCCATCTCGGCGAGCGCGCGATAACGCTCGCGCCGGGCCCAGGCCTCGACGCTGTCGCCGGCATCCGGCCGGCCGCTCAGGCGCCGAATCGCGAAGTTCAAGGGCCAACCGACACGGGCCCAGCGCGCGCAACGCTGTCGCAGTTGCGCAGCCCAGGCATCGGCCTCGGGCATCAGGCCATGGTGGACATGCAGCGCCAGCACCTGCATTCCCAGCGCGCGCGCCACGGTCATCGTGGTGCGCAGCAGCGCCAGCGAATCACGGCCGCCACTGACCGCCACCGCCACCCGCGGCGGGCTGTCGTCGACCGACACGCCCCCGGCCACGCCGCGTGCGGGCTCAGCGCTCCTTGGTGTCCTGGTAGCGTCCGTAGGACTGCAGGCGTTCATAGCGGCGCTGCAGCAGCTCCTTGACTTTCAGGTCGGCCACCTGGCGCAGCGCATCGTTGAGCGCGCGCTTGAGTTGCGCACACATGTGTTTGGTGTCGCGGTGCGCACCGCCCACCGGCTCGTTGACGATCTTGTCGATCACGCCCAGCGCCTTGAGCCGGTGCGCGGTGATGCCCAGTGCATCGGCCGCATCCGACGCGCGCTCGGCGGTCTTCCACAGGATCGACGCACAACCTTCGGGCGAGATCACCGAGTAGACCGAGAACTGCAGCATCAGCACCTGGTCGGCGACGCTGATTGCCAGCGCACCACCCGAGCCGCCCTCGCCGATGATCGTGGTGATGATAGGCACTTCGAGCTGGGCCATCTCGAAGATGTTGCGGCCGATGGCCTCGCTCTGGCCGCGCTCCTCCGCGCCGATGCCGGGGTAGGCGCCGGGCGTGTCGACGAAGGTGAACACCGGCAGGCCGAACTTTTCGGCGAGCTTCATCAGCCGCAGTGCCTTGCGGTAGCCCTCGGGGCGCGCCATGCCGAAGTTGCGCGCGGAGCGCTCCTTGGTGTCGCGGCCCTTTTGGTGGCCGAGCACCATGCAGGATTGGCCGTTGAAGCGCGCCAGGCCACCCACGATCGAGAGGTCGTTGGCAAAGGCGCGGTCGCCGTGCAACTCTTCGAAGTCGGTGAAGATTTCGCCCACGTAGTCGAGCGTGTACGGCCGCTGCGGGTGGCGCGCGATCTGCGTCACCTGCCAGGGCGTGAGGCTCGAATAAATCTCCTTCGTGAGCTGCAGGCTCTTCTTGTCCAGCCGCTCGATCTCCTCGGAGATGTCGACCGCCGACTCGGTTTGCACGAAGCGCAGTTCCTCGATCTTGCCTTCAAGCTCCGCGATCGGCTGCTCGAACTCCAGGAAGTGTCGCTTGCTCATCTCTTGAGAATTCCTTCGGCGCGCATTTTCGCGCGTTCAGTAGTCCACCGGCAGCGGGTCCAGGCTGCGCCAGAGGTACCAGGTGGCCACCGAACGGTAAGGCGCCCAGGCTTCGCCCACTTCGCGCGCCTCGTTGCGCGACACCGGCTCGCCGCTGAAATAGTTGAGGCTGATGCCCTTGACCAGGCCGAGGTCGTCCAGCGGCAGCACGTCCGGGCGCATGAGGTGGAAGATCAGGAACATCTCGGCGGTCCAGCGGCCGATGCCGCGGATCGCGACCAGCTCTTCGATGATCGCCTCGTCCTCCATCTGCGACCAGTGGCGTACATGGATCGAGCCGGCGTCGAAGTGTTTGGACAGGTCGCGCAGGTACTCCACCTTGCGCGCCGACAGCCCGGAGGCCCGCATCACCTCGGTGCCCAGCGCCAGCACGCCGGAGGGGCGCAGCCGCGTCGGCGGGCCGTCCATCAGCGCGGCAAAGCGGTCCCAGACCGACTGCGCCGCCTTCACCGAGATCTGTTGCCCGACGATCGAACGCGCCAGGGTGGTGAACGCGTCGCCGCGGCTTTGCAGGCGCGCCTCGCCGAACTTCGGGATCAGCTTCTTCATCACCCGGTCGCGCTTGGCCAGATGCTTGCAGGCATCGTCCCAATACTCGGGCGTCACCTCGGGTTTGGCGTCGGGCATCGTGGCCTTCGATCCGGTCACAGGCGGCACCCTCAGGCCTTGACCCAGGTGGTGCCCTGCGCGCTGTCATTGAGCACGATGCCGAGCGCCGCGAGTTCGTCGCGCAAGCGGTCAGCCTCGGCGAAGTTGCGTTCCTGCTTCGCCTGCGCCCGCGCCGCGATCCGTGCTTCGATTGCCGAGGCATCGAGCGTGCTGCCCGCTTGCAGCACCTCACGCGGCTCTCCCTGCAACACGCCGAGCGTGGCGCCGAGCGCCTTGAGCTGGCTGCCCAAGGCGTTCGAACGGCTTCGATTCACCTCGCTGGCCAGGTCGAACATCGCGGCGAGCGCGGCGGGCGTGTTGAAGTCTTCGTTCATCGCGGCGCGGAATGCCGCAGCATGCGGCTCGCTCCAGTCGACCGCGCGGGCTTCCGCCGCCACCGAGTCGAGCGCGATGTAGAGCCGGCGCAGCGCGGTGCGTGCGTCCTCGAGGTGGCTGTCGCTGAAACTGAAGGGGCTGCGGTAATGCGTGCGCAGCATGAAGAAGCGCAGCGTCTCGCCGTCGAAGCGCTTGAGAACGTCGCGGATGGTGAAGAAGTTGCCGAGCGACTTCGACATCTTCTGGTTGTCGACGTTCAGGAAGCCGTTGTGCAGCCAGTAGTTGACGAAGGGGTGGCCGAGCGCGCCTTCGCTCTGCGCGATCTCGTTCTCGTGGTGCGGGAACTGCAGGTCCATGCCGCCGCCGTGGATGTCGAAGCGCTCGCCCAGCACCGCGCAGCCCATTGCCGAGCACTCGATATGCCAGCCGGGGCGGCCGGGGCCGTAAACGCTGTCCCATTTGGCGTCGGCGGGTTCGTCGGGCTTGGCGGATTTCCAGAGCACGAAATCCAGCGGATCATCCTTGCCGTCGAGCACGGCCACACGCTCGCCTGCACGAAGGTCGTCGAGGCTCTTGCCGCTCAACTTGCCGTAGCCCGGAAATTTGCGCACCGCAAAGTTCACGTCGTCGCTGGACGCCCGGTAGGCCAGGCCCTTGCCTTCGAGCTGGCCGATCATGGTGAGCATCTGCGGCACGTAGTCGGTGGCGCGGGGCTCGTGCGTCGGCGGCGCGGTACCGATGGCGGCCAGGTCCTGGCGCATCGCGCCGATCATCTCGTCGGTGAGCGCGCGGATCGTGATGCCGCGCTCAAGCGCCCGCTTGATGATCTTGTCTTCGATGTCGGTGATGTTGCGAACGTAGGTCACCTCGTAGCCCAGCGTGCGCAGCCAGCGGTAGACCACGTCGAAGGCCATCATCATGCGCGCGTGCCCCATGTGGCACAGGTCGTAGATGGTCATGCCGCAGACGTACATGCGCACACGGCCGGGTTCGATCGGCGTGAAGGTCTCGAGCGAGCGCGTCAGCGTGTTGTGGAGGCGGAGTGTCACGAGCGAACGGTCACGATCGAACAGTCATGGGGGAGGCGCCGAGAAAGCGACCGCGGCCTCGTCCGCAAAGGAGGTCGAGGCCGCTCGGTAGAATCTGCGAATCAGTATAGCGGCCGGCCCCGGCCCGCGAAGATCACGGCCAGACCGGAGTTTCCCTCTATGAAAATGCTCTTGGGCGCCGCCTTGCTGGCGGCCACGTTGCCACTGGCGGCGCAGACCGTCAAGCTCGCCACGTCGATGGGCGACATCACGATTCAACTCGACGCGGAAAAGGCGCCGAAGTCGGTGGCCAACTTCGTCCAGTACGTGAAAGCAGGCCACTACGACGGCACAGTCTTCCATCGTGTCATCGACAACTTCATGATCCAGGGCGGCGGCATGAAGCCCGACCTGGCCGAGAAGCCGGTGCGGCCGCCGATAGCGCTCGAGAGCCGCACCGGGCTGACCAACCTGCGCGGCACGGTGGCGATGGCACGCACCATGGTGCCGGACTCGGCGACCGCCCAGTTCTTCATCAACCTGAAGGACAACGCCTTCCTCGACCAGGCCAACTCGCGCGACGGCAACGGCTATGCGGTGTTCGGCAAGGTCGTCGGCGGCATGGATGTGGTCGACAAAATTCGCGCGGTGCCGGTGGCCAACAAAGGCCCGTTCGAAAACGTACCCGTACAACTCGTGGTCATCAACAAGGCCACCCTGGAGAAGTGACATGACCAAAACCGTCGAGATGACCACCAGCAAGGGCTCGATCCGCATCGAGCTCGACGACGTCAAGGCCCCGGCGAGCGTGGCGAATTTTCTCGACTACGTGCGCCGGCAGCATTACGACGGCACCGTGTTCCACCGCGTGATCCCCGGCTTCATGGTGCAGGGTGGCGGCTTCGAACCCGGCATGAGACAGAAGCCGACACAGGCGCCGGTGGCCAACGAAGCGAACAACGGCCTGAAGAACAAGCACTACACCCTTGCGATGGCGCGCACCAGCGCGCCGCATTCGGCCACCGCGCAGTTCTTCATCAACACCACCGACAACGAGTTCCTGAACTTCAAGTCCGAATCTCCGCAAGGCTGGGGCTACGCGGTGTTTGCCCGTGTCGTCGCCGGCATGGAGGTGGTGGACACGATCGAAAAGGTGCCCACTGGGCGCAAGGGCATGCACGACGACGTGCCGGTGACCGACGTGCTGATCACCAGCATCGTGGTAGTCGACTGAACGCGGCGGCCCGCAGCGCTGCGATGTCCACCCTGCCGTCATTGCACGAATGGCAGGCCGACCCGGGTTGGCAGCGTATCGAGTTCATCTCCGACCTGCATTTGCAGGAGAGCGAAGCGCAGACTTTCGACGCTTGGCGGCGGTACCTGGAGGCGACGAGCGCGGACGCGGTGCTGATCCTGGGCGATCTGTTCGAAGCCTGGGTCGGCGACGACGCGCGCACCAGCGGTTTTGAGGCGCGCTGCACGCAGGTTTTGCGTGAGGCCTCGGCAAGACGGCGTATCGCCTTCATGCAGGGCAACCGCGATTTCCTGCTCGGCGCGGAGATGTTGCGCGATGGCGGCGTCACCGCCCTGCCCGACCCGACGGTGCTGCTCGCCTTCGGGCAACGTGTACTGCTCAGCCACGGCGACGCGCTTTGCATCGACGACACCGCGTACCAGGCCTTCAGGCAACAGGTCCGCTCGGCCGCCTGGCAACAGGATTTTCTGGCCCGCACGCTGGAGCAGCGGCGTGCCCTGGCGCGGCAGATGCGCGACGCGAGCGAATTGCACCAACGAGGCCGAGCACCGGGAATGTGGAGCGATGTCGATCCCGCCACCGCGCTCGAGTGGCTCGGCGCCGCCGGCAGCAATACCCTGGTGCACGGCCATACCCATCGCCCAGCTTCCGTGCCGATCGCCCCGGGTTTCGAGCGGCATGTGTTGAGCGATTGGGACCTGCATGCCACGCCGCCGCGCGCCCAGGTGCTGGAGCTCACCGCCGCGGGCTTCGCACGCCGCGCGCTGACGGGCGCCTGAAATGCTGAGCCTGTGGCGCCGCTGGCGCGACCGCTCGGCGTTGCAGCGGCGGGCGATTCCCGGCGAGCTCTGGACGCGCACACTGGCCCGCTACCCGTTCCTCGCCGCTCGTAGCGGCGAAGACCTTATCGCGCTGCGCCGGCTGGCCAGCCAGTTCCTCGACCGCAAGGAGTTCAGTGGCGCTCACGGCTTCGAGGTCAACGACGAAGTCGCGCTGGCGATCGCGGCGCAGGCCTGTTTGCCGGTGCTGCACCTCGGGCTGGACGCGTACAACGGCTTTGTCGGCATCGTGGTGCATGCCGGCGAGGTGGTGGCGCCGCGCGAGGTGAGTGACGAGCACGGCGTGGTGCATGCCTACGACGAGGAACTGAGCGGCGAAGCCATGGAGGGCGGGCCGGTGATGTTGTCCTGGTCCGACGTGGCGATGGGCGGCGAACGCCGCGGGGCCGGCCCGCACGGCGACTTGGAGGGTGCCGACGAATCCTGGGCCTACAACGTCGTCATCCACGAGTTCGCGCATGTGCTGGACATGGCCGACGGCCAGGCCGATGGCGTGCCACTCCTGCCGAGCCAAACAGCGCGCGAACGCTGGGTCGCCACACTGATGCCGGAGTTCGACCGCTTCAGCGAACGTGTGGTGTGTGGCCACGACACCGTGCTCGACCCCTATGGCGCCGAGGGCCCCGAGGAGTTCTTTGCGGTCGCGTCGGAGTCGTTCTTCGTGACCCCGGGAGCGCTGAAAGCAGAACAGCCGGGCTTGTACCGGCTGCTGTCGTCGTACTACCGGCAGGACCCGGCCGGCTGACTCACCGCCTGAAACTCAGGCCGTTGCGGACTCCGCCTTCGGCTTGTCGCTCTTCTTCGGCGGCTGGATATCCAGCAGCGTGTTGCCGTCGGCGTCCACGTCCACCGTCAGCCGTCCGCCATCGACCAGGCGGCCGAACAATAACTCGTCGGCCAGTGCGCGGCGGATCGTGTCCTGGATCAGCCGTTGCATCGGGCGCGCGCCCATCAGTGGGTCGAAGCCCTTCTTGGCCAGGTGTTTGCGCAGCGCGTCGGTGAAGGAGGCCTCGACCTTCTTCTCTGCGAGTTGGCTCTCCAGCTGGAGCAGGAACTTGTCGACCACGCGCAGGATCACGTCTTCGTCCAGCGCCTTGAAGCTCACGGTGGCGTCGAGGCGGTTGCGGAACTCGGGTGTGAAGAGGCGCTTGATGTCGGCCATCTCGTCGCCCTGCTCGTGCTTGCCGGTGAACCCGATGACCGCCTTGTTCATCGTCTCGGCGCCCGCGTTGGTGGTCATCACGATGATCACGTTGCGGAAGTCGGCCTTGCGCCCGTTGTTGTCGGTCAGCGTGCCATGGTCCATCACCTGCAGCAGCACATTGAAGACGTCAGGGTGCGCCTTTTCGATCTCGTCCATCAGCAGCACCGCGTGCGGCTTCTTGCTGATGGCCTCGGTGAGCAGGCCGCCCTGGTCGAAACCCACGTAGCCCGGCGGGGCGCCAATGAGTCGGCTGACCGCATGGCGTTCCATGTACTCGCTCATGTCGAAGCGGATCAACTCGATGCCCAGCACGTAGGCCAACTGCTTGGCCACTTCGGTCTTGCCCACGCCGGTGGGGCCGCTGAAGAGGAAGGAGCCGATCGGCTTGTCCGGTTTGCCGAGCCCTGACCGTGCCATCTTGATCGCGGCCGCGAGGGCGTCGATCGCCGGATCCTGGCCGAACACGACGCTCTTCAAATCGCGGTCCAGCGTCTTCAGCTTGCCGCGGTCGTCGCTGGACACCGAGGCCGGCGGAATGCGGGCGATCTTGGAGACGATGTCCTCGACCTCGCTGCGCGTGATCGTCTTCTTGCGTTTTGCTGCCGGCAGGATGCGCTGCGCGGCGCCGGCCTCGTCGATCACGTCGATGGCCTTGTCGGGCAGATGGCGGTCGTTGATGTACTTGGCCGAGAGTTCAGCGGCGGCTTGCAGGGCACCGACCGCGTACTTGACTTGGTGATGGTCCTCGAAGCGCGACTTCAGGCCCTTGAGGATTTCGATCGTCTCCTCGACAGAGGGTTCGACCACGTCGATCTTCTGGAACCGCCGCGACAGCGCCGCGTCCTTCTCGAAGATGCCGCGGTACTCGGTGAAGGTGGTGGCGCCGATGCATTTCATCGCACCGGTGGACAGCGCGGGCTTGAGCAGGTTGCTCGCGTCGAGCGTGCCGCCAGAGGCCGCGCCGGCGCCGATCAGGGTGTGGATCTCGTCGATGAACAGGATCGCGTTCGGGTGGTCCTTCAGCGACTTGAGCACGCCCTTCAGGCGCTGCTCGAAATCGCCGCGGTACTTGGTGCCCGCGAGCAGCGCGCCCATGTCCAGCGAATAGACCGTGGACTCGGCCAGCACCTCCGGCACTTCGCCCTCGGTGATGCGCCAGGCCAGGCCTTCGGCGATCGCGGTCTTCCCGACACCCGCTTCGCCCACCAGCAGCGGATTGTTCTTGCGCCGGCGGCACAGGATCTGGATCACGCGCTCAACCTCGAGTTCGCGGCCGATCAGCGGGTCGATCTTGCCGTCGCG
>JANNGZ010000135.1:0-59114 GCA_031404155.1 Burkholderiales bacterium
GGGCCAGGCGATTGGGGCGGTAATGGAGGTGTCGGTCATGCGCGCTCGGGTTCGGGGCGGCGTGGGCCCTCATGGATAATCGATTCTACAAACCGCTCCCGGCTTCAAGCCCTTGGCGACGCTCGATGTTCTGCGCCCGGCTGGTGCCTCACTCCAAGTTGACTCTCTCGCGATTCGGCGCAGCTCGGTTCAACCGCGGCGCCGCCGCGCTGGTGCCGCTGCGCGTCGGCGCCGTCGCCACGTCCGCTTTCCTGCTCTGCCACGCTGCGGCGGCGCAGACGCCGCCCACGCGGCCCGCGCCTCCCGCATCCGCAGCGGCGAGCGCGGCCGATCAGCCGGTGAGCCTGCAAGCCGAACGCATCAGCGGGCGGCCGGATATCGAGGCGGTGGCCGAGGGTGCGGTGGAGCTGCGCCGCGGCAATGTGCTGATCCGTGCCGACCGGCTCACCTACCGCAGCGCCGAGGACCTGGCGCGCGCCACCGGCAAGGTGCGCCTGGACCGCGATGGCGACCACTTCTCCGGCAGCGAGATGCAGTTGCAGATGCAGCGCTTCGAAGGCTATGTGCTGAACCCGGAGTACTTCTTCGCGCGCACCCAGGCCGGCGGCCGCGCCGAGCGGCTGGACCTGCTCAGCCCGGATCGATCGCGCCTGGTCCGGGCCGACTACACCAGCTGCCCGCGCGCCGGCGGCGGCGCGCCGGCCTGGCTGCTCACCAGCGAGCGGGTGACGCTGGACTTCGAGGCCAACGAGGGCGTGGCCGAGGGTGCCGCGCTGCGCTTCTTCGGAGTGCCGATCCTGGCCGCGCCGGTGTTGAGTTTTCCGCTCACCGACGCGCGCAAGTCTGGCTGGCTGCCACCCTCGCTCAACCTGGACAACCGCAGCGGCATCGAAGTGGGCGTGCCTTACTACTGGAACATCGCGCCGCAGCGCGACGCGACCCTGACGCCGACCCTTCGCTCGCGGCGCGGCCTCGGCCTGGACAGCGAGTTCCGCTACCTGGAGCCGCGCTACCGCGGCAGCGTGCAGCTCAACCTGTTGCCCGACGACCGGGTGGCGCAGCGCTCACGCCATTCGCTGCGCGCGCTGCATGCCGGCCTCGCACCGGGCGACGTGAACTACAGCGCCGAGGTCTCACGCGTCTCGGACGACAGCTACTGGAAGGACTTTCCGCGCGACACCGCCACGCTGTCACCGCGCCTGCTGCCGCAGGACCTGCAGGCCGAACGGAGTTTCGAGCGTGGCGGCGTGTCCTGGTCGCTCTACGGGCGGGTACAGCACTGGCAGGTGTTGCAGGATGCGCTGGCGCCGATCGAATCGCCCTACCAGCGCAGCCCGCAACTCGGCCTCTCGGGCCGCGCGCGTCTGGGTGGCGGCATAAACGCCTCGCTGCAGACCGAGTTCAACCGCTTCACCTTGCCCGACGGGGCCAGCGCCACACGCCTGGACGGCCAACGCTGGCATGCGCTGGCCGCCTTGGAGCGGCGCTTCGAGTTCGGCGGCGCCTGGTTGACGCCCCGCGTGGCCTTGAACACCGCGAGCTACCGCACCGAGCAGCCGATGGCCGACGGCCGCCGCCAAGCCTCGCGCACGATACCGAGCCTGAGCGTTGACAGCGGCCTGAGCTTCGAGCGGGATGCGCAATGGTTCGGCCGCCCGCTGCGCCAAACCCTGGAGCCCCGGCTGCTCTACCTGAACACGCCCTACCGGGCCCAGAACACGCTGCCGGTTTTCGACACCTGGGGCAAGGACTTCAACATCGTCTCGCTGTTCAGCGACAACGCCTTCAGCGGTGTCGACCGGGTGAGCGACCTGCACCAGCTCACGGTCGGCGCCACCACGAGGCTGCTCGACCCGGACAGTGGTGTCGAGGCGGTGCGCCTCGGGCTGGGCCAGCGGGTGCTGTTCCGCGACAGCCGCGTCACCGCCAACCCGGACGGCTCACCCGACGGCGCAACGCTGGAGCAGCGGGTGTCGGACCTGCTCGTCTTCGGCTCGTCGAAGCTGGGGCGGCTGTGGACACTCGACGGCGCGCTGCAATACAGCCCAGAAAGCCAGCGCGCGACCCGCTCGATCCTGGGCGCACGTTATTCGCCGGGGCCGTTCCGCACCGCGAGTCTGCGCTACCGGCTCACCCGAGACGTGAGCGAGCAGTTCGAGTTCGGCTGGCAATGGCCAGTCTACGGGCCGGCAAGCGACGGGACGCCGGCCACCGAGGCCTGCCGCACCAGCATCTACAGCGTCGGCCGGGTCAACTACAGCCGGCGCGAGAGCCGCATCACCGACTCGGTGGCCGGCTTGGAGTTCGACTCCGGCTGCTGGATCGCCCGCGTCGTGGCCGAGCGCCTGTCCACCGGCCGTACCGAGGCGACCACCCGCCTGCTGCTGCAACTGGAGCTGGTCGGCCTGTCGCGGCTGGGCTCCAACCCGCTACAGGTCTTGAAGGACAATATCCCCGGTTACCGGCTGCTGCGCGAGAAGCGCGACGAGACGCCGCCGCCCCCCGTTTTCCGCGAGTGAGTCGCCCTTGAAGTCATCCTCTTTGCCGACGTCGAAGTCTGGTTTTTCCGCGCTCGCCCCAGCTCTTGGCTTCGCCGCGGCGCTTGGCATCGCGCTTGCTGCCGCGGCGGGCGCGTCGGCGCAGGGCCGCAGCACGCCGCGCCCGGCTGACCATATTGCCGCGGTGGTGAACCAGGAGCTGGTGACCGCAGGGGAGGTGCTGCAGCGCATTGCCCGGGTGCGCGAAGACGCCCAACGCGCGGGCCAGCGCTTGCCGCCGGACGCCGAGATGCGCCAGCGTGTGCTGGAGGCCTTGATCGAGGAGCGTGTCGTGCTCAGCCACGCCCGCGACAGCGGCGTCAAGGTCGACGAGCCCGACGTCGAGCGCGCGCTCGCCGGTGTGGCGGCGCAGAACCAGATCAGCGCGGCGCAATTGCGTGAGCGCCTGCGTGCCGACGGCGTGGACTTCGCGCGCTTTCGCGCCGACCTGCGCGACCGCTTGTTGATCGAGCGCATCCGCGAACGTGAAGTGCCGCCGCGCATCCGCGTCAGCGATCTCGATATTGACAACCTTATCGCCAAGCAACGCGGCGCGGCGGTGGGCGGCGCCGAGCTGAACATTGCGCAGATCCTGGTCACGGTGCCCGAAAGCGCTGCCGCCCCGGTGCAAGCCGAGCGGCGCGCAAAGGCCGAGGCGGCGCTGGCGCGCGTGCGCGGCGGAGCCGACTTCGCCACGGTGGCGCGCGAGTTGTCCGAAGACGCGAACCGCGAGCGCGGCGGCGAGATCGGCCTGCGCCCGGAGGCCCGGCTGCCCGATCTCTTTGTCGAAGCGGTGAGCAAGCTCAAAGTGGGTGAGGTGGCGCCCGCGCTGGTGAAAAGCGGCGCCGGCTTTCACGTGTTGAAGCTGGTGGCGCGCAGCGAAGGCGCCGCGTTCAAGGTGACCCAAACACGCGCCAGGCACATCCTGCTTCGGCCGTCGGCGCAGCTCAATGCGCAGGCGGTCACGCGGCGCCTCGCCGACTACAAGCGTCAGATCGAAAGCGGGGCCGAGCGCTTCGAAGACCTGGCCCGCAAACATTCGCAAGACGGCACCGCCGAACAGGGTGGCGACCTGGGCTGGGCCGCGCCCGGCAACTTCGTGCCCGAGTTTGAAGAGGCGATGCATGCGCTGGCGCCCGGCGGCATCTCGGCGCCGTTGCAATCGCGCTTCGGCATTCACCTGATCCAGGTGATCGAGCGGCGCGATGTGGCGCTGGACGAGCGCCAGCAGCGCGAGCAGGCGCGCAATGTGCTACGCGAGCAGAAGTTCGACGAGGCCTATGCCGAATGGGTCAAGGAATTGCGCGCACGCGCCTACGTCGAATTGCGAGAAGCACCGCTTTGAGGCGGGTGCGGCCGCAGCCGCGGTCCAGGTCAGCTCGGCGATGAGTGGCCATATCGCGCGCAAGCGTTTTGGCCAGCACTTTCTGGTCGACGAAGTGGTCATCTACCGCATCGTCGACCTGATCGCGCCGCGCCCCGGCGAGGCGCTGGTCGAGATCGGCCCGGGCCTGGGCGCGATGACCCACCCGCTGCTCGACCGCTGCGGCGCGCTCACGGTGATCGAACTCGACCGCGACCTGGCCGCGCGCCTGCGCAAACGTGCAGGGCTCGAGGTGATCGAGGCCGATGTGCTGAAGGTGGATTTCGCCGCGCTCGCCGCTGAACTTGCCACTGAACTTGCCACTGAACCTGCCGCGAAGCTGCGCGTGGTGGGCAACCTGCCCTACAACATCTCCACGCCGATCCTGTTCCACCTGCTCGACGCGGTGGGCCATGTGCAGGACCAGCACTTCATGCTCCAGAAGGAGGTGGTCGAGCGCATGGCCGCGGCGCCTGGGAGCAAGGCCTACGGGCGGCTGTCGGTGATGCTGCAATGGCGCTACGACATCGAAAGCATGCTCGACGTGCCGCCCGAGGCCTTCGAACCGCCGCCGCGGGTCGACTCGGCCGTGGTCTGCATGCGGCCCTGGCCAAAAGCGCCCCTGCTCGACCCGGAGTTGCTGGGTGAGCTCGTGATGGTGGCGTTCTCGCAGCGGCGCAAGCTGCTGCGCCACACCCTCGGCCGCTGGCTCGACGCCCGCGCCTTCGGCGGCAGCTTCAACCTGCAGCGCCGCGCCGAGGAAGTGCCGGTAGCCGAGTACGTCGCCCTGGCGCAAGCGCTAGGCTAAAGACGAAAGGAAAGGGCCGCCCGAAGGCGGCCCGCTGTAGTTGTTGGCGCGAAGCGCGCTACGCTGCGTTCAACCACATCGAGGTATCGAACGCGCTGCTCATCAAGGGCATGTTCATGCCGAAGCTCGCGTTCGCGGCCGCCTTCGGCGTGCTCTTGGGTTTCTCGCTGCCACCACCGCCGCTGCCTTGAGCGGTCTCGACCGTGCGGTCCCATTGGCCACCTTCCTGCGAGCGGGCGACGCAGAACGAATAGAAACAGCGGAACGGAATACGGCGCTCGGCCCAGAAGTCGGCAGCGTCGCGGAACACGTCGAGCAGCTGTTCGCGCGCCTCCCGGTCGAAGCGCGAGTTGTCGGGCAATTGCTCGAGCACCACCACGAACCCCGGCTGCGCGCCGGAGCGGTGAACCAGGTCGGTCATGCAGTCGTAGAGCGCGTCCAGGTTCTTGCCGAAGTGCTGCGGAAACAGGAAGGCCTCGGCGATGCCGTCGAGCACTTCCTGCTTGGATTGCGCGTTGACGAGATTGGCATAGAGGAAATGTTGGCCCGCCTCGGCGGCGGAGCTCATCAGGTCCTCCACGCGGTAGGCGCGGATCGATTGAACGATGTTCGGACGGACGGTCTGCAAAAGCATGGTCACGTTCCTCCAGTAGTCACAAAAATTCGGTCGCCTCAGTTCACGATGCGCTTGAAGGTCGCATAGTGATCGGCGGTGTAATAACAAGCCTGCGGGTGGTGCGCCGGAGCGCCGCCACAAACGATTCGCTGGGCGCCTCGATCACGCGCGCCCGGCGTTTTCACGGTGTATTCACGGTAATAACCGCGCTCCCGCCGCGGCAGGCTGCGTTCGCGGTTTCCGAACACCGTGCCGTCCTTGGAGTAAGGAAACGGGCCGCCGGTGCGGATCAACCGCTCGGTGGATTGCGCCTCGGCGGGCAGCGCCGCCAGCGCAACCACATCGTCGGTCGTTCCTTTGCTCCAAGCGCCAGCGGGTGCGGCCAGCGCGACGGCTGCCAGAGTAGCAAGCCCCCACTTGCGTAGGGACTGCCCCAATGACGACGGACAAGCGTAACTCACGGGGTTAACCCTGAAACCTGAATACGCGATGGTACCGAAAGCGGCAAAAAATCTCAAGCCGAGCCTGCCCGTCCGGAGAGACCACAAGGCCATTTAGTGAGCGCACGCTCTCCTTAGAGTCAAATTCTCATCTTCAAAGCGCGGGAAGCTAATGGTTTGCCGCAGTGCCACAAAATTGTTCGCTCGCTGAGGCTTGCACCAATTTGGTGGAGCCGTCGATTCACGGCGGCAACATCGGTGAGTGCAGGAAAACTAGCGCGCGGCGTTCGCGTCGGCGACGGTCAAGGCCGTCATGTTGACCACCCGGCGCACAGTGGCGGAGGGGGTCAGGATATGCACCGGCTTGGCCGCGCCAAGCAGCACCGGCCCGATCGCGATGCCACCTCCGGCCGCCGTCTTGAGCAGGTTGTAAGCGATGTTCGCGGCGTCGATGTTCGGCAGCACCAGCAGGTTGGCCTCGCCCTCGAGGGTCGAGCGGGGCATCACTTCGCGCCGGTAGGCGGCGTCGAGTGCGGCGTCGCCGTGCATTTCGCCGTCCACTTCGAGCCAGGGCGCCAACTGCCGCAGGCGGGCGAGCGTGTCGCGCATCTTCAGCGCCGAGGGCAGATCGCTGGAACCGAAGTTCGAATGCGACAGCAAGGCCGCCTTGGGCTTGACCCCGAAGCGCAGCAGTTCCTCAGCGGCGAGCATCGTGATCTCGGCCAATTCGGCCGCGCTTGGGTCGGCATTGACATGGGTGTCTACCAGGAACACCTGCCGCCCCGGCAGCAGCAGGCCGTTCATGCAGGCGTAGGTGTGCACGCCCTCGCGCTTGCCGATCACCTGGTCGACATGGGCCAGGTGCGTCGCAGTGGTGCCCCAGGTGCCGCAGATCATGCCGTCGACCTCGCCCTGTTGCAGCAGCATCGCGCCGATCAGGGTCAGGCGCCGGCGCAGCTCGATCTTGGCCAACTGCGCGGTGACGCCGCGCCGCTCCATCATCTGGTGGTAGGTCTGCCAGTAGTCGCGGTAGCGCTCGTCGTTCTCCACGTTGACCACGTCGTAGTCGCGTCCTTGCAGGAGCCGCAGCCCGAATTTGCCCACCCGTTCGGCGATGACGGCCGGCCGCCCGATCAGCGTCGGCCGCGCCAGCCCTTCGTCCACCACCACCTGCACCGCACGCAGCACCCGCTCTTCTTCGCCTTCGGCGTAGGCCACCCGCTTGTACTGCGCGCCCTTGGCCAAGGTGAAGATCGGCTTCATCGTCGTGCCCGAGGCGTAGACGAAGTTCTGCAGCTTCTGGCGGTAGGCCTCGAGGTCGGCCACCGGGCGCCGTGCCACGCCGGAAGCCGCTGCGGCCCGGGCGACCGCGGGCGCGATCATCGTCATCAGCCGCGGGTCGAAGGGTTTGGGGATCAGGTACTCGGGGCCGAAGCTGAGGGTCTCGCCGGCGTAAGCCGCGGCGACCACCTCGCTTTGTTCGGCCTGCGCCAGTTCGGCGATCGCGTGCACCGCCGCGATTTCCATCTCCACCGTGATCGTGGTGGCGCCCGAATCCAGCGCGCCGCGGAAGATGTAGGGGAAACACAGGACGTTGTTGACCTGGTTGGGGTAGTCGCTGCGGCCGGTGGCCATGATTGCGTCGTCGCGCACCGCCTTCACGTCTTCGGGCGAGATTTCGGGGTTGGGGTTGGCCAGCGCCAGGATCAGCGGCCTTGGCGCCATCGTGGCCACCATCGCCGGCTTGAGCACTCCCGCGGCGGAGAGGCCGAGGAAGACATCGGCGCCGTCGATCACCTGCGCCAGCGAACGCAGCTCGGTGGCCTGCGCAAACTGCACCTTGTCTTCGTCCATCAGCTCGGTGCGGCCCTGCCACACCACGCCGGCCAGGTCGGTGGCCCAGATGTTCTGGCGCGGCACGCCGAGCTTGACCAGCAGGTTCAGGCAGGCGAGCGCCGCCGCACCGGCGCCAGAGGTCACCAGCTTGATCTTGGTGATGTCCTTTCCCACCACCTTCAGCCCGTTGATCAGCGCCGCGCCGACCACGATCGCGGTGCCATGCTGATCGTCATGGAAAACCGGGATCTTCATGCGCTCGCGCAGGCGGCGCTCGACGTAAAAACAGTCCGGCGCCTTGATGTCCTCGAGGTTGATGCCGCCGAATGTGGGCTCCAACGCCGCGATGATGTCCACCAGCTTGTCCAGGTCGGTCTCGGCAAGTTCGAGGTCGAACACGTCGATGCCGGCGAACTTCTTGAACAGCACACCCTTGCCTTCCATCACCGGCTTGGCCGCCAGCGGGCCGATGTTGCCCAGGCCGAGCACCGCGGTGCCGTTGGTCACCACCGCCACCAGGTTGCCGCGCGAGGTGTAGCGGAACGCGTTCGCCGGGTCGGCGACGATGGCCTCGCAGGCGGCGGCCACGCCGGGCGAGTAGGCGAGCGCCAGGTCGCGCTGGTTGACCAGCTGCTTGGTCGCGCTGATCGCCACTTTGCCTGGCGTCGGGAACTCGTGGTATTCGAGTGCGGCTTGCCTGAGTTCGGCCTGGCGGTCGTCGTGCTGGGACATGGTGATCTTCTTTCGCGGTGGGCTGCGCGGGTGCCGCGGCGCCAGGATTCTAGAAGCGGGTCAGCAGTTTCAGCCCTTGCGGCACGGGAGCGCATCGGCGGAACTGCGTAGCGCCCCGCCGGGGAGCACGGCGATACTGGTTTGGCCATGACGCGCTCCCCCTTGTCCCCGGTCGCGTCGGCGCCGTCACCGCCGACGGCCTCAGTCGCGCCGCGGGTGTTGCGCCCGCGCCGGCTGCGCCGCGCGGTGCTCTGGGGCTTGCTGGTGGTGCTGCTGGTGGTGGCGCAGAGCTTGCTCCTGGCGCTCACCGTCGCCTACGAATCCAGCCGCGCGCAGGACCACGTGGACGAACTCGCCAGCGTTGCGGTGGGTCAGGCCAAACGCGAACTCGCTCGCAATTTGCAGGAGCTGCAAACCCTGCTCTGGCATGACAGTGCGGGCGCCGCCTGGCGCGCCGACGCGACGCAGCTGCTGCGCGCTCGCCGCGAGCTGGTGCGCATCGAACGCCGCGACAACCTGCTGCGGGTGGTCGAGGCGGTCGAGTCCCCGCTGAGCCCGGACCTGTTCGTCGTGATCCCCCGTGCCGGCCTCAGCGTGGAGAGCGACATCGCCTGCGCGGCCGCGCGCCGCGTCGCCGCGCCGCTCTATTCGCGCAGCTATTTCACGCCGCTGCCCGGCGGGCGTGGCATGGAGCTGATCGACGTCTGCCTGCCGGTGCAGACGCTCGGCCGTGCCGACGGCTTCGTGGTCGCGTCCTTGTCGCTCCAGGCGCTGCTCGAGTCCGCGCTGGCGCCGGAGCAAGAACGCAGCCACGAGTTCAGTTTTGTCGAGGGCGATGGCAGCCGGCTGGCGCGTTCCGGCGTCTCGCGCGGTGCCGGCGTCTATGTGGCGCAGCGCCTGCTCGACCTGCCCGGCGTGGTGCTGCAACTGCGTGCCGACGGCTCGGCGGGCGCGCCGCGGCTGATACCCAACCTGGCCATCGCCCTGGTGATGGGCCTGTCGCTGGCCCTGTTCGGCCTGGTGCTCGTGCTCTTGCGCGACGTGCGCAAACGCGCCCACGCCGAGCGTGCCCTGGCCGAGGCGCTGGCCTTTCGCAAGGCGATGGAGGATTCGCTGATCACCGGCCTGCGCGCCCGCGACCTCGCCGGCAACATCACCTACGCGAACCCCGCGTTCTGTGCCATGGTCGGCCTGCGCGCCGACCAGCTGATGCAGGGCGACACGCCCGCGTACTGGCCACCCGAGCATGTCGACGAATACCTCGCCCGCCAGGCCGAGCGGCTGCGCGGCGCGCTCGGCGCGCGCGACTCGCAGCAAGGCTTCGAAACCGTGTTCGTGCGCCAGGGCGGCGAGCGCTTTCCGGTGATGATCTACGAGGCACCGCTGGTCGACCGCGAAGGCCGCCACACCGGCTGGATGAGCGCGGTGCTCGACATGAGCGCGCAGCGCCGGGTGGAGGAAATTTCGCGCCAGCAACAGGAGCGACTGCAGGCCACCGCACGCCTGGCCACCGTGGGCGAGATGGCCTCGCTGCTCAGCCACGAGTTGAACCAGCCGTTGGCCGCGATCGCCAGCTACGCCTCGGGCTCGCTGAACCTGCTCGACGAGGCGTCGGCGATGACGGCCAGTGCGCCTGTCGGCAGGTCCGGCGGCACGCCCGTGCACCCGCCCGCCGTCACGCCCGGCACCGAAACCACCGAGATGCTTCGCCAGGCCATCGTGCGCATCGCCGAGCAGGCCGAGCGCGCCGGCCGGGTGATCAAGAGCGTGCACGACTTCGTGCGCCGGCGCGAGCAGTCGCGCGAGGCGGTGCCGGCCGATGGGCTGATCGACGCGGTGCTGCCGCTGGCGCGGCTGCAAGCGCGCAAGAGCGGCACCCGCATCGAGCTCGACCTGCCCTCGCCGATGCCGCGCGTGATTGCCGACCGGACCATGGTCGAACAGGTGCTGCTCAACCTCGCGCGCAACGGCATCCAGGCGATGGAGACGGCGACCCCGCTCGAGGACCGCGTGTTGACACTCAGGGTGCGGCAACACGAGTCGCGCTGGGTTGAATTCACGGTCGCCGACGCCGGCCCGGGCATCGCCGCCGAGGTGGCGGCAAAACTTTTCACGCCGTTTTTCACCACCCGCCGCGAGGGCATGGGCCTGGGCCTCAGCCTGTGCCGCACGGTGATCGAGCAGCACGGCGGCACGCTCGACTTCGAGACCCGGACCGCCGGCGCCGACGGCCGTGGCGGCGGCAGCGAGTTCCGCTTCACCTTGCCGGCGGCGAACGGTGTGGCGCCGAACCAGACCGGCTCGCATGACGCCCCCGGCATCGTCCCCCACCCGGGCGTCACCCGCCTGGGGCGGCCCGGCGCCGACTAAAACACCGTGCCGTCGCTGGCGATGCGCACCGGCGGCGGGCCCCCCGGGCGCAACTCGGCGGCGAGTTGGCGGCCGGCGAGCCAGGTGCCGCCTTCGAGCACCTGGGCCAGGGTCAGGCGGGGCTCGCGCAACTCGGCGCGCACCCGTTGCGCCAACTCGTCGAGCAGCGTCACGGTGAGCGCGCGCCACTCGATCACCCAGGGTTCAGACACCGCATAGACGCGCGTCGAAAACGCCGGGTCGCGCGGCAGGATCACCCCGCCGTCGAGCAGCAAGCCGCCGTTGCGGTATTCGGGCAGGCCGGTCAACTCGTCGAGGCGGTCGACCTGCACGCCGGCACTTTCGAACGGCTCGACCAGCGAGTAGGTGAGCCACTGGCTGAGCTTGTGGAAGGGCACCCGGCCGGCGTCGGGGCCGTCACCGCCGGCATGGCGGTGCGACCACACGTCCCCCACCGGTTCGCGGCCGAGCATCTGCCCGCTCGGCCAGATGCCGCTGAAGGCCTTGAGCAAAGCGCGCAGGATGTGCGGCGCGCCGACCCGCTGCACCGCCACCCGCGCGCCCGGCAGTTCGCTGACCGTGTCCGACACCGAGGGGTGGGTCAGCACATCGTAGAGATAGCCGGGGCGGCCGAGCGGCCCGAAGGACTTCGGCCGCTCGCGCAGCGCCTGCCCCAGGCGCCGGAGCAACACCGCACGGCCTTCGAGCCCGACCAGCGGGTTGCCTTCGTTGGCCTGGAAGATCGCGCCCAGAGTGAGCGCGTCCATGCGCTCGAGCGCCCGCGCGTCGACCCGGCAGGGCTCGCGCAGGTCCGAGGAAAACCGCCCGTCGACGAAGGCATGGAAACTCGCCAGCGCCAGCCCTTCGGAGCGCGCGAAGCGGCGCCCGCTGGCCGCCTCCTGGTAGCGCCAGTCGGGCCCGGCGCCGGCGTCGAGCAGCACGCTCACCAGCGCGAGTTCGATCTGCGCCCGCGCGAGGTCGACTGCGTCGCGGTCCTCGAAATGCGCGTTGAGGATCGCCTTGCGGTCGACACCGCCGGCTTCGAAATGCCGCCAGCGGCTGTGGTAGGGCACGTGCAGACTGGGGAAACGCTCCAGCGTCAGCCTGGCGACCCGGCGCGCCACTTCGCCCAGACGGCTGGCGTCCAGCGTGAAATGCGGCGAGTCGCCGGCGATCACCGCGGCGGTGATGTTGGCGCAGCGCTCGCGGATGGTCGAGGGCAGGCGCAGGCGGCGCACCGCGTCGCGCTGCGCCTCGCGCTCGGTGGGCACGGCGGTGCGGTCGCTCGGGGCCCGCACGCTCGGCTCGGGTTCACTCAAGGCCACGCCCCTGGATGCCCGCGAGTTGGGCGGCACTCGGCACCACGCCGTCGGTGAAGTAGCCGGCGGCGATCTTGGCCTCGATCTCCACCCGTGCGTCGGCGGGCACCAGCGCATCGGGAATCTTCACCCGTTCGAGCACCTCGATGCCCGAGCCGGTGATCGCGTCGTACTTGTCGTTGCTCATGCTCACCAGGCGGTGGATCTTGCGGATGCCGAGCCAGTGCAGGACATCGGGCATCAGCTCCTGGAAGCGCATGTCCTGCACCCCGGCCACACATTCGGTGCGCAGGAAATACTTGTCGGCGCGGTCGCCGCCTTCCTGGCGCTTGCGCGCGTTGTAGACCAGGAACTTGGTCACCTCGCCGAGCGCGCGGCCCTCCTTGCGGCTGTAGGCGATCAGGCCGACACCGCCCCGCTGCGCACCCTGGATGCATTCCTCGATCGCGTGGGTGAGGTAGGGCCGGCAGGTGCAGATGTCGGAGCCGAACACGTCCGAGCCGTTGCATTCGTCGTGCACCCGCGCGGTCAGCGTGACCGCGGGGTCTGCCAGGTGGCGCACGTCGCCGAAGACGTACAGCGTCTGGCCGCCGATCGGCGGCAGGAAGACCTCGAGGTCGCTGCGCGTGACCAGTTCCGGGTACATGCCGCCGGTTTCTTCGAAGAGGGCGCGGCGCAGGTCGGCCTCGCTGACCTTGAAGCGCCGCGCCACCCCGGGCAACCACCATACCGGCTCCAGCGCGATCTTGGTTACCGCGGCCGAGCCGTCTTCGAACAGGATGCGGCCGTCGACGGCCAGGCGCTGGAAGGCAATCGCCTGCCGGATCTCGGGCAGGTGGATATGCGCCTTGGTCACCGCGATGGTCGGGCGGATGTCGTAGCCCTGGGCCAGGTGCTCGGCAAAAACATGCTGGACGCTTGCGCCCCAGGGGTCGAGCGAGACGATCTTCTCAGCGTCGCCCCATTGCGGGTAGGGGCCGACCAGGTCGGTGGGCGAGGTGTTGGTCAGGTCGGCGCGGTGGTCGCGGGTCAAGCTGCCGGCGGCCACCGCCAGCGCGCGGTAGACGCCGTAGCTGCCGCTGTGCGTGCCGATCACGTTGCGCTGGCGGCGATGCGCGGTGGTGCCCACCAGCGGGCCGCGCGCCAGCGCGTCGGCGGCGCCCCAGTGGATCGCGGGCGCGCCAGTGGCGTTTTGCCCCGGGTGGGAGGTCAGACGGATATGGCGGCCACCGTTTGCAGCGGCCCTGTCGTCGCTCATCGTCGGCTCCAGAAAGCAGCGGCCAGCATAGCGCCGCCGCGGGCACAAAGGGGGCGATGGCTGCATTCGGGTGGCGACGGATGCGTCGATATGTTCAGCGCCGTTTGCAGCCCCGCCGGTTCGGCGTCGGGGCGTGGACCACGAACCGGGGTGCGTCCTTGGGGCTGGCGTTGGCCGGCAAGGCGATTCAGAAAGCGGCCCGCCGTCAAGCCAAGCTCTACCGGCAGCCGTACCGCCTGCGCCTGGCGCATCTGTTCAACCGTCTTGGCCGTGCGCAACAGTTCGCGCGCCGCCTCCAGATGCTCCGCTCCGCTCGACATCCTGGCCATGACAAGCGCCTGAAGTCTTGGCGCTTGCTAGTCTTTCTAACGCGAATTTGAATGACGCGGCGCGCGGGCGAAATGGGCGCAGCCCAATCTCGGGATGCCGCGAGCGTTAGCGCCCGAAGACCTTCTTGAGCAATGCGCTTCCGGTGCCCACCGGGTCGCGCCGAATCTTCCTTTCTTCCTCGCCGATCATCAGGTACAGGCCGTCCAGCGCCTTGCCGGTCACGTATTGCTGCAAGTTGGCGTCCTCCTTCCTGACCAGGCCGAGCCCCGCGGCCTTGCCGGCAAAACTGTTGTACTTGTCGGCCAATGACACCCGCTCGGTGGCCTCGGCCACGATCGGCAGGAACTTCAGGACCAGCGGTTCGCGCGTGTTGCGGGCAAAGAAGTCGGTGACCGAGGTGTCGCCGCCACGCACGATGCCCACACCGTCTTCGACACTCATGCCCTTGGCCGCGCTCACCAGCATGTCGCGCGCCTGCGGCACCGCCTTCTCGGCGGCACGGTTCATCGCGGTCACGAGTTCGTCCACGCGCCGGCGCTGGCCGGTGGCACGCAGCAGCTTGGCCGCGCTCTCCAGCGAGCCGGGCAGCCCGATACGCACTTTGGCAATGCCGAGAAAGCCGTCGGCCCTGCCGAGCAGCGATACCGCCGCCAGCGCACCCCGCTCCAGCGCCGCGCGCACCCCGGCCGCCGCATCATCCGCACTCAGTGCGTGGGCCTGGTGTCCAAAACCAAGGGCGGCCATGGCCGCGACCACCGACGTAAACTGCCTGCGCTGCATGACCCGCTCTCCCGAATGAAAAAATCTCGTTCGCTGATCTTCGGCCTGGCCGCCTCGGCACTTTTCGCCGTGGCCGCGTTCGCCTGGTTCGGCACGGCCCAACCCGAACTCGCGCCCGCAGTGTCCTACACGCTTCTCGACGGCCGCAAAGTTTCCAGCAGCGAGTGGCGCGGCAAGGTAACGCTGGTGAATTTCTGGGCCACCAGCTGCGCCACTTGCGTCAAGGAAATGCCGCAGATCGTGGCCACCCACCAGAAGTTCAGCCCTCGCGGCTTCCAGACCGTGGCCGTGGCGATGAGCCATGACCCGCCGGCCTATGTGGCCCGTTTTGCGCAGGCGCGGCAGTTGCCTTTCGGCGTGGCCATCGACAACACCGGCGCCATCGCGCGCAGCTTCGGCGACGTGCGGCTCACACCCACTACCTTCTTGATCAACCAGCGCGGCGAGATCGTCAAGCGTTACGTCGGCGAGCCCGACTTCGCGGCACTGCACACCCTGGTGGAGCAACTGCTCGCCGCCGGCTGAGCGGTCAGGTCGATCCAACTTCGCCCAGCCCTCCCAGCCGGCAGCGCGCCGTTCGCCTCAGGGCCGCCCCAGGTCCATCGTCCAGTAGTCGCCGTAGGTGCTGGTGCCATTGCGTGCGCAGGCCAGCCCGAAGTCGCGAAAGTTCGGGTTCATCAGGTTCGCGCAGTGGCCGTCGCTGGCCATCCAGCCGGCCACGACATTGGCCACAGTGCCATAGCCCGCTGCGATGTTTTCACCCACTAGGCTCCAGCGGTAGCCGGCCGCGGTGACGCGGTCGCCAGCGCTGCGCCCGTCTCGGCTGGTGTGGCTGAAGTAATTCTGGTTGGCCATGTCGAGCGAATGGCCGTAGGACGCGTCGGTCAGCACGGTGTTCCAGGTCAGCGCCGGTGCTGACGGGTAGCTGCCGCGCGCGCCGCAGGCGGCCCCGGCAGCGCGGTGGGCGTTCACCCGACGCAGCGCTTCAGCTTGGAAGTCCGGCAGGCCGCAGGTCACGTCGGCGCCACTTGACACCGGCGGCGGTGCTGGTGCCGGCGGAGCAGGTGCAGGTGCAGGTGCAGGTGCAGGTGCAGGTGCAGGTGCAGGTGCAGGTGCAGGTGCCGGTGCAGGCGCTGGCGCTGGCGCTGGCGCTGGCGTCGGGCCGGCCACCACTGGCGCCGGAACGCTTGCCGCTGGCTCACCCCCGCCGCAGCCCAGCAGCAAGATCGTCACGGCGCTGGCAAAGCCGAGCAGGGCGGCGCGCCCACGCGGGCTCGCGGATTGATTCGACATGGGTGTTTGAGCGGAGCCTGGGCTGCGCATTGTTCGCATGCCGCGGAGGTTGCCAGCGAGCCAGGTGCGCAGGCGCTACAAGGTGCAACGCTTTGCCAGCGGCGCCGCTCAAAACGCCTCAAACGCCACGAACTCCTTGCGCTCGGCTGCCGAGACCAGACGAGCCCCGCCCGCTGCCCTTACAGCGTCTGGGCAACGCCGGCCGCGTGGGCCTGCTGGTCCGCGTGATAACTTGAGCGCACCAGCGCGCCGACCGCGGCATGGCTGAAGCCCATCTCGGCTGCGCGGGCCTCGAACATCCTGAAGGTGTCGGGGTGCACATAGCGCCGAACCGGCAGGTGGTGGCCGCTCGGCGCCAGGTACTGGCCGATGGTGAGCATGCCGATGCCATGGGCACGCATGTCGCGCATCACGTCGAGAATTTCGTCGTCGGTTTCGCCCAGGCCGACCATCAGGCCGCTCTTGGTCGGCACCCCCGGCGCGAACGCCTTGAAGCGCTGAAGCAGGGTCAGCGAGAACTGGTAGTCCGACCCCGGCCGCGCCTCCTTGTACAGCCGCGGCACGGTCTCCAGGTTGTGGTTCATCACGTCGGGCGGTGCGGCTTTCAGGATCTCGAGCGCACGGTCCATGCGGCCGCGGAAGTCGGGCGTGAGGATCTCGATCCGGGTTTGCGGCGAGAGCTCGCGCGTCCTGCGGATGCACTCGACAAAATGCGCCGCACCGCCGTCGCGCAGGTCGTCGCGGTCCACGCTGGTGATCACCACGTACTTGAGTTTCAGCGCGGCGATCGTCTTGGCCAGGTTGTCGGGCTCGTTGGTGTCCAGCGGGTCCGGGCGGCCGTGGCCGACGTCGCAGAAGGGGCAGCGCCGGGTGCACTTGTCGCCCATGATCATGAACGTGGCGGTGCCCTTGCCGAAGCATTCACCGATGTTCGGGCACGAGGCCTCTTCGCACACGGTGTGCAGCTTGTGCTCGCGCAGGATCTGCTTGATTTCGTAGAAGCGGGTGCTTGGAGAGCCGGCCTTGACCCGGATCCACTCCGGTTTGCGCAGCGTCTCGTGCGGCACCACCTTGATCGGGATGCGCGCGGTCTTGGCCTGCGCCTTTTGTTTTTGTGTCGGGTCGTAGGCGGCCGGTGTGTCGCTCATCGGGGGTCCTTCGGGCTGGGTGTCCGCAGTTCGCCCTCTGGGCAGCCCGGCGGGCTTATCGCGTGAACTGGTTTTGCAGGCGCAGCGCGAGGCGCTCGGCCGCGTCGTTCCAGTCGGTGTTAACACCGAGTCTAGCGAGGTCCACCGTCTCGAGCCCCGCATAGCCGCAGGGGTTGATGAAGGTGAAGGGTTGAAGGTCCATCGCCACGTTCAGCGCCACGCCGTGGTAGCTGCAATGGCGCGACACCTTGATGCCGAGCGCAGCAATCTTGCCCAAGCCGCGAAACCGGTCGCGCGGGTCGGCCGGGCCCTTGAGCGCGTCGTGGCCGAAGGGGTCGTCCAGGCGCACATAAAGGCCCGGCGCGCCAGCCACTCGGTGCCCGGTGACGCCGTAGCTCTCGAGCACCTTGAGCACCGCGTTCTCGATGCGGAAAACATACTCCTTGACGAAGATGCCCAGGCGCTTGAGGTCGAGCAGCGGATACGCCACCACCTGCCCCGGCCCGTGGTAGGTGACCTGGCCACCGCGGTTGCTCGGCAGCACCGCAATGCCGTGCGGGTCGAGCACATGTTCGGGCTTGCCCGCCACGCCCTGGGTGAACACCGGCGCGTGTTCGCACAACCAGAGTTCGTCGGCGCTGTCCGGCCCGCGAGCTTCAGTGAACTCGCGCATCGCCGCCGCGGTGGCGGCATAGTCGGCGCGTCCCAAGGTTTTGACGATCATCGGCGAGAGTTTCGCCGATGAGACCGAGTGGCCCCCTGACCTCAGAGGCGATGCCCGAGCCGTACGGCTCCACGGTGGCGTGCGACCCGAAGCTGGTCTGCGCGTCGCCGCTGCGAGCGGCACCCAGGCGGCGTCGCGAGCCCGTACGGTGCGCAGCTCGCGGTGCCCCTCGATGCTTTGGGCGTCACGCCGCCGCAGCTTGTCGCGCAGCACCGGTGCGCCGGTGCCTCAGCGTCGAACGCAGCGCTCAGCGCGGCGGATCGTGAACTTGACGCCCAGTGGCAGCCCGGTTTCGTCGGCAACCTCCTCATGGGACAGGCGGCGAAGAAGGCCAGCGCCAACTGCTGGGTTTCGAAGGCCGGCGACTCGCGCTCGACGATGCGCTCCAGCAGCGCGCCGACTTGTTTGTCGTCCTGATGTACACGACTGGGCTTGCTATCAAGAGCGTACGGACTGGCGGGCCGCCGCAGATGCATTGTCCGAGCCCGACGCGGGGCATTGCCACGCGACGCCCGGGGACCACAACGTGAAGTCGCGGTAAGACTCGGAGCATGCCGCCGACCCAGCTGGGCGCCGCCGCCGGACCGGCCCAGCCCGCCGCGAGCGCGTATCGTCGTGCCCTGAGCTCCGAACTCCACCGACCGAGGAAGTGAGCATGCGAATCGTGGCCCTTGACCTGGCTCTTGCGGCGCTCGTGGCGCTCGCAACGGCAGCCCACGCGCAGCCCGCGGCCGGGAACACCGAAGCCGCGGTTGCCGCGGCTGTGGCGGCCTACGAGCGCAGCGATTTGCCCGCCGCCCGCGCCGCCTTCACGAAACTCTCCGCGGCAGGCGTACCGGCCGCCGACTACAACCTGGCGGTGATGCACCTGCGCGGCGAGATGCCGGCGCCCAGCCGCCGCGAGGCGCTGCGCCTGATGACCCGCGCGGCCGAACAGGGGTTTGTCACCGCCATGTTCGGCCTCGGCCAGTTGCATGAAAACGGTGCCGCCGGCGCGCGCCGGCTGGACCGGGCCAAGGCCTGGTACGAACGTGCCGCGAAGGCTGGCAGCGTGGACGCTCAAGTGGCGATCGCCACCGCGCACTACCTCGGCCGCGGCACCGCGAAAGACCTCGCGCAAGCCGGGCACTGGTACCGCGAAGCGGCCAAGGGCGGCGACGTCGGCGCGCAGTACCTGATCGCGTCGATGTACGAAAGCGGCGACGGCGTCGAGCGCGACCTGCGCCTGGCGCGCTACTGGTACGGCATCGCGGCCCGCAACGGCGACCTGGCGGCGCCGGGCAAGCTGCGCGAGGTGGACGCCAAGATGGCGGGGCCCGGCGGCTGAGCGGCCGGGAGCCGGTCGGGCCGCTAAAGCACCACCTTGACCAGTGGGTGCGTCGACAGCGTCCGGTAGAGTTCGTCGAGCTGCTCGCGGCTGGTGGCGGTCACCGTGATCGTGAGCCCGAGGTACTTGCCTGCCTTGCTCGGGCGGGTCTCGACGGTCGACGCGTCGAAGGCGGCGTCGAACTGCTGCGCGATCGAGACCACCGCGTCGGTGAAACCGGCCACGTTGGCACCCATCACCTTGATCGGGAACGCGCTCGGGTACTCGATCAGGCTGGGTTCGGGTGGCGCGTCCGCAGCGGCGGAACTCATATCGACATCGTCGCCTTCACGCGCTGGTAGGCCTCGTACAGGCGCCCGTACACCGGCCCGGGTTTGCCGCGCAAGGCGCCGTGGCCGACCGGCTGGCCGTCCAGCGAGGTCACCGGAAGCACCTCCTTGGTGGCCGAACTCAGCAGCACCTCGTCGGCGGCGAACACGTCGGCCTCGGTGATCGGGCGCAGGTTGTAGGCGATGCCCTCTTCCTCGCACAACTCGCGGAACAATTCGACGCGGATGCCTTCGAGCACATGCTCGCTCTTCGGCGGCCCGAGCAGCGCGCCCTCGTGCACGATCCACACATTGCAGGCCGCGGCCTCGGTGAGCCAGGGGCCGCCCGCAGCACCGTCGCGGAAGAGCACGGTTTCGGCGGCGCCCTTGTCGGCGGAAATCTGGCGCGCCAGCACCGCACCGAGCAGGCTCGTGGTCTTGATGTCGCCGCGCTCCCAGCGGAAGTCCCGCGCCGAGACACAGGCCACGCCGTGATGGCGCTGCTCGGCGGTGGGCGGCTTCATCGGGTTGCTCATCATGAACACCGTGGGCTCGATGTCCTCGGGCATCACATGGTCGCGCAGCGCCACGCCGCGCGTGACCTGGAGGTAGACGAGCTGGTCCGGCGCACTCTGCGCCGCCACCAGTCTGCGCGCCCGCTCCAGCCACTGCTCGCGCGTGGCCGGGTTGGCGATGCGCAGCTTGGACAGGCTGCGCGCCAGGCGCGCCATGTGCTCGTCGAAGCGGAACAGGCGCCGGCCGTACACCGGCATCACCTCGTAGATGCCGTCGCCGAAGATGAAGCCGCGATCGAGCACGCTGACCTTGGCCTGGTTCAGCGGCGTCATCTCGCCGTTCAGGTAGCACAGGGTGTCGGGCAGGGCTTGCATCGCGGACCTTTCGCCTTGTGGGCGTGTCGAGTCAATGAAGGACCGCTCCCGGGTCGACTCAGGCCCTTCGGGCGGCGGCTGCCGCGCGTGGGCGGCCTGGGGATATGCGAATCGAGCTTACTTGATCCAAAGCCGGATCGCGTCCCAGGCGCGGCCGAAAATGCCCGCCTGCTCCACCGGCTCGAGCAACACCAGCGGCAACTCGGCAATCAGCTCGCCCGCGCTGCTGCTCACCTTGATCTTGCCTACCGCCTCGCCCTTGGCCAGCGGCGCCACCAGCGGGTCGGTGCGCTCGACCCGGGTCACCAATTTGTCGCCCTCGCCCTTGGGCACGCTGACCACCACCGCACCGGCGGCGCCGAGCTTGGCGATGCGTTCCTTGCCCTTCCACACCTCGGGCGTGGCGATCGGCTTGCCACCCTCGAACAGGCGCATCGCGTCCCAGGCCTGGTAGCCCCAGTTGAGCAGCTTCTGGCTCTCGTTGGCGCGCGCCTCGCGCGACGCGGTGCCCAGCACCACGGTGAGCAGCCGCCGTTTGGCCGCCGGTGTGCCTGCCGCGCCGAGGTTCGGAAACTCGCGGCTGGCGCTGGCGATCAGGCAGTAACCCGCCGCCTCGGTGTAGCCGGTCTTCATGCCGTCCACCGCCGGGTCGCGGCGCAGCAGCAGGTTGCGGTTGTCCTGGCGGATCTTGTTGTAGCTCCACTCCTTGATGCTGTAGTACGGGTAGTGCTCGGGAAAGTCGCGGATCACGCGCGAGGCGATCAGCGCAATCTCGCGCGCCGTGGTGCGGTGGCCCGGCTCGGTCATGCCGGTCACGTTCTTGAAGCTGGTGTTCTTCAGGCCCCAGGCCTGCGCCTGGCGGTTCATCATCGCGACAAAATTCTCGACCGTGCCGGCCACGCCCTCGGCCAGCACCACCGAGGCGTCGTTGCCCGACTGCACGATCATGCCGCGCAGCAACTCGTCCACCTTCGGCGTCATCGTGGTGTCGATGAACATCAGCGAAGGGTCGCCCTTGCGTTCGTTCCAGGCCCGCACGCTCACCGGCAGGGTTTGTTCCAGCGTCAGCTTCTTCTCGCGCAGCGCGCCGAAGACGATGTAGGCGGTCATCAGCTTGGTCAGCGAGGCCGGGTCGCTCGGCGCATCGGCCTCACGTTGGGCCAGCGTCTGGTTGCTGGTCAGGTCGAGCAGGATGTAGTGGCGCGCGGCGATTTCCGGTGGCTGCGGCGCCTGCGCGAAGGCCAGGTTTCCGGCCAGGGCCAGGGCCAGCGCGAGTACGAAGGTCATTTTCATCGGTGAGCGATCGGGGCAGACAAGCGTGAATCGAGGATGTCGCGCGGCGGGCCGCATGTTGCGGTGGGCAGCACGGTCAAGGCGCAAACGCGCGCAGCACGATGGCCTTGAGCAGCGGCAACTGCCCGTGGAAAAAATGCCCGCCGCCGGGCACCACCACCACCGGCAGCGATTGGGGGCGGGCCCAGTCGAGCGTGGCTTGGAGCGGCACCACGTCGTCGAGTTCACCCTGGATCACCAGCGTGTCCTCGGCCACCGGCGCGACGCTGAAGTTCTGGGTCGCGGGGCCGACGAGCACGGTGCGCGCCAGGGCGTGCCGCGCACCGGCGCGTGCCGCCACCTGCGACGCCACGTAGCCGCCGAAGCTGAAACCGGCGACGACCAGCGGCAGCGTGGGCTCGTCGTGCAGCGCGTCGAGCACCGCGACCGCGTCGTCGACCTCGCCACGGCCCGCGTCCCAGACGCCTTCGGACGCACCGACACCCCGGAAGTTGAAGCGCAGGCTGCGAAAACCGAGTTGCACGAAGGCGCGTGCGAGTGTTTGCACCACCTTGTTGTCCATCGTCCCGCCATGCTGCGGATGAGGGTGGCAGACCAGCGCCAGGCCGCGCGGCGGCCGATCCGCCGGCTCGTCGATCGCACACTCGATCGCACCGGCCGGCCCGGCCACCGAGCGGCGTTGCGTCTTGGGGTTCACAAGCGACCGGGCCAGCGCCGGGCCGATCCCAAGCGGCCCGGACTCCCCCGCGGGGGGTGCGAGCACGGCGAGCTGGGGGCTGTCATCTCTAGCGCCCGATCTCGGGCGCGAGCAGCAAGCGCCGCACGGCCTCGCCGCGCTTGAGATGCGACTCGACAATCTCGTCGATGTCGTCGGCGTCGACATAGCTGTACCAGGTCTCGTCGGGGTAGACCACCGCCACCGGTCCACCGGCGCAGCGGTCCAGGCAGCCGGCCTTGTTCACCCGCACGCCGCCCACGCCGTTGAGTTTCTCGGCCTTGACGCGCGACTTGCAGTGGTCCAGCGCCGCTTGTGCGCCACGCCCGGCGCAGCAGGCTTCACCGTTGTCCCGCTGGTTGACGCAGAAGAAGATGTGATGCTTGTAATAGCCCATGCGGCGATTGTAGGAGGCGGCTCATGAGCAAATGTGGCTCTGCCACTTTGCTCTTACCCCCTCGGGGGGGCTGAGGGCCGCGGCTCCGAGTCCGCCTGCGCGGACTTGGACAGCCCGAAGGCCCAGCGCCTCTGGCGATGGGCGGACGACGTAGTCGTCGGCCTGGGGGCACTCTCAAGCCGCCGCCGGCTCGTCGTCGCTGGAGGCCACACGCGCGAGCAGCCAGAGCATCGCGAGGTAGGGCCAGAGCCAGCCGACCCACTGCGCCAGGCCGAAAAAACGGATGAAGCGCCCCTGCTCCCAGCCTTGCAGGCTGGCGGCGAAGTAGGGGTCGGCGGGCGCATGTGCCACCAGCGCCACCAGGCCGGTGAGCGTCATCAGGCCGAGTGCAGCCGCCAGGCGCTGTGGCGCGCGCGAACACAGCAGCGCCACCAGCAGCGCGCCGCCGAGCGCGGGCAGCGTTGCGGGTGTCAGCCAGGCGAGGGCATGTTCGGGGCCGAAGTTCAGGCTGGCCGAGAGCGTGCTGGTGGCCAGCGCCAGCAGCGCCGCGCCGACCGCAAGCAGCATGCGGTGGCGCACCGCGCGGGTGGCGGCAAAGGCGACAAAACACGGCGCGAGCAAGCCGAGCATGATCGTGAGCGCTTCAGCCAGCGGCGACAGCGGTTCGAACGCGGGCACGCCGTGCGCGAACCATTGGGCCGCCGGCTCGGTCCAGGCACTGCCTTCCAGCGCCGCTTCACCCAAAGCACGCAGTTCGTCCCAGACCTGCCCGAGCCCCAGCGGCAACGGCGACGGGAACAGCAGCCCGAGCGGCCACAGCATCAGCAAGGCCAAGGCGCCGTCGCTGCGGCGCACGAACCAACGCTCGCGCAGACGCTGCCAACGCTGAAGGAAACCCGCTGCCACGAGCAGCGCCGCCAGCAGCGCGCCGAGCGCCGCGCCACTGGCATTGAGTGCCAGGTCGATCCGCGACGGCACCCGCGAGGGCACGAAGGTTTGCGCCACCTCCAGCCCGAAGGACAAAGCCGCGGGCCCCAGGCAGGCGAGTGCAATCGCCACTGCCGCGCCGCCACCGCTGCGCACCACCGCGCCGAACAACAGCGCGCCCAGCGGCAGGTAGCCCAGCAGGTTGGCGACCAGGTCGAAACGGTCGCGCCAGGGTGGCCAGGGCAGCGCCATCGCGGTCCACAACGACTGCCCCGCCGGCCAATGCCAGCCGGTGAACGGGTAGAGGCTGGCGTAGACGATCAGCAGCGCGAACGCGGCCGCAAGCAGAACGGCGGAGCTGCGCTGGCGTGGCATCGGCTGCGCCGTCACCGCTCAGAAGGGTTTGACAACGACCAGCACCACGATCGCGGTGAAGAGCAGCACCGCCATTTCGTTGAAGACCCGAAACCAGCGCTCGCTGCGCCGGTTCTCGAAGGTTTCGAAGCGGCGTAGCAGCGAGCGGCAGGCGTGGTGGTAGCCGACCGCGAGCACCACCAGCAGCAGCTTGGCGTAGAACCAGCGCGAACCCGCACCGGCGCCGAAGCCGAGCCAGAGCCAGAGGCCGAACAGGAGCGCCGGCACCATCAACAGGCTGGCGAAGCGGTACAGCCGGCGCGCCATCAACAGCAGGCGCTCGCGCTCGGCATGGCTGTCCGCGGGCACCGAGGCCAGGTTCACGTACAGGCGCGGCAGATAGAACAGGCCCGCGAACCAGCTCGCGACAAAGACGATGTGCAAGGCCTTGACCCAAAGAAACGCGGTGCTCATCGGCGCGATTATCTTGGGCGGCAGTCACCGCGTCCGCCGCCAATCGGGCTGGCCCAAAAGAAAGAGCCCCGGTCAGAGACCGGGGCTGCAAAGCCTTATCGCTGTCATCACGCTAAGGCACCTGCTCAGGGAGGAAAAGCAGGGAATGATCACCTTGCGGCTATCATTCATCGACCACTCTAGCAGACGAAAACCGGCCTGTAAGCATGTAGTTACGCGGGAAAACCTCAGGTTCGCGTCGGCCTGCGCCGTGGCGGTATGCCCGCAGACCCTGATCGGCGAGCAACAAGAAGACCGCCGGCGGCTGCGCGAGCCGGGCCACCGCGAGAAGGAGACCCGAGTTGAGCCACGCACCGCTGCCCCCGTTCCCCGCCAGCCGGCCGCGCCGCCTGCGCCGCGACGCCGCCACCCGTGCGCTGGTTCGGGAATCGCGGCTGGCCGCATCGGACCTGATCCTGCCGGTGTTCCTGCTCGACGGCCGCGGCCAGGTGCAGGACGTGGCGAGCATGCCCGGCGTGCGGCGCCGCAGCGTGGACGGGCTGTTCGCGGTGGCCGAAGAATGTGTCTCGCTCGGCATCCCGGTGATGGCGCTGTTCCCGGTGCTCGAACCGAGCCTGAAAACAGCCGACGGCCGCGAAGCCACCAACCCCGAAGGCCTGGTGCCGAGGGCGGTGCGCGAGTTGAAGCGGCGCTTCCCTGAACTTGCCCTGTTGACCGACGTGGCGCTGGACCCCTACACCAGCCATGGCCAGGACGGCCTGCTCGACGAGACCGGCTACATCCTCAACGACGAGACGGTCGCGGTGCTGTGCAAGCAGGCGCTGGTGCAGGCCGATGCGGGCGTGGACATCGTGGCACCGAGCGACATGATGGACGGCCGCATCGGCGCGATCCGCTCGGCGCTGGAAGGCCGGCGCCGGATCCACACCAAGATCATGGCCTACAGCGCCAAGTACGCGAGCGCTTTCTACGGCCCCTTCCGCGACGCGGTGGGCTCCAAGGGCAACTTGGGCAAGAGCGACAAGAAGGCCTACCAGATGGACCCCGGCAACAGCGACGAAGCGCTGCGCGAGGTGGCGCTGGACATCGCCGAAGGCGCCGACATGGTGATGGTCAAACCCGGCATGCCCTACCTGGACATCGTGCGCCGGGTGAAGGACGCTTTCCGCATGCCCACCTTCGTCTACCAGGTCAGCGGCGAATACGCGATGCTCAAGGCCGCCGCGATCAACGGCTGGCTCGACCATGACGCGGTGATGATGGAAGCGTTGATCGCCTTTCGGCGTGCCGGCGCCGACGGCGTGCTGAGCTACTTCGCGCTCGACGCGGCGCGCCTGCTGCGCGCGGACCAACGCTGAGCGTGGCGGACACCGGGCAGTCGAGCACGGAGCCCCCGCGGGTGCGAGTCTTCCACATCCTTGCCGACCGCTTTGCCGAGCTCGAAGGCCTGCCGGCGGCGCTGCCCGAAGGCGGCTTCGTCTGGGTCGGCTGCGCGCGGCGCGAGTTCGAGCTGCAGGTCGCGCGGATCCAGGAATTGCTGCAGCAATGGACCGGCGGCGCGCTGGTCGACCTGCATGTGAGCGACCTGCTCAACAACTCCCTGCCGAGCCATTTCGACTACACCTCCTGGTACGACCTGATGGTCTTCCGCCGCCTCGCGGCCGGCGTGGGCAGCGAGGCGCTGTTCGTCGACGGCACGCACGGCTCCCTGGCTTCGGCCAAGGAGGCGTTGAAGGCCATCGACACCAGCCCGGTCGGCTTCGCGGTGTTCGACCGCGTGTTGGTCACGGTGCACCCCACCGACTGCGCGATGCGCGAACATTTTTCCCAGCGCCTGGCCCAGTTCGGCCAGGGCAGCGAGCGGCCGCAACAAGCCGCACGCTTGCCGGCGAGCCCCGCTGACCTGATGCTGCGCATGCTCAACCACATGGTCGACGGCTACCTCGACCTGCGCCGCCTGCTCAGCCGGCAGCTCACCTACCTGCAGCAGGAACTGCTCAGCCCACGCAGCCGCTTCGACAGCTGGCAGTTGATGCTCGACGCACGCAACGCCCTGCACCTACTCGAAGACACCTGCGAGGACCAGCGCAGCGCGGTGCAGGAGTGGATCGACGCGCTCGACGAGTGGCCCGACGAGGCCGACACCCAGGCCCGGCGCGAGCGCGAGCTGCTGCGGGTGCGTTCGCGCGACGTGCTCGAGCATATCGAGCGGGTGCTCGGGCATGTGCGTCGGCTTGAACAATCGATCGAGACCGCGGTGCAGATGCACTTCTCGTCGCTCGGGCACCGCGGCAACCAGATCATGCGCACCCTCACCGTGTTGACCGCGATCTTCCTGCCGCTGAACCTGATCACCGGCTTCTTCGGCATGAACTTCGACGCCCTGCCCCTGATCCACAGCGACAAGGGCATCTGGATCGCTGTGGCGCTGCTGCTGCTGGTCGGCGTTGGGCTGTTGGCGTTTTTCTGGCGCAAGAGCTACCTCAGCACCAGGCATTGACACCCCCGAGTCGGGGTGGTGCGCGGCGTCGGCCGGTCTGCGTGCCGAAATTCGTGCGCACTACTGCCGCTGCAAGCCGGCATCACGACGAGGACCCCTCGCTCCGGGGGCAGCCAAGGCGGGCGCCCCTCCGTAGTCTTCGCTTCACGCACTTGGCGTGTTCAGCACAAAGACAAAGGGACCCCGACATGACGACCACCACCATCATCCGTACCGCCGCACTGATCGCGGCAGCGCTGGCTTCGTTCGGCGCACAAGCCACCTCGGTGGACATGCGGGCCCGAGCGGGCGAATCGGTCGGCCGCGCCGCGCCGGCCGCTGCGGCATCGCCGAGCCGCCACGAGGGTGTCAGCATGTTGGCGCCGCGCCGCGCCAACGGCAGCACGATGGCCGCGCTGGGCAAGTACCGCTCGCATCCCGGCGGCATGGTGAACAACGACCGGGCCGACCACGGCTCGATGTTGCAGCCGAGTGTCCAGCAAACATTCAGCCAGAGCTCGACGCGCTCAGACCGCCACGACGACCATTCCGAGGGTGACGAAGGCGATCAGGCATCCGAAGCCAACTTCACCCTCGTGGCGAGCCACCTGCCCGGCCTGGTGCTGTCGGGAGACAGCCTGCCCTCGGGCGACCAGCCCTCGATCGGTGCGAACAGCGTGGCCGCGGTGCCGGAACCCAGCACCTACGCCCTGATGCTCGTCGGCCTGGCCGCGGTCGGCTTCGTCGCACGCCGTCGGCGCCCGAACTGAGAGCGTCTCCCGAGGTCCCGCGACGGGACCTCCAGGCACGAACATGCGTCGGCGGCCCCTGTGGGGGCCGCGCTCATTTGCGGCGCGCCCTCGGGCCGTAGGGGTCGTGAAGGCCGAGCGCACGCAGGATCTCGCGCTCGCGCGACTCCATCATCCGCGCATCGGCGCCGCACTCGTGGTCGAAGCCCTGCGCATGCAGCGTGCCGTGCACGATCAGGTGCGCGTAGTGCCCCTGCAGCGGCAACTCCAGCTCCTGCGCTTCACGCTCGACCACCGGTGCGCAGAGCACCAGGTCGGCAACGACGACCGGCGTGTGTTCGTAATCGAAGGTGAGCACATTGGTCGCGTAGTCGCGCGAGCGGTACTGGCGGTTGAGCGCCTGGCCCTCCTCGGCGTCGACGATGCGCACCGCGATGCGCGCCGGTGCGCCCAGGGCGGCGCGTATCCAGCGCTCCACGCGGTGCCGCGCCAGCTGGCTTCGGTGCCGCCCGTCGGGCTGTTGGAGCGAGAGTTCGAGCGTCGGCGGGCGGCCCGGCGCGCTCATCTTGGATTCAAGGGCGTCGGCCGCGCCGCCTCGTAGGCCTCGACGATGCGGGCCACCAGCGGGTGGCGCACCACGTCGGCGGCGGTGAAGCGGGTCACCGCGATGCCGGGCACCGCCTTGAGAATCCGCTCGGCATCGATGAGCCCGCTCACCGCGCCCTTGGGCAGGTCGATCTGGCTGGTGTCGCCGGTGACCACCGCCTTGGTGCCGAAGCCGATGCGGGTGAGGAACATCTTCATCTGCTCGGGGGTGGTGTTCTGCGCTTCGTCCAGGATCACGAAGGCGTGGTTCAAAGTGCGCCCGCGCATGAAGGCCAGCGGCGCGATCTCGAGCAATCCCTTCTCGAAGGCCTTGGTGACCCGCTCCAGGCCCATCAGGTCGTAGAGTGCGTCGTAGAGCGGGCGCAGGTAGGGGTCGACCTTCTGCGCCAGGTCGCCGGGCAGGAAGCCGAGCCGCTCGCCGGCCTCGACCGCCGGGCGGGTGAGCACGATGCGCTGCACCTGCGAGCGCTCCAGCGCGTCCACCGCGCAGGCCACCGCGAGAAACGTCTTGCCGGTGCCGGCCGGGCCGAGGCCGAAGGTGATGTCGTGTTCGAGGATGTGCCGTAGGTACTGCACCTGGTTGGGCGTGCGGCCGCTGAGCCCGGAGCGGCGGGTTTGCAGCACGATTTCGTCGCCGGCTGCGGCCTGCACCGGCCCAGCCGAGGCCGCAGCCTCGACCAGCGCGAGCTGAAATGCCTCGGGCGGAATCGGCCGCGCGGCGCGGTTGTACAGCGTCTGCAGCAGCAGCACCGCACGCTCGGCCGCGGCTTTCGCGCCTTCGACGCGGAAGGACTCGTTGCGGCGCGACACGCGCACGTCCAGCGCCGCTTCGATCGAACGCAGGTGGGCATCGAGCGTGCCGCACACATGCGCCAGGCGCTGGTTGTCCAGCGGAATGAAAGCGTGTCGAAGGATCAAGCGGGCCTCACCAATCAAAAACCGGGCACGAATCGGCGCCCGACACTGTTGTCTCGATTGTCGCCGCGGCTTGGCGCCGTGCCGTCCTGCAAAATCCGGCGCCATGTTCATCACCGCCGCCCTGCGCAGCTTTCGCGCCCTCGCGCTCGCGTTGACCTGCCTGCTGCTCCTGGCCAGCGCCGGCGCCGGTGCGCAAGTGCTGGTGCTGCGCGAGGCGCTGAGCATCGAGGCGGACGGCGACAGCTTCCCAGAAACCTTGCGCAGCGCCAAGGTCGAGCTGCCCGACGACTGGAGCGCGCCGGCGGCGCGGCGCGGCGGCGTGGTCTGGTATCGGGTGAGCTTCGACGCCCCAGGCGTGCCGGGCCGCGGCTCGCTGCTCGGGCTCTATCTGCAACGCGTCTGTTCGAGCTTCCTGGTGCGGCTCAACGGCCAGCTGGTGCACGAGGGCGGCACCACCCGCGAGCCGCCGGTCCGCGACTGCCACCGTCCGCAATTGGTCGCCTTGCCCGCTGCGCTGCTGCGCGAGCGCGGCAACACCGTCGACATCAAGGTCGTCGGCCAGCCGCTGGCGCGTGTCGCGTCGAGCGAGCGAGCCGGCGGACTGTCGGCCGTGGAGGTCGGGCCGCATGCGCTGCTCGCGGCGCGGCAGTCGCGCGGGGAGCTGGCCGCGGTCACACTGCCGCTGCTGGCCAGCGTGCCGCTGGCGATGCTCGGCGCGCTGATGTTCCTGATGGGCTGGTTCGACCGCCGCCAGAGCCACCTGGCCTACTTTGGCGCCTTGTCGATCGGCTGGGCCTGCCTGGGCGCGCGCCTGTGGTGGCGCGAACTGCCGCTGCCCAACTACGACATCGAGCTGCTGCTCTGCACCTTCGTGGCCATGGTGGCCCTGGCCACGGTGCAGTTTCTGATCCGCATGGCGGGCTTTCGCTCGCGCCCGATCGACGTGGCCCTGTACGCCCAGTGCCTCATGGTGCCGGCTAGCCTGCTGCTGGCCGGGCCCTGGCGCATGCACACCATGGCCAGCACCTGGTATGCCTTGCTGGCGCTGGAGGTGGCGGTGGCGATCGGGTTCTACCTCCGGGTGCGCTGGCGCGGGGACCGCCGCCGCTTCTGGCCGATGGCCGCATTGCTGCTGGCTGGGGGCGTGCTGGCGGCACTGGAACTCGCCGGGCAGCAACGCATGCTCGACCCCGTGCTGCGAGTTTGGGCGCCCCTGCTCATGCCGGTGATGCTGATGGCGCTGGGCCTGGGGCTGCTGCGCCGCCATGTGCTGCCGCGCGTGGTGGTGGAGGAGGAGCCCGCGGAGTCGCTGGAAGAAAAGGTGCACGAAGCCACCGCGGAGCTGGAACGCAAGTTCGCGCAGCTCGCCGAACTGCGGGTCGAGCAGGTCACCGAACGCGAGCGCAAGCGCATCGCGGCCGACCTGCATGACGACCTCGGCGCCAAGCTCCTGACCATCGTGCACACCAGCGACGACCAGCGCATTTCCACGCTGGCGCGCGAAGCGCTCGAAGAGATGCGCCTGTCCGTGCGCGGCCTCACCGGCAAGCCGGTGCGCCTGATCGATGCCCTGGGCGACTGGCGTGCCGAGGTCGTGTCGCGGCTGTCGCAGGCCGGTGTGCAAGGCGAGTGGAACGCACCGAGCGAGGATCTGCCGCAGACCCTCTCGGCGCGGGCCTATGTGCAAACCACACGCATCCTGCGCGAGGCGGTGAGCAACATCATCAAACACAGCGGCGCCTCGCATTGCAGCCTGCGCTGCACCCTGATCGAGGGCGACTTCCAGCTCACCATCCAGGACAACGGCAACGGCATTCCGATGGAACTCGATGGACGCCTGGACCGCGGCCACGGCATGGCCAGCATGAAACACCGGGCCAAGCAGTTGCAGGGCCAGTGCCTCGTCGAGTCCGGCCCCGGCTATGGAACCGTGATCCGTCTCACGATCCCGCTGGATCGCCATGTCGAAAGCAGCGTCCCCGCTGTTACCCTGCATTTACCGTGACGCCGTCACGCTGACGACGAAGGCCGCGATGAAGAACATCCTCCTGCTTGAAGACCTGCCGGAGATCCGCGCATGGCTCAAGAGCCTGGTGTTGCAGGTCTTTCCGGACGCCCAGATTTCCGAAGCCGCACGGGTGCACGACGCGATCCAGCTGGTGCAGGCCGTGGCCTTCGAGCTCGCCCTGGTCGACCTCGGCCTGCCCGACGGTTCGGGTGTCGACGTGGTGGAGAAGCTGCGCGAACTGCAACCCGATGCGCAGAGCGTGATCGTGACGATCCACGACGACGACGAACACCTGTTCCCGGCGCTGCAGGCCGGCGCTTATGGCTACATCCTCAAGGAGCAGGCGCGCGAGCTGATCATCGAGCAGTTGCAGCGCATCAGCCAGGGCGAGCCGCCGCTGAGCCCGTCGATCGCGCGCCGCGTGATCGCGCACTTCGCGGCCCAGGCCAAACCCGCGGCGATGCCGCATGTGGCGCTCACCGAACGCGAAAGCGAAGTGCTGCTGCGGGTGGCCAAGGGCTTCACGCTGCCCGAGATCGGGGTGCAGTTGAGCCTCTCGCGCCACACCATCGCCGACTATGTGAAGCAGATCTACCGCAAGCTCAACGTGAGTTCGCGTGCCGAGGCGGCGCTGGAAGCGCAGCGCCTCGGGCTGTTCCGCCGCTCCTAGCGCAGGCGACGTGGTGCCTGCTCCGCGGGGGCCGAGTGGGCGCACCCGCCCACCCCGGCCAGCACGGCCGCGCTGCTGGTCATAATCCGCGCCGATGATCGGCCGCCTCACCGGAACCCTGTCGGAAAAGTCTCCGCCGCTCGTGCTCGTGGACGTCGGCGGTGTCGGCTACGAACTCGACGTGCCGATGAGCACCTTCTACAACCTGCCCGCCCTCGGCGAGCGGGTGGTGCTGCTGACCCACTTCGTGGTCCGCGAGGACGCACAACTGCTCTATGGCTTCCTCACCGCACTGGAGCGCAACACCTTCCGCCAGCTGGTGAAGATCAGCGGCGTGGGGCCACGCACCGCGCTGGCGATCCTGTCGGGCCTGAGCGTGGCCGACCTGGCGCAGGCGGTGACGCTGCAACAGAGCGCCCGCCTGGTGAAGGTGCCGGGCATCGGCAAGAAGACCGCCGAGCGCCTGCTGCTGGAATTGAAGGGCAAGCTCGGCGCCGACCTCGACACCCCCGCCAGCACGGCCAGCGACGCCCAGTCCGACATCGTGCAGGCGCTGGTGGCCCTGGGCTACAGCGAACGCGAGGCGGCCGCGGCGCTGAAGGCGCTGCCCGCCGATGTGGGCGTGAGCGACGGCATCAAGCTGGCGTTGAAGTCGCTCTCGCGCTGAGCGCGCGCGCCAAGCGGGTGGCGTTCCGCGGCGGCCTCCGGCCGCGCGCGTGGAACTGCGTGCGGCCGCCACCGGCCGCCACGCCTCTTGCGCGCCTTGGGCTCAGTGTTTGTGCCCGTCGTGTGCCGCCTCCGGCGCGCTGGCCACCTTCATCCGCACCTTCACCTCGCCCGCCTTCTCGAAGCGCAGCGTGAGCGGAAAACTGGCGCCGACTTTCAGCGGCTCCTTCAGGCCGATGAACATGATGTGCAGGCCGCCGGGTTTGAGCTCGACGGTTTTGCCCGCGGGGATATCAAGGGCGTCGAGCTGGCGCATCCTCATCACCTCGCCGTCCATGCTCATCGTGTGCAGCTCGACCGATTTGGCGATGTCGGCGCTGGCGGCGAGCAGCTTGTCGGCGCCGCCCTTGTTCTGGATCGAGAGGTAGCCGCCGCCGGCCGTCTGGCCTGGCAGCGTGGGCCGCGCCCAGGCGTTGCTCACATCCAGTTTGTCAGCCTGTGCGAAGGCCGCGGCAGAGCAGGCGATGAGCATGGCGGCGAGGGTCGGGCGAAGTCTCATGGTGGGCGCTTGGGAGTGGATTGACGATGCCCGATGCTAGCGCCAGAGCGATGCCCATAATCTCGCCATGAGTGACCAACCATGAGCATCCAGACCGACCCCTTCGGTGACGGCGCCGCCGGCCCCGAGGCCGCCGCCCGCCGAGTGGTGAGCGCCGCACCGGCGTCGCCGAACGAAGAGGCTATCGAGCGCGCGCTGCGTCCCAAGCTGCTCGCGGAGTACGTGGGCCAGGCCAAGGCGCGCGAGCAGCTGGAGATCTTCATCGGCGCGGCCAAGATGCGCCGCGAGTCGCTCGACCATGTGCTGCTGTTCGGCCCGCCGGGCCTGGGCAAGACGACGCTCAGCCACATCATCGCCGCCGAACTCGGCGTGAACCTGCGCCAGACCTCGGGCCCGGTGCTCGAAAAGCCGAAGGACCTGGCCGCGATCCTGACCAACCTCGAGAAGAACGATGTGCTCTTCATCGACGAGATCCACCGCCTCTCGCCGGTGGTCGAAGAAATCCTCTACCCCGCGCTGGAGGACTACCAGATCGACATCATGATCGGCGAGGGCCCGGCCGCGCGCTCGATCAAGCTCGACCTGCAGCCCTTCACGTTGATCGGCGCCACCACCCGCGCCGGCATGCTGACCAACCCGCTGCGCGACCGCTTCGGCATCGTGGCCCGGCTGGAGTTCTATTCGCCCGAGGAGCTCACCCGCATCGTCACCCGTTCGGCGCGGTTGCTCGAAGTGCCCACCGACGCCGCCGGCGCGATGGAGATTGCGCGCCGCTCACGCGGCACGCCGCGCATCGCCAACCGGCTGCTGCGCCGGGTGCGCGATTACGCCGACGTGAAGGGCGACGGCCGCATCGACCGTTCCCTCGCCGAGAAGGCGCTGGTGATGCTCGACGTGGACCCGCTCGGCCTGGACGTGATGGACCGCAAGCTGCTCGAAGCCGTGGTGCACCGCTTCGACGGCGGCCCGGTGGGGCTGGACAACGTGGCCGCCGCGATCGGCGAGGAGCCGGGCACCATCGAGGACGTGATCGAGCCCTACCTGATCCAGCAGGGCTACCTGCAGCGCACGCCCCGCGGGCGCATCGCCACGCTGGCGGCTTACCGGCACCTGGGCGTGGTGCCATCGCGGACGGCGCAGGGTCTGTTCGACGGGTAGCGCTCGCCGAGAGCGGCGTCGGCTTCGTCGAGCGGGCGCTAAATCAGGTCTTCCACCACCAGCCGGTGGTAACGCTCGGCGAGCTTGGCGTCGAAGCGCTTGGCCACCACCGCCACACGTTCGGCATGCGCGTCGTCAGGTGTGTAAACCACCAGCCAGGAGCAGCCCTCGCGCGCTAGCGCCTGGTACTTGCGCATCAGCTGGATCTCGTAGCCGAAGCCACCGAAATCGCTCGCGTGGTTGAGCATCGAGTCCATCTGCACACGCTCTTCGTCGGCGTTGTATTGCAGGATGTCGACCTCAGCAAAACCGTCGTCGCGCAAGGCCTGCGCCGCGGCCTTCGCACGCGTTTCGTCGGGCAGGGCCACCACCACATGGCCGATCGGCTTGAACACGCCCATCGAGAACGGGCGGTCTTCCTTGGTCAGGCGCTTGGTCATGAGGCACCTCTCCGTGCTGAGTTGAACGTCGATTCAGTCTAGTCCTGGGCAGCGCCGGCAGTGTTTGCCCCTGCGCGGTTCATGGGTTGCACCGCACGCGGGCTGGTCAGCGCCCCCACCGCCCAGAGGCCGGCAACGATGCCCGACGCGCCGACGATCTGCGGCAACAGGGCCAGGGTGTGCGCGTTCCACAGAAAGGCGGTGGTGGCGCCGAGCAGGAGAAGGAACAGGGCCAGCGCGGCGAACTGCGCGGCCGGTGACACCGGCGGGTCGAAGCGCCGGCACTGGCGCAGGTCGAACCCGGGCTTTGGAAACCGCGCCGCCACGTCGGCAGGGCGCCAGCCGGGCGGCTTGAACCAGACCCGCAGCTTGTCGGTCCAGCGGCGGGTGCGCCAGGCGTCCCGCGCCAGCGCCACATACACCTCGAGGTTGGCCCACAACGGGTTCCACGAGCGCAGCGGCGCGCGCGTACCGTAGACGCAGGGCTCCTTGTCGTCCTCCTCAATGAAGCTGCCGAAGAGGCGGTCCCAGACGATGAAGATGCCGCCGTAGTTCTTGTCCAGGTACTTGTCGTTCACCGCGTGGTGCACCCGGTGGTTGCTCGGCGCGCAGAACCAGCGGTCGAACCAGCCGAGCTTGCCGATCTGCTGCGTGTGCACCCAGTATTGGTAGAGCAGGTCGATCAAGGCCACCACGCCGAACACCAGCGGCGGGACGCCGAGCACCGCCATCGGCAGATAGAAAAGCCAGCCGGCGAGCCAGCCGCCGCTGGTCTGGCGCAAGGCGGTTGAGAGGTTGTAGTCCTCGCTCTGGTGGTGCACCACATGCCCGGCCCAGAACAGCGCGCTGGTATGACCCAGGCGGTGGTGCCAGTAGTAGCAGAGGTCGTAGAACACCAGCGCCACGACCCAGACCCAGACCGAGTTGCTCGGCAACTGCCACAGCGCCACGTGCGCGAACACGGCGCTGTAGATGCCCACCGTGAGCAGCCTGGTGAACACGCCGGTGAGCTGGCTCATCACGCCCAGGCCGATGCTCGATAGCGAGTCGTTGAGCCGGTAGGTGTTGCGCCCGCGAGCGATGCCGACCGCCAGTTCGACCGCGATCAGCAGCAGGAAGACCGGCGTGGCGAGGACGATGATCTGGGCGCCTTGCATCTCGGGTTTGCGCTGCGGCCGTGGTGATGGGGCGCCCATCATCGCAGGGCCGCTGGGCGGGCACCAGTGCCGCAGCGCTTGCCACTGGTCGCCGCCGCACTGCCGTCGGTCGCCAGCCGATTGCAGGTGGTGTTGCTGGCCCCGCAACCGAGGGAAGGCTCGCGCCGTGACCTCCTTCACGACCGCCGAGCGCGTGATGCGTGAACCGAGCCAAAGCGTTACCGAAGTCCCCTCGCGGCTTCGCTTCGCGGCGCATCGGTCCCTAGCATCGGCGTCATGAATCCAGCCCAAAGAGCCTCCGTGAGTCGCCGGCATCGCAGGTGCACGGCGTGCTCGCCACAAGAATTTTCGGCAGCCCCACGCTCGACTTTTCGAAGAAGGCCCCGCATGCCCAAGTCCCTGTCCCGCGGCTTCACGCTGATCGAATTGATGATCACCGTGGCGATCCTCGCCATCCTGTCCTCCGTGGCGCTGCCCACCTACCAGGCCTATGTGCAGCGCTCGCGGGTGCCGCCGGGGCTGGACGCGCTGTCCAACTACCACACGCGAATGGAGCAGCGTTTCCAGGACACGGGCAACTACGGCGCGGCCGGGGCTTGTGGTCTGGCGGTACCCGCCGCCACCAACTTCGCGATCAGCTGCGCGCTGACCAACGGCACCCAAGGCTTCACCGCCACCGCCACCGGCAGCGGCCCGGTCTCCGGCTACACCTACACCATCAACCACCAGGGCACCCGCGCCACGAGCTCGCACCCCAAGGGTGTGCCTGCCGGCAGCTGCTGGAGCATCCGGGGGGCGACATGCGACTCCTGAGCAACCCGCGCGCATCGCGCGCATGCCGCGGCCAACGTGGCATGACCCTGATCGAGCTGATGGTCGGGCTGACCATCGCCAGTTTGTTGGTCGCCCTCGGCACGCCCTTCTTCGGCGACTACATCGCCAATGCTCGCCTGCGTGAGGGCGGCACCACGCTGCTGGCCGAAGCCCTCTTCGCGCAGAGCGAGGCGATCAAGCGCAACGGCATCGTGCGTGTGGACATCAACGTTGCCGCCGTCAACGTCGTCGATCGCAGCGAGGGTGCCAACACCATCCTTCGCAGCCGCACCCTGCCCGACGGCGTGAGCGCCGACGCGGCGACCACCATCGACTTCGGCGGCGAGGGCCGCCCCGCGCCGTTTCCGTCGACCGCCGCGGTGGACCTGTCCAAGAGCGGCGTGAGCTGCTCCGCCGAGTACCGCTGCCCGTCACTGCGCGTCGAGGCTGGTGGCGGGATCCGCCTCTGTGGCAACAAGAGTTCTTGCAACTGAATCCCGACATGAAGCACATCGAACTTTCGACTCCCAGGCGACGCGGCGCCGTCACCCCGCGCACCGTGCGCGCGAACTCGTGGACGCCGCGCATGTCGCGCGGCGTGGGCCTGCTCGACGGCCTGATCGCGCTGGCGATCCTCGCCTTCGGCATGCTCGGCATGACCCGCTTTCAGTCGCGCCTGGTGATGCAGGGCACCGACGCCCAGACCCGCATCGTGGCCACGCAGCTCGGCGACGAGCTGCTCAATCTCGCGCTGGTCGATCCCGGCAATGGCGGCTGCTACACCGTGCCCGCCGCGGGAGCCTGCGCTGACGCCGGCGCGCGAGCCTTCACCGCGGCTTGGGCGGTGCGTGCGCAAGCTGCGCTGCCCGGCACGGTCACGGTCGGCTCGACGCTCGACGCCGTTACCGGGCAGTTGACGGTGTTGCTCACCTGGACCGGCAAGGGCAGCGGCGACCCGCATCAGATGCAGGCGGTGACCGATGTGCGCCTCTGAGCCTGGGCCGCGGGTCATGAACCGCCACCCGATCGTCAACGCACGCCGCGGCAGCGCGCGCGGCATGTCGCTGGTCGAGCTGATGGTCGGCATCGTGGTGGCGCTGCTGGTCGGCCTGGCCGCGTCGGGCAGCGCGGTGTTCTTCACCGCCTCGCAACGCCAGGCCGCGGGCTCCAGCGGCGCGATCGTCAGCGCCACCACGGCCCTGGCCGCGATCAAGGAAGAGGCCGCCCACGCCGGGCTGGGGTTCTTCGGCGACACGAGCTACCTGTGCAACGGCCTCAACCTGAGCGTCGGCGGCAACAACTTCTCTCAAGCGGCCTTCAGCCCCTTGCGTGTGGCACGCGACGCGAACGGCATGGACACCATCGACATGGTGTTCGCCGACCAGGTGGCCGGCGGCGCCAACGTCTCGCTCAAGACCGCGTCCAACACCAACCTGGCCGAACTGGAAAGCTTCATGCCCGCCGTCGCCGGTCATGCCGTCCTGATGGCGCCGGAAACCGCCGGCACCGCCTGCACCGTGCGCAGCGTGACCCAGGTCACCGACTCTACCGCCGCGACGCCGCAGATCCTGACCTTCGACAACACCGGCACGCACAACCAGGTGGCCTTTGCCGGGGCGGTGAACTACGCCGCCGAGTCGCGGGTGGCCCTCTTGGGTGCGCTGCAGTGGAGCCGCTACCGCGTCCTCAACGGCGACCTGGTGCTCGACCGCCCGTTCGACACCGCCAACCCCACCGTCACGCTGGTGCGCAACGTGGTCGGGTTCCGGGTCCAGTACGGCGTCTCCGCCGGCGCCGCCACCGCGGTCACCGGCTGGGTCGAACCCGATGTCGCGCCCTGGGCCGCGCTCTTGCCCGCCGACTTGGCGCGGGTCCGCGCGATCCGGATCGGCCTGGTCACCCGCAGCGCCAACCCCGAGAAGGTGAACGACGCCGGCAACTGCGTGGCCAGCAGCGCACAACCCAACCTGCTCGGCTTTGCCCTCACCGCACCGGCGGTGAACGGCGTGCCGTGGAACTGCTTTCGCTACCGCACGGCCACCAGCGTGGTGCCGATGCGCAACTTGGTGATGGGGCTGCGCTGATGAACCGTCGTCGAACTCCAATGCGCCGGTCGCAGCAACGCGGCGTGACCATGCTCGTGGTGCTGGTGCTGCTGTCGGTGATGCTGCTCGGCGGCATGGCGCTGGCGCGCATGACCGAAGTGGGCACGCTGGTGGCCGGCAACGTGGCCTTCAAGGACCGTGCGCTGCAGGCCAGCGAGGTCGGCATGAACACCGCGTTCCAGCGCGTGCGCGTCCTGGCCAACGAGGAAGCCGACAGCGGCAGCTGGTACTACGCGTCGATGCAGGCCCAAACCGCTGAAGGCATCCCGTCGGTGGTCGACTGGACCGCCGCGCCGGAAGTGACGGTGGGCCCCTACAGCGTGCGCTATGTGGCCGAGCGCATGTGCGACGCCCCGTCGGTGGCCGACTTCGAGCGGCAATGCCTGCTCAAGCGATTCAACCCCGACGGCATCAACAGCGCCGGCCTCAACCTCGACACCCCCCCGCTTGAGCCGCCGTCGGGCCGGCAATACCGCATCACGGTCCGGGTCACGGGCCCGAAAGACACACGCACCATCGTGCAGACGCTCGTGACGCGCGGCTGACCGAGCAAGAAATTCTGGGAGCAAGAACCATGAGCCATTACAAACACCTGACCCGCCTGCTGGTCGCCGGCGCCGCACTCTGGGGGCTGCTCTACGGCGTCGCCTCGCATGCCACAGACGTGTCGAGCCGGCCGCTGCAACCCGACGCACTGATCAAGCCGAACGTGATTTTCGGCATGGACGATTCGGGGTCGATGGATTGGGAGGTTCTGCTGAACACGACACAGGGCGTGCTGTGGTGGAACTCGAGCAACCCGTCCGGGTGGAATGGCGCGACGCCCTTGTTCGGGGTCAGCACGCCCACGTCGACCAACGTCGCCATGGGCTACCTGTTCCCGGTCGGCGCTGGTGCCGCCTCGGGCCGCAACCACTACGACTACAGCAGCGTCTGGGGCCAGGTCGTGCCGCCGACCGCGCAGTACGCGCCCCTGCGCTCCTCGAAGTTCAACCCGCTGTACTACAACAGCCTGCAGACCTATGAGCCCTGGGCTCCCGCGTACCACAACGGTGCCGCGCAGACCTACTCTGCCGCCAACCCGCTGCTTGCAAAGACGCATCCCGCATTGCTCACGGCGTCCGCCACCATCAATCTGACCGTCTCGCAAAATCTGCTGCCACCGGCAAACATCAACACGAGTTTCTCGTACCAGTTGCGCGCCGGCATGCGGATTCCGGTGGGCGCCAGGACCTGGACTGGCAGTGCCTGGAGTTCCGCGCGGACGACAGACACTTCCGCCACCGCCGCCACGGGCCCTACCTGGGTGTCGATGCCGCAGTATTTCCCGACCTTCTGGCATGCGAGCACGAGTTGCACCGCGGCCGCCCCGGCCGACCCCAATTTCGCTTCGGCAACTTGCGTCACCGCGCCCGACGGCACAAGGCTCCAGCGCTTCGAGATCAAGACGAGCACCCTCACGTACCCGTCGAATCGCAGCTACGCGGACGAGATGCAGAACTTTGCCAACTGGTTCAGCTACTACCGCAAGCGCAAGCTGATGCTCGCTGGCTCGATGGGAACGGTGCTGGAGGACATCGCCGGCCTCCGCCTGGGAGTGGTGGCCTACAACAATCAATCGAACGTCACCATGTACGACGCCGACGCGGCGCTCGATGCGAACAATCGGCGGCGCATTGCGGGCATGTTCTACACCAATGCAGCGACTGGAGGCACGCCCACTTCGGAGACGCTCAAGTTCATCGGCGACCAGTTCAAGCGCACCGACAACCAGGTGATCCAGTACGCCTGCCAGCGCAACAACGCCTTCATCGTCACTGACGGCATGACCAGTTCGGGGTCTGTGTCACCGCCTTCCTACACCTCGACCGCGTACGGCAGCGGAGCCTTCCCGTTCCAGACCACCCAGGCCGGCACCGCCGCCGATATCGCACTGAGCTACCACGTCAACAACCTGCGCCCCGACCTGACCGCCGGCAAATTGAAGCCCGACATCGTCGGGAGCAAGCCCAACCCGGATCTCAACCCCAACCTGCACATGAACACCTACGGCATGACCCTGGGCGTTCGCGGCAACATCTGGCCCGGCATCACCGATCCGTTTTCCGCCAGCCCCTTCACCTGGCCCAGTCCGGTGGCAGGGACGCCGAGTTCGATCGATGACCTGTGGCACGCGACGATCAACGGCCGCGGCCAGATGTACCTCGCCAGCTCGCCCGAGGAGACCCGGCAAAAGGTTCAGGCCGGTCTGACAGATATTCTGGCCACGCCGGGTGCGCAGGCCTCCGGCGCGCTGAGTTCGGTGAACCTGGCCAAAGGCGACGGCAAGGTCTACCTCGGCCATTACAACGCCAAGGGCTGGACCGGCAACGTGACGGCCAACACCATCGACGCGAGCACCGGCGTGGTCGACACCGCCACGGACGTGTGGAGCGCTGCGGCACTGCTCGCCGCGCGCGACCCGGCCACGCGCGTGATCGTGGCCAACAACGGCACGAGCAAGGGCTCCTTCTCGACGACGCTCGTCGGCAGCGTCCTCAATCCTGCCAACCTGTTCGCCACCAACACCGACCAACTCGTGGCCTACCTGCGGGGCGACCGCTCGCTGGAGGGGAGCACGTTTCGCGCTCGCGGGAGCCTGCTGGGCGCCGTGATCAACGCCCGGCCGACGCTGGCGGTGGAAGCCACCGCGGCCAATTCGGTGGTCTACGCACATTCCGGCGAAGGCATGCTGCACGCCCTGGACGCGAGCAACGGCAACGAACTCTGGGCCTACGTGCCCAAAACGGTGCTGCCTCAGATGGGCAGGATCAGCGACGTCGCCTACAACTTCAACTCCCTGCTCGACGGCACGCCCACCGTGGCGCAAGCGGGCAGCCGGCGCATCCTGGTCGGCGGCCGTGGCGTCGCCGGCGCCGGCTTCTACGCCATCGACGTGACCTCACCGCGCGGCCTCACTGAAAGCGCGCTTGCTGGCAACGTGCTCTGGGACATCGGCAACGGCGATGTGAGCAACGGGCAGACCTTCACGCTGGGCGCATCGGTCGGCCGTCCGGTGGTGGCGCCGACACGCATTGCCGGCAACCCGTACGTGGTGCTGCTGACGCAGGGCTACAACGGCAGCAACGACGGCATCGGGCGCCTGTACATGGTCAACGCGCTGACCGGCGCGCGCATCACCACCTTCACCGCCAACAGCGGCACCGGCTCCGGCGATCCCGGCCTGGCGCATGTGACCGCCCTGCTCGAAAGCGACGGCAAGGTCCGTTATGCCTACGGCGGCGACGAACGTGGCAACCTTTGGCGCTTCGACCTCGAAGCCGGGACCAGCACCCGCATCGCACAACTCCGCGACGCCTCGGGCGCCGCGCAGCCGGTGACCACCGCTCCGGCGCTGGTCACCATCCGTGGTGAACGTGTGGTGATGGTGGGCACCGGCCGCATCCTCGGCCTGAGCGACTTCGGCGCGACGGGCACGCAGACCTTCTACGCCATCAAGGACGAAGGCGCCGTGCTCGGCAACGCCCGCACCTCGTTGATGCCGCGCACGCTTTCGGCCTTGGATGCCGCAGGGGAGCGCGACTTGAGCGGCAGTGCGTTCACGTGGACCGGCAACCGCGGCTGGTACATCGACCTGCCGGCCGGGCAGCAGGTCAACCACCTGCCAACAGTCGCCCTCGGTTCGATCGTCTTCAGCGCCAACATGGCCACGCTGAGCGATTGCAGCGCCTCCTCCTACCTGTATGTGGTGGATATCGGCACCGGGTTGAACGTGCAAAGCATGAGCTTTTCCAGCATGACGATCAGCGGCACGCAGCTGATCGCCGGCTTCAACGTGCTGCGCATGGGCAACTCGGGTCGGCCGTCCTTTGGCGTCGAGTTCCGACGCCAGGACGGCAGTTCGGGTCGACGCGACCTCGACCTCGCGCCGCCGATCACCCCGCGCAAGAACGCCTGGCGCCAGATCCGGCGCGACTGAGGCCAGGGACCCCTGCGCCTGAGCTTGCTCAGGCCTCGCGCCCGACCCGGCTGTCCGCTGCGTCGGGCGCGCTTTCTTCAGCATCACTTTCATCCTCGATCTCATCGAGGTGCGCGTCGTCGCTCCAGCCCACCAGCGTCAGCCCTTCGGCGCTGCAGAGCAAGCGGTTGATGCTGGCGTTGCCCACCTGCCAGGTGCGTGGTGCGGTGAGTTCGATGCGTGTCGCGGCGCGGTACAGGCAGTCGAGCACGCCGCCATGGGCCACCACCGCAATCGACTCGCCGTGGTGGCGTGCCGCCAGCGCTTTCACCGCGTCGACACAGCGGGCAAAGAAGTCGTGCAACACCTCGCCGCCGCCGGGGCCGAATTCGGGGTCGCGTTGGCGCCAGCGTTTCGCCTGCTCGGGCCAGCGGGTTTCGATCTCGCCGAAGGTCAGGCCCTCGAAGAGGCCGAAGGCCCTTTCGCGCAAGCGCTGGTCGTGTTGAAGGGCCAGTCCCCGAGGTCGGGCGAGCACCTGCGCGGTCTGCGCCGCGCGCGCCAGGTCGCTTGAATACACCGCGTCGATCTGCTCGTCGGCCAGGGCCCGGCCGAGGCGGCGCGCCTGCTCGCGCCCGGCGGCGTTGAGCGCTATGTCGGTCGCGCCCTGGATGCGCCCTTGCCGGTTCCAGTCGGTCTCGCCGTGGCGGATCGCGAGGATGCGGGTGAATTGCACCGCGTCAGCCGCTCACGCCACGTGGGGCCAACCGGGCGCGCACTGGGCTCAAACGCCCCACACGATCTCGTGCCCCTCGGCCTGGCAGCGGCGCAGCATTTCCACCAGCGGCCAGACCCGTTGGCGCAGCGTGACGCGGTCGGCGCCGGTCGTGGTGGTGGTCTTGCCGGCGGCCTGGCCGGAAGGCTCATCCGCGCGCTGGCCGGGGGCTTCGTCTCGCGCCACCGCGTTCGCCAGCGCCGCGATCGCCGCGGGCATCGCGGCGACTTCGATGATGCCCTTGGGTGCCGGTTCGCGGCCGAGGATGCGCATCACCTGGTCGCCGTTGGGGCCGAGCATGATCACCTCGCCGGCGGCTTTGGACTTGAATTTGTAGAGCATCGCGGGTGCGGCTATAACAACGGGAACCGGGCCTAGCGGTAGATGTAGTCGCGGGTGAACGGGTAGGCCGATTGTGCGCCGCGCAGTCCACCATGGCCTGCGCCGTGCCCCGCGCCGTCGCCCAGGCGCCCGCTCGGCCGTGTCGCCAGCATCTGGTGCAGCGCGAGCCAGCCGCGCTCGAAGCACATCGCGCTGCCGGCCAGGTACAGGCGGTAGGCGCGCACCACCGTTTCGCGCGTGACCGCGCGGGCGTCGCCCAGGCGCCCTTCGAGCGCGTCGCTCCAGGCCCAGAGCGTGCGTGCGTAATGCGGGCGCAGGTTCTCGGTGTCGACCATCTCCAGGCCCGACTCGGCCATGGTCTCCAACACATGCGAGATATGCAGCAACTCGCCGCCCGGGAAGATGTAGCGCTCGATGAAATCACCCAGGCCCGCGCCGAGCTTCACATTGCGGGTGCCCCCGGCGGTGATGCCATGGTTGAGCAGCAATCCGCCCGGCACCAGCAGGCCACGCAGCTTGGCGAAGTACTGGGGCAGCTGCGCGCGGCCGACATGTTCGAACATGCCCACCGAGGCGATGCGGTCGAAGGCCTCGTGCTCGGGCAGCTCGCGGTAGTCCATCAGGCGCACCTGCACCCGCGGCGCGAGCCCCCGTTCGTCGATCAGGCGCTGCACATGCGCATGCTGGTTCGTCGACAGCGTGATGCCGGTGGCCTGCACGCCGTAGTGCTCGGCGGCCCAGAGCAGCAGGCCGCCCCAACCCGAGCCCACGTCCAGGAAGCGTTGACCGGGCTGAAGCATCAGCTTGCGGCAGATCAGGTCCAGCTTGGCCTGCTGCGCCTGCGCCAGGGTGAAACCGCTGTCGCGAAAATAGGCACAGGAGTAAACCCGCAGCGGGTCGAGCCAGAGCGCGTAGAAATCGTCCGACACGTCGTAATGGAACTGCACCTGGCGCTTGTCGGCCTCGACCGAATGCCGGGCCAGCGAGCGGCCGCTGTGCAGCACTTGCTGCCACCAGGCCAGCGGGCCGCGGCGCGTGGCCAGCGCGATCGGGTCGCCGCCGATCAGCTGGGCCACGATGTCGGTCACGTCGCGCAGCGTGCCGTCGATTTCCAGGCGGCCTTCGACGTAGTCCTCGCCGAGCCCGCCGACATTGCCGCTGGCCAAGTGCGCCAACACCGAGAGTTCGTTCACCCGCAGCGTCACGGCGGCGTCGTGGCGGCCGAGGCGCCGCTCGCCGGGCAGCTGAAGTGCCAGCCCGGGTTCGATGGCGGTGAGGCGGGATTCGACGAGGCTGGCGTCCATGGTGGCGGGGCCGGGCAAGGCGTTGGCGATCCAGTCCCCACTTTATGAAACAACCCAGCCGCTCGGCAAGCCCCACGGTTCGCTGGCCCCACGGTGCGCAAGGCCGCTTCGCGGCCGGGCGGCGGCCTGTCGGTCGCTCGAAAGTCCAGTCCGCGACACATTGACGGCGCCGCAAGAGCGCCCCCAGGCGGCGTTGCCGCCGCCCCCCGAGGGGGATGAGCAAAGTAGCCAAGCGAAGTTTGCTCATGAGGCATCATTCGGCGCGCCGAACGCCGATCTCCCAGCCCTCTTCATGATCGACAAGACTTCTCCCTCCGCCGCCGCCGCGCTGGCCGACGTGCCCGATGGCGCCACGGTGATGATCGGCGGCTTCGGCACCGCGGGCCTGCCCGACGAGCTGACCGAAGCCTTGCTGGCCCAGGGCGCGAAGCACCTGACGATCGTCAACAACAACGCCGGCAACGGCGACACCGGCCTGGCCGCGCTGCTTGCCGCCGGCCGGGTGCGCAAGATCATCTGCTCCTACCCGCGCCAGGCCGACAGCCACCATTTCGACCGCCTCTACCGCGCCGGCAAGATCGAACTCGAGCTGGTGCCGCAGGGCAACCTGGCCGAGCGCATCCGCGCCGCGGGGGCGGGCATCGGCGGCTTCTTCACCCCCACCGGCTACGGCACCGAGCTGGCCCGCGGCAAGGAAACCCGTGAGCTCGACGGCCGCATGCAGGTGCTGGAGTTTCCGATCCACGCCGACTTTGCGCTGATCAAGGCCGAACGTGGCGACCGCTGGGGCAACCTGACCTACCGCATGACCGCGCGCAATTTCGGGCCGGTCATGGCCACCGCCGCCAAGGTCACGGTGGCCACGGTGCACGAGCTGGTGCCGCTGGGCAGCCTCGACCCGGAATGCGTGGTCACGCCGGGGATCTACGTCCAGCGCGTGGTCCAGGTGGCGCGCGTCTCCACCCGCGCCGGCGGCTTCACCCGCGCCGCCTGAGGGCCCAGTGATGAGTGACGCCGGGCCGCTACCAAGTCGCTCGATCCCCCTCGGGGGGCCGGCGCGAAGCGGCGTAGGGGGCACCAATGAGTGACGCCGGGCCGCTCCCAAGTCGCTCGATCCCCTTCGGGGGGGCCGGCGCGAAGCGGCGTAGGGGGCACCAATGAGCGACGCCGGGCCGTTCCCAAGTCGCTCGATCCCCCTTGGGGGGGCCGGCGCGAAGCGGCGTAGGGGGCACCAATGAGCCGATGGACCCGCGAACAAATGGCCCGGCGAGTGGCGCTGGACATCCCGGACGGCGCGATCGTCAACCTCGGCATCGGCCTGCCGACGCTGGTGGCCAACCACCTGCCGGCCGGCCGCGAGGTCGTGCTGCACAGTGAAAACGGCGTGCTCGGCATGGGCCCGGCAGCCGCCGAACACGAAGCCGACTACGACCTGATCAACGCCGGCAAACAACCGGTGTCGCTGCTGCCCGGCGGCTGCTTCTTCCACCATGCCGACAGCTTCGGCATGATGCGCGGCGGCCATCTGGACGTGTGTGTGCTGGGTGCCTTCCAGGTCTCGGCCGGCGGCGACCTGGCCAACTGGCACACCGGCGCTCCGGACGCGATCCCCGCGGTGGGCGGTGCGATGGACTTGGCGATCGGTGCAAAAAAAACCTTCGTGATGATGGAGCACCGCACCAAGTCCGGCGAGAGCAAACTGGTGGCGCAGTGCAGCTACCCGCTCACCGGCATCGGCTGCGTCAGCCGCATCTACACCGACCTGGCGGTGCTCGAGGTTACGCCGCGGGGCCTGAAGGTGGTCGAGCGCGCCGAAGGCCTGAGCCAGGAAGCCCTGCAAGCCGCGACCGCGGTGCCGCTGATCGCTTGAGCCAGAGCCAGAGCCCCAGAGCCAACGCAACCCTACCGCCGAGACACGAAAGACCGCCATGAACCAAGCCTTCATCTGCGATGCCCAGCGCACCCCCTTCGGCCGCTACGGCGGCGCCTTGAGCAGCGTGCGCACCGACGACCTCGGCGCACTGCCGATCAAGGCGCTGATGGCGCGCAACCCGCGTGTGGACTGGGCCGCGGTGGCCGACGTGTTCTACGGCTGCGCCAACCAGGCCGGCGAAGACAACCGCAACGTGGCGCGCATGAGCGCCCTGCTCGCCGGGCTGCCGATCGAGGTGCCCGGGGCCACGATCAACCGCCTTTGCGGCTCGGGCCTGGACGCGGTGGGCAGCGCGGCGCGCGCGATCCGCTGCGGCGAGGCCGAGCTGATGATCGCCGGCGGCGTCGAGAGCATGAGCCGCGCGCCCTTCGTGATGCCGAAGGCCGAAAGTGCGTTCTCGCGCGCCAACGCGGTCTACGACACCACCATCGGCTGGCGCTTCGTCAACAAGCTGATGAAGGAACGCTACGGCGTCGACTCGATGCCCGAGACGGCCGAAAACGTGGCCAGCGATTTCGGCATCCAGCGCGACGCCCAGGACCGCATGGCGCTGGCCAGCCAGCTCAAGGCGGTAGCGGCGCAGAAGCGGGGTTTCTTCGACGCCGAAATCACGCCGGTGACCCTGGCGCAGAAGAAGGGCGAGGCCGTGCTGGTGCGCCAGGACGAACACCCGCGCGAGACCAGCCTGGACGCGCTGGCCAAGCTCAGGGGCATCGTGCGCCCCGACGGCACGGTCACCGCGGGCAACGCCTCGGGCGTGAACGACGGCGCCTGCGCCCTGCTGCTGGCCAGCGAAGCCGCCGCCGCCCGGCATGGGCTCACGCCGCGCGCGCGTGTGGTGGCCATGGCCACCGCCGGGGTGGCGCCGCGCATCATGGGCTTTGGCCCGGCGCCGGCGGTGCGCAAGGTGCTTGCGCTCAGTGGCCTGACGCTGGCTCAGGTCGACGTGATCGAACTCAACGAGGCCTTCGCGGCGCAAGGCCTGGCGGTGCTGCGCGACCTCGGCATCGCCGACGACGACGCACGGGTCAACCCCAACGGCGGCGCGATCGCACTCGGCCACCCGCTGGGCGCCAGCGGCGCGCGCCTGGCCACCACGGCGGTGAACCAGCTGCACACGATGAACGCGGGGCGCGGTGGCCGCTACGCGCTGTGCACGATGTGCATCGGCGTCGGGCAGGGCATTGCACTGGTGCTCGAGCGTGTTTGAGATCGCGCGGCCCGGCAAGCGCGCCGGCGGCCCCACAAATCGGGGCGGTCGGCCGGACGACGGCCGGAAGAACTTCCTCAGTCGAACCGCCGGTCGATGCGCGCGCGTATAGAGCCGAGGCGGCCGCCAGCCAGGAGGCGGCTCGCCAAGTGCGCCTTGGACGCGCTTCGGCGCCAGAACACCGGGGGACCAAGATGAGCGCTGAAACGACACGAGCCCAGGTCAAGGGCGACTTTGAGTCGGCATCGAACGACGCCTCGATGCAGCACGAAGCGCCGCAAAAGCGCGACCTCGTTGCCGGGCTTGAAAAGGGCTTGTCGGTGATCGGGGCCTTCGAGCAGCAGCGCCCGCGCCTGACGATCAGCGAAGTGGCCGAACGCACCGGCCTCACCCGCGCGGCGGCGCGGCGCTACCTGATCACGCTGACGCACCTGGGCTTCGTCAGCCAGGACCGCAAGATGTTCGCCCTCACGCCGCGGGTGCTGCGCCTGGGCCAGCGCTATCTGCATTCGGCGCGCCTGTCGCGGGTGGTTCGGCCGGAAATCCAGCGTCTGTCGCAGAAGCTGGGCGAATCGGTCGGCGTGGCGGTGCTCGACGACGGTGAGGTGGTGAGCGTGGCGGTGGCCAAGTCGTCGCACGACGCCATGCCCTCGATCGAGCCGGGTACGAGGCTGCCGCTGCACTGCACCGCGGCCGGGCGGGTGATGCTCGCCGAGATGCCCGCGGCGCAGGTCGAAGAATGGATCGCCCGCCTGCCGCTGGCGGCGGTCACCGCACGCACGATCACCCAGCCCGAGCGCCTGCGCGCCGAAGTCGAACGCGCGCGCAAACAGGGCTATGCGCTGATCGATCAGGAACTCGAACTCGGCCACCGCGCGATCAGCGTGCCGCTGCGCAACTTCCGCGGCGAGGCGATCGCATCGGTCAGCGTGGTGACCCAAGGGCCGCGCTTCGGCGCCGAACAACTGGTGGCGCAATGCCTGCCGCTGCTGCGGCAAACCCAGGCCCATCTGCGACAGCTGCTCTGAGGCTGCCCCCGCGCTCGGCGCGCTACGCTTGGCGCGCAGCCGCATCGACAACCGGGCTCGGCGCGTTACCCTCAGGCCGAGCCCAAAGCCACCAGGAGACCGCATGATTCTCGAACTCGCCGACATCCGCATCCAGCCCGGCCAGCAGGCCGCGTTCGACGAAGCCATCCAGCGCGGGCTTGCCACCGTCGCGTCGCAGGCCAAGGGCTATCGCGGCTTCAAGGTCAACAAGGGCGTCGAGTCACCCGAGCGCTACATCCTGATGATCTTCTGGGACACGCTGGAGGACCACACCATCGGCTTCCGCCAGGGCCCGCTGTTCCCGCAATGGCGCGCAATCGTCGGGCCGTTTTTTGCCACGCCGCCGCAGGTGGAGCACTTCGAGTTGCTGGCCAAGTCGGGCAGTGACACGTGACCCGCGGCGCCGCGATCGCCAGCGCCGCGGCGCATTTCGACAGCGGTGAATTCACCCGGGTGCTGGCCTCGCGCATTGCCTGGCGCAGCGCGAGCCAGGAGGCCGACGCGGGCGCGCAATTGCGCGGCTACCTGGAAGAGTCGCTGCGCCCGGCGCTGCAAGCGCTCGGGTTCGAGGTGCAAACCTTCGAACATCACGAAGAGGGCAGCGCCGCGCTGCCGCCCTTCCTGATCGCGCACCGCGTCGAAGACACCGCGCTTGCGGCAACGCTCCCCACGGTGTTGATGTACGGCCATGGCGACGTGGTGCGCGGCCAGGACGCGCAGTGGCGCGAGGGCCTGTCGCCGTGGCGCCTGGTCGAGCGCGACGGCCGCCTCTACGGCCGCGGCACCGCGGACAACAAGGGCCAGCACAGCATCAACCTGGCGGCGCTGCAAAGCGTGCTGCACGCACGCGGCGGCAAGCTCGGCTTCAACGTCGTCTGGCTTTTCGAAACCGGTGAAGAGATCGGCTCGCCTGGCCTGGCCTCCTTCTGCGCCGCACACCGCGACGCGCTCGCCGCCGACGTGCTGATCGCCTCCGACGGCCCGCGCCTGCACGCCGAGCGGCCCACCGTGTTCCTCGGCTCGCGCGGCACCGCCAATTTCAGCTTGAGCCTGAAGCTGCGCGAAGGTGCGCACCACTCGGGCAACTGGGGCGGCCTCTTGCGCAACCCCGGCACCGTGCTGGCCGCGGCGATCGCGAGTTTGGTCGACGGCCAGGGCCGCATCCGGGTGCCGGGCCTGCGCCCGCCACCGATACCGGCCGCGGTGCGCGATGCACTCTGCGGCATCGAGGTCGGCGGTGGCCAAGGCGACCCCGAGGTGGACGCCGATTGGGGCGAGCCCGGGCTCACGCCCACCGAACGTGTCTTTGCCTGGAACACGCTGGAAGTGCTGGCCTACAAAACCGGCAACCCCGACTTTCCGGTGAATGCGATTCCCGACCGGGCTCTGGCCCACCTGCAACTGCGCTTCGTGGTCGGCACCGACAGCGGCCACCTGCGCGAGCATGTGCTGGCCCATCTGCGCGCGGGCGGCTTCGACGGCATCGAGGTGAGCGAACCGGTGACGATGGCCGCCACGCGCCTGGACCCCGAGCACCCCTGGGTGCGCTTCACGCTGGCGTCGATCGAACGCAGCTGCGGTGTCAAGCCGGTGCTGCTGCCCAACCTCGGCGGCTCGCTGCCGAACGATGTTTTTGCCGACGGCCTCGGCCTGCCCACAGTGTGGGTGCCTCACTCCTACCCGGCCTGCTCGCAACATGCACCGAACGAACACCTGCTGGCTGCGGTGGCACGCGAAGCGCTGCAGCTGATGGCCGGGCTGTTCTGGGATATCGGCGAAGAGGCGCCGCGTTTGCCGCGGCGCGCGCCGCAGCGAACGCCCGCGCGATCGCCTCAAGCCTACTAGGCACAGCGCGTTGCGGCCGGGCTGCGGCCGGTCCGCGTCGGCCTGGCGCGCAAGGGGTGAGCACACCGACAGGACGGGCCGTTGCAGACGCTGACCTGGCCGAGCAGGCGGTTTAACGCGGCCTTCAGCGGTGCTGCGCAAGAATCGACCGATGAATCCTCCCGTGCCGGCGCAAGCCGGTTCGCTACGCCACACGCCGCCTGCGCAGTGCAGCCGCCGGCGCCAACCGCACCGGCTGACCTTGCCGCTGGCAGCGATGGTCGTGCTGGTGTGCGGCAGCGCCCGGGCGCAACTCATCGAAGACGACCCGCCGAACAAATTCAACTACGTGATCGGCGCGTCGGTGCGCGTCGCGCCCGAGTACGCCGGCTCGTCGAAACAAGTGGCCAAGCTGCGCCCGCTCTGGGCGATGCAATACGGGCGCTACCGCATCAGCCCGTCGGGCGCCGGAACCCTGCTCGGGTTTGGGGTAGACGATGCCGGGCCCGGCGCCAGCGCGGAGCTGTTGCGCAGCTCGGACTGGAAATTCGGCGTCGGGCTGCGCTGGACCCACGGCCGGCCCGCCTCCAGTTCGCCCTTCCTCGCCGGCCTGCCCGATGTGCGCAGCACGCTGCTCGGGCGGGCGCAGTTGACGTACCGGCTGAGCGAGAACTGGGCGGTCTCCGGCAGCCTGACGCAGGACCTGCTCGGCCGCGGCGGCGGCGCTCTGGCCAGCGTGGGCCTTGGCGTGCGCAAGCGCCTGCAGGAACGTGTCGAGTGGACCGTGGGCAGCGGTGTCAACTTCGGCGACCCGCGCTACATGCAGACCCACTTCGGCATCATCGAGGCCGCGTCCTTGAGCTCGGGCTTGCCGGCTTACAACGCTCGCGCCGGCATCTCCGATGTGAACCTCGGTACCGGCGTCACCCTGATGCTGGCGCGGCGCTGGTTCGCGTTCGGCGGCGTCGGCACCTCGCGCCTGCTCGGCGACGCGGCCACCAGCCCGGTCACGCGCGACCGCAACGCGAGCTTCGTGTCGATCGGGCTGGCCTACCGCTGTTGCCCATAGCGCGCGGCCCCGCAAAGTGCGGGCCGCCGCGGCCACTCCCTGAGGACAAGCTCAGGACGGCAGAAAGTCCACCGGCCAGCTCACCACCATCTGTTCCACGTCCTTGGCGCCGAATTCGAATTGCCGGATGCGCGCGAGCAGCTTGGCCTCCAGCTCCGCGGCCTTCAGTTCGCTGGAGACGATTCGCAGGCCGGTGACTTCGCCCGAGGGCGCGATCTTCAGCTCCAGCACCACCTTGCCTTGCAGCGACGGGTCCTCGCGCAGCGCCCGGTTGTAGATCGCGTAGATCGCCCCCTTGTGGCGCTCGAACACCAGCTTGATCTCTTCGATCGAGCGCGAGGCCTTGCCGCTGCCGCTCTTGTTCAGCGTGCCGCCACGGCCGACCCCGCCGGTGCCCGAACCGTCGCCGCGGCCGCCCACGCCGAGGCCGCCGCCGGGGCCGCCACCACCGCCGCCGCCGATCGCGCCTTCCACCAGCGTGGTCGAGCGGCCGGCGAGTCCGCCGCCGCCGGTGTTGCGGCTGTAGGCCGCGGTGTTGATACCGCCGCTGCCGCTGGTGGCGTTGGAGGTGATCAGCGCGCGCACCGGCACGCCCTGCTCGTTGCCGGCACCCACACCCGGCCCGACACCGGCGCCGATGCCGGGACCCGGTTTGATGTCCTGGCGCAGTTGCACCGCGGTCGGTGCCGCTTGCAACTGGGTCAGTTCGTTCTTCAGCGCGAGCAGGCCCACCCCCGCGGCCTTGCGCCGCGCCGAGTCCAGGTTCTCGCCCGGCGCCTTGTTCGGCTGCGGGGTGCGCGCCTCGGGCACCTTGGAGGCTTGCGTCGGCTCCGGTTTCGGTTTTGGCGCTTCGGGCTTGGCGTTGTCGGCCAGTGGTGTCGGCGCCTCGGAGAGCTTCTCCGGTGCCTTGGCCTTCGGCGGCGGCGGCGCCTCGCGTTCGAGCACCAGCTTGGCCAGGCGCGGCGGCAACTCCACCGGCGCGGCGCGGTCCTCCTTCGGCCGCGGCAGCCAGGGCAACACCAGGCACAACAGCAGGCTCACCGCCAGCACCCGCTTGAGGATGCGTTTGAAGCGCGCATCGTCCTCGGGCGTCGCGGCCCAGGGCAAGACGCCGATGCGGAACGACACCGGCGAGCGCATCGCAAGCGCCGCGCTCATGACTCAAACTTCCTTGTCACCGCGAACGAGACGTTCTCGAAATTCGCGCGCGCTGCGGTGGCCATCACCTTGCGCAGCAAGCGGTACGGGATGTCCTTGTCGCCCATGATCGTGAGCGCCTTGCTCTGCGCCTTGTTCTCGGCGCGGATCACCTGGCGGCCGGCTTGCAGGTCGAGCTCGGCCTTCAGCGGCTCGATCAGGTCCTCGGCACTCGCCAGCGCGTCGGCCACCTTGGCCACCACACGCCCTTCGACCAGGATGTCGGTGTTGCTCACCGTCACCACGATGGTTTCGCGCGGCGTTTTCTCGGACGCCGAGATCGGCAGCTTCACCGCCTTGCTGCTGGTGAGCACCTCGACACCGGCCGCACTGCTGAGCAGGAAGAAGATCAGGATCGTGAAGATGTCGATCAGCGACACCAGGTTCATGTCCAGGCCCGACTGATTGCGCCCCTTGCGTTGGGCGCGCTTTTGTAGCGGCGTGAGGTTCATGGGCGCTTCTCCGCCTTGACCGTGGCCGCCTGCACCACCGCCGCCGCGACCGGCGCATCACCGATCGAGATGTCGGGGAAGAGCGCGCTGCGCAGCAGCTTGGGGCCGCTGACGGTCTGCTGCTCGCGCACCGCGTCCATCACCTCCACCAGGGCTTCATAGGGGGTGTCGGGCTGTGCCAGCACGGTGGCCGCGGTGGCCTCGGGGAACTTGGCCTTGATCTGCTGCATCAGCGTGGCCAGGGCCTCGGTGTCGTAGGCGGTGCCGGCGGCACCAGTCGCGGCAGCCTTGTCGGTCTTGTTCGCGATGCGCTGGATCAGGCCGCCGATGCGGTCGCCCACCTCCAGCGCGTCGGGGCGGATCACGATCTCCAGCTTCAAGTCCTCGGCCTTGAGCTGCTCGGGGCCGCCGGCGGTTTGGGCCGGCAGCGTCAGCTCCACCACCGCCAGGCGGGTGAACACCGCGGTGGAGAGCAGGAACGGCACCAGCACCACGATGAGATTGATGAACGCGGTGACCTCCAGATGGGCCACCTCCTTGCGCAAGCGTCGGACGCGCATGTTCGGCTTTCGCGGCGGCGCGTCAGCGCGCGCTCGAGGCGGCGGTGGTCTCGGCCTTCAAGCGCTGCACCAGGTTGAGGAAGCTGATCTTCGCGGCCTCCAGGCCGTCGACGATCTCGCTGGTGCGCGCTTGCAGGAAGGCGTGGATCAGCAGGAACGGAATCGCGACCATCAGCGCAAACGCGGTGTTGTTCATCGCAATCGAGATCGACGCCGAGAGCAGCTCGGCCTTCTCCGCCGGGTTCACCTGCGCCACCGCGGTGAAACCCTTGATGAGGCCGATGATGGTGCCGAGCAGGCCCACCAGGGTGATCACGTTGGCGAAGGTGGCGATGTAGTGGGTGCGCTTCTCCAGGCGCGGCACGATTTCCATCATGCCCTCCTCCATCGCGGCGTCGATGTCTTCGCGCCGGCCTGGGCTCTGCATGCGCTGCAGGCCGTTGGCGACGATCTTGCCGATCGCGGCGTCGGCCTTGTCGGCCACGTGGTGAGCCTCCTTGAACTTGCCACCTTGCAGCATCGGCAGCATCTGCGCCCAGAGCTTGCGGTTCTCGTTGCGGGTGCGGTTCAGGAACATGAAGCGTTCGATCGCGATCGCCAGGCCCATGGCCATGATCAGGATGCTCGGGTAGATGAACATGCCGCTGTCCTGGAAGAACTTCACGGCGGTCTGGAAGGCAGTCATCGGTCATTACTCCTTGGAACTTCGGGCTTCGCGTTTTTTGCGCGAGGGTGTGGATGGGGCTGGGTTTCGGGCTGGGTTTCGGGCTATTTGCGTTCCGGGCTGGCCGGGACGGTGGGCGAGGCACGTGGCCGCGCCTGGGCGTCGTACTGCACCTGGCGGCGGAAAACATCGCGGTCCACCGGCGCCAGCGCTTCGTCGAGCACGCTCAAACCCGGGCGGCCGGAGAGATCGCCGGGCAGCGGCTTTTTCCACGGCACGATGTAGAGCACCTTGGGCAGCTCGCGGTTGCCGATGATCTGGGTGCGGTCGATCTCGGCACGGTCCTGCGCGAGCGCGCTGCTGCCGAGCACCGCGCCGAGCGACGCCACCGCGGCAAGCCACGCGACGCGTTCGAACCGGGGTCGAGTTCCGTTCATGGCTGCTCCTTCTTGCTCACCAGCGTTTTGTCGGCCGCCGCGTCCGAGCTGCGCTCGGGCTTGCGGTTCTTCAGGTCGGCGACCCACTTGGTCACGGTGCCGTCCTTGGACGGGGTCAGCGCCAGGTAGCGTTCGTACAGCGCCAGCGCGCGCGCGCCGTCGCGCAGATAGAGGTCGTTCAGGATCGCCAGGTTGAGAAGCGCGGCGCCGTAGTGGGCATCGAGATCGACCGCACGTTCATAGGCCTCGCGCGCCTTGTCGAAGCGGCCGACTTGCCGGTAGGCAATGCCGAGCTGGTTGAAGTACAGCGGCTGCTTCGGGCTCACCCGCACCGCCTGCTCCAGCGCCTGCACCGCTTCGTCGTTGCGGCCGGCCTGGCGCTGGATCAGGCCGAGGTTGGCATAGGCGCCGCCAAGCTCGGGCTGCTCCTTGGCCAGCGCGGCAAAAGCGCGTTCGGCCTCCTGCATGCGGCCCGCCGCGAGCAGCCGGCGTGCCTCGTCGAAAGCACGTTGTGCCGCAGCCGGCACCGGGCGCTCGGCTTCCACCGCTGCCGCAACTGCAGGCGCCGGCCGCGTCGCTGGCGCCTGGGTCTCGGCGTTGACCGTGGTTGCGGGCGTGCTGCTCGCCGCCGTCGCCGCTGGCTTGATCAGCTCCAGCGGGTTGGGCAGCGCGGCGCAGCCCGAGAACAGCAAGCAGAGGAGTCCGGCGGCCCACAGAGTCGGCATCGGCCGACTCCAGGCAACTGCTGGCGCGGGCTGTAGCCAAGCGGACGCCGTGGAACCGGCTTTGCCGGGCCACTGGCGTCGCCCCCTGGGGGGAGGCGCCGAAGGCGCTCCGGGGGGGGTCATTTCACCGGATCGCATCGATCGTTCCTTCACTCACTTCCACCTTGCCGTAGCGCACCGGGCGCAGTTCGCCAAGGGCCTTGAAGCTCGACTTGACCCATTGGTCGTAGACACCGCTCACGCTGCGGCGCGCGTTCACTTCATGCAGCTCGATCGCCTTTTCCTCGAACGGATAGGCCTGCTCTTCGAGCATCACCGTGTACTGCTCGATCTCGGCCTTCTTCTTCAAACTCTTGGGCCGCTGCGAGGTGATCAGCGCGCGGCCGAAGTCTTGGTACAGCGCGGCGGTGTGGAAGGTGGCCGCGGTGGTGGCCTCGGCCACGCCGTACTCCGACGCCACCGCGTAGGCCTTGAGCACCTCTTCCATCCTGGCCTTCTTGGCCTTGAGTTGCTTGGCCAGCGGCTCCACCAGCGGCACCTTGCGGTACTCGGCGAGTGCGGGCTCGGCCATCGCGATCGCGCCCATCGCACCGAGGGTCTTGGTGCGGCCGGTGCGGGCGTCGCCGCCGCGCTGGTCGGCCTGGAAAATTTCCTTCATCAGCGCGAACTCGCGGCCGGGGTTGCCGTCGGCCTTGGCGATGCGCGCGAGCCGGTAGCGTGCTTCGAGTGCGGGCTCCAGCGGCTGCGGGAACTGCGTGAGATAGCGCTCGTAGACCTTGGCCGCGGCAGCGCGCTGCGCCGGGGTCTTGTCGCCCGCCTTCTCGTGCAGCTCCGCGGCCTGCCACAGCGCGCTGCGGGCGAGCTTCAAGTCGCTGTGGCGGGCGGCGATGCGTTCGAACTCGGCGGCAGCCTGCGGCCATTGCTGGCGCTCCAGGTAGGCCAGCGCCAGCTTGTCGCTGACATCGCCGGCGAGGGCATGGTTCGGGTAACGCTGGCGGAAATCTTCAAGCGTCCGGGTCGCGCCCTCCCAATCCTTCAGGCCGATCAGCGCCGCCGCGGCGTCGATCTGCGCATTGGCGCGCACGCTGGACTGCGGCGCCAGCGCCGCCACGCGGTCGAAGTGCGTCACCGCGTCGCGCGCCTGGCCCGCCGCACGCGCCTGCTCGCCTTGTTTGTAGACCGACGCGGCGAGGCGTTCGACCACGTCGTTACGGCCCGCGTCTGGCACGGAAGGACGCTCGGGTGTCAGCGCCAGCAGTTGGGTGTAGCCGCGTTCGGCATCGGCAAAAGCACCGCGTTCGAAGGCCGCGTGCGAAAGCACCGTCCAGGCCACGCGGCGCTGTGCGGGCAGTGCCTCGGGCTTCAGCGCCAGCACCTGCTGCGCGACGGTTTCGGCGCGTTCGATGTCGCGCAACGCAAACAATTTTTCGGCGGCGTTGGTCAGCACCTGGCCGACCCGGGTGTCGTCCTTGAATTCCTTGGCGAAACGCAGCGCACTCTGGACACCGGCACGCTGCACCGGCGCCAGCTCGGCGGCCGCGGCACGTTTTTCATCCCCGGCAAAACTCAGCAGCGCGGCATAACCCGCGTCGGCATTCCTGGCATGGCGCGGGTAGTCGTAGGCGGTCTTCTGGTACTCCACCGCGGCCTCGCCGAAACGTGCATCCTCGAACAGCAGCTCGGCGAGCAGGAAGTTGTTCTGCGCGGTGTCGGGCTCTTGCGGGAACGAGGCGATGAAGCTGCGGTACCAGCGCACCGCCTCCTGCGAGTCGGCACTGAGCTTGCTCTTCTGCGCCAGCGCATGGTGGTGGCGCGCGAGTTCGGTGAGGTGGGTCTTGACCAGCGGCTGTGCACGCGCCCAGCCGTCGGGGTTGGCGCGGCGGAAGTCGCTCTGCACGCCGTAGCGCACCACATATTCCTTCTTCGCTTCCAGCGCCAGGTTGGCAAAACCGGTGCGCTGGTAGATGTCGATGACACGCGCCTGCAACTGCGGCGCCTGCGCATGCAGCGGCTGCTGCCGCGCAAAGAGGCTGAAGGTGTCGGCCGCGTCCTTGATGCGCTCTTGTTTGGCGTACAGCTCGCCGAGTTGTTCGTAAACGCGAAACTCGTAGGAGCGGCGCGCGTCGGTGCTGATGTAGGGCGGTATCGACGCGGCGCCCTGCAGGTTGGCCAGCGACAGGCTGGCGACGCGGAAGGTGTCTTCCACCAGCTCGCGGTCGGCCCGCGATAGGCCGGCGATGGCTTCGAGGCCGCTGCGTCTTTCGCTGCCCGCGTCGCCGCCCTTGTCGCTGCCCTTGGCAACGGCGCCCGCGTCGTCCCTGCGCCCGGCCACCTTCAGGTCGAGCACACCGAAAAAGGAATGCAGCGCGTCTTCGAGCCGGCCTTGTTTGAACACCGACCAGCCGTGCATGTAGAGCGCGCGTTCGCGATACGGGTTGGGGTTGGCCAGGTTCGTGCCGCCCGCAAGCACCGTGCCGTAGGCGCGCTCGGCCTTGGCGTATTCGCGCGTGGTGAAGAGCAGCTCGCCGCGGCGGAACTGCGCCTCGGCCATCACCGCGGTCTGCGGGTATTCGGCCACCAGGCGGTCCAGCGTCTTGAGCGCGAGTTCGAGCTCGCCTCCGAGCTCGTGCGCACGCGCCAGCTGGTAGAGCACGCGGTCGTTGCCGGCGTCCTTGGGATGTTGTTTCAGGAAATCCTGGTAGCGGGCGATTGCGGCGCGGTAGTCGGGCCCACCGGCGGCGCTGCTGCCGGCGTTCTTCGTGCCCTGGGCACTGCCGCTCGCCGCGACCGGTTCGTCGTTCGCGGCGCGGCTGTCCGCCAGGTCCATCTCGAGGTCGCCGAGCCGGCGCATCGCTTCGCGGCGTTGTGGCGCGCTGGGTGCCGTGCTCTCGAGAAACTTGCGGTAGGCGGCAATCGTCTGCGCCTCGTTGGTGACCACGCCGGGGTCGGGCGCAAGCGCCACTTCGCGGCCTTTCAGCGAGGCCAGCGTGGGCTCGTTGTCGGGCGTGCCGGTGGGGCCGCTCGCGCAGGCGGCCAGCGCCGCCGCGGCGA
>JANNGZ010000136.1:0-1855 GCA_031404155.1 Burkholderiales bacterium
TCGCGCGCGCCAGCGGCGTGATCCGCATGCAGCGCGCCACCTTCGACCTGGTGGCCGCGGGCGGCGCGAAGAAGGGCGACGTGATCGGCATCGCGCGCATCGCCGCGATCCAGGCCGCCAAACGCACCGCGGACCTGGTGCCGCTGTGCCACCCGCTGCCGATCACCCGCGTTGCGGTGGAGTTCGAACTCGACGCGGCGGGCTCGCTGGTGCGCTGCAGCGCGCAGGTGGAAACGCTCGGCCGCACCGGTGTCGAGATGGAGGCTTTGTGCGCGGTGCAGGTGGGCCTGCTCACGGTGTACGACATGTGCAAGGCGGTCGACCGCGGCATGAGCATCGACGAAGTGCGCCTGCTCGAAAAGCGCGGCGGCAAGTCGGGGCACTGGGTGGCTGCCGAATAGTTTGCAGTCGGGGCGTGGCGCGGCCCGCGGTGACGATCCTCCCGTCCTATCGGCGAAAGTCGGTCCAGTCGAGCGCTCGCGTCGCGCGGATGCATTGAAACGGCGTCACCGTGGAAGCGGGTTTGGGATCGCCGGCAAGGTCCACCGCGGCACCTTCGCAAGCTGCAAAAAACTCGGCCGACGCGGGGTTGCGGAACTCGCGCAAGCGGTCGGCGAGGTGGCGTGCACGGTCCAGGTCGCCGTCGGCGGCATAGGCCTGCGCCCAGGCAATCATCAATCGGGTGTCGAGCAGGTAGTGCGTCGCCTCGCTGAAGAGGGCGCCGCGTGTGCTCGGCTCCTCGGCGATGGTGGCCTCGGCATAGTCGGCATGGTGCGAGAAGAGCAGGCTCTCACGGCCGTCGGCAATGCGCTGCGCGAGCGGGGTGGCGGCCGGCGTCGAGACGAAGATCTGCACCACGCGCGAGTAGTCGGCAAAAGCCATCGCCGCGCCGATCACCATCGCGATGCCAGCAAGCAGCAAGGGCCGCGTGCTGACGGCTGCGCTGCGGATTGCGGCCGGCAGCGCGCCACCGCTGCGCACATCGGGCCCCGAACCTGCCTCGTCCGCCGCACCCAGGCAGGCACCCCAGGCAAACGCCGCGGGCAGCAGGAAATAGGCGTACCACAGCGGGTACTCGAGCTGGCTGTGCAGGCCGATCAAGACCACGAACATGAAGGCGGCGCGGACCGCGACGGCGTCGGCGGCGTTCACCCGCCAACTCACCCGCCACGCCCGCCACAGCCCGAGCGCCAGGGCCGCGAGCACGAGCAAGCCGAGCGGCCACCCGAGCTCCACCAGCAGCTGCAGCGGCAGGTTGTGCGTGTGGTCGAAAAACGCGGTGGCGCGGTTGGGCAGCGGCGTCAGCGACCAGGCGAGATTGAAATCGCCAAACCCCACCCCGGACCACGGATGGCGCGCCAGCATCACCAGCGCGTCCCGCCAGACCAACCATCGGGTGTCGTCCTGCGTGCTGCGGCCGTCCAGGCGCTGCGCAGCACCGATCTGCTGCTCGGCGCTGGCCGCCCAGGGCTGCGTGAGCAACCAGCCGACCAGCAGGAACAGGATCGGTGCGCTGAGCAGCGCGAGCCGTGTCGCCCTGCTCAGTCGGCGGTCCAGTGCGCCCCACGCCGCCAGCATCAACATGCCGACCATGCCGGTGCGCGAGCCCGAAAGCACCAGCGCGAAGGTGAAAAGCAGCAGCAGACCGGCGGCCACCGCGCGGCGCAAGCGGCCCGTCTCCACCAGCGGCACCAGCGCGATAGCCGACCACAGCAGCAGGCTCGACAGGTGATTCGGCTGGCGCAGGTTGCCCACCGCGCGGCCGGCGATGCCCGAGCGCGCCACCCAGTCGCCGTCGGGCCAGTCCGGCGCGAACACTTGCACCCCCGCGACGATCGCGCTGAGCACACCCGCC
>JANNGZ010000137.1:0-11291 GCA_031404155.1 Burkholderiales bacterium
ATGCGGCCACCGGCCGCGGCCGCGCGTGCCAGCACCGGGTCGAGCGCCGGCCCGGCGTTGAGGTAGACCAGCGAACCGACGGCCGCCGGCACCGCGCCCTCTTCATGCACCAGGCAGCCGCCGACGCCGGCCTCCGGCGCGTAAGCGAAGACCGCCATCTGCTGCGGCCCCATGGCCTCGCGGCGCATCGGCGTGCCGAGCACGATCTCGTAGAAGCGCTGCGCGCGTGCCAGGTCGCGCACCGGAATCTCGAACCAGTTGACTGCGTTCATCGAAAGCTCCTTCAGCAGGGGTTGGCAGGGAGCCTGATGCTGCGCGGCGGCTGCTGACAACGTGGTGTCAGCAGGCTGGTGGCCGGCGCCTGGATTGACGCGGCAACGCGCTCCGGCACGGGCCTGCCCGCGCGCCCGACCTGCTCTCCTAAGATCCTGCCGATGAGCCCTGCCTCGCGCCACCGCCTTGCCATGCTGTTGCTGTGGCTGGTGCCGGCCTTCTGGTCGTCCAACTACGTCATCGCCCGCGCCTCGCAGGACGCGGTGGCGCCGCACACCCTGGCCTTCGGGCGCTGGCTGCTCGCGCTGGCGCTGATGCTGCCGTTTGCCTGGCGCCCGCTGGTGCAGCGCTATCCGCAATGGCGCGCCGAATGGCGGCAGATGCTGGTGCTCGGCGGCCTGGGCATGTGGATCTGCGGCGCGTTTGTCTACATCGCCGGGCGCACCACGAGTGCGGCGAACATCGCGCTGATCTACTCGGCCTCGCCGGTGGCGATCGCGGTCTGCGGCGCCTGGCTGCTGCACGAGCCGACCCAGCGCGCGCAACGCTGGGGCATGGGCCTGGCGCTGGTGGGTGTGCTGTTCGTGATCGCCAAGGGCAACCCGCTCAACCTGCTTGCGGTGCGCTTCACCGCCGGCGACCTGTGGATCGTGGTGGCCTGCGTCGCCTGGGTGGCGTACTCGGTGCTCTTGCAACGATGGCCTTCTGCGCTCGACCCGTTCGGCCGCCTCACGGCAATAGTCGCCGGTGGCCTGCTGGTGATGCTGCCCTTCACCGTCGTCGAGTGGTTCACGGTGCCCGACGTGATGCCGCTGCCGGGCAAGGCGCTGCTGCTGATCGTGCTGGCCGGTGTGCTGCCCGGCCTGATCTCGTACCAGGCCTATTCGTTTTTGCTGCGCGAACTCGGCACCGCGCGTGCGGTGCTGGTGCTTTACCTGGCGCCGCTGTATGGCGCGCTCAACGCCTGGCTGTTCATCGGCGAGCCGCCGCAGTGGTACCACGCGGCCGGCGCGGCGCTGATCTTGCCGAGCATCTGGTTGGCGACGCGGGCGAAGCCGCGGGCGCATTGAGGCCCCTCGAATACTCGCGACGCATCGGGTGCGTCGCCGGGGCTTGCGCTTTGCACTGCGTCCCGGTTCGCGCGCCGCTCGCCACCCATCTCGACGAATCAGCGCAGATGACCCGGCCGCGCGGATGGCCTGCCTGCGATGCCAACAGCCCGCTCATACCCCGCACCCCAACTGCTCGGCCAGGTCCAGCAGATCCATTGCCGCCCGATCCACCGCCACCGCCGCCACCGCTTCCCCCCGCCCCGGCCCCTGCTCGTCCGGCCTTGCGATGAAGGCGGTGCGCAGGCCGGCGGCGGCCGCGGCGGCGAGGTCAGACGAATGCGCCGCCACCATCAGCACCTGCGCTGGCTTCAGGTCGAAAGCGGCGGCGGCGCTGAGGTAGACGACCGCCTTGGGCTTGTAGTCGCGCGCCAATTCGGCGCCGAGGACCGCGTCCCAGATGAAGCCGTTGCGGCGCGCCAGGTTGACCATCAGCGAGATATTGCCGTTGGAGCAGGGCGCGAGTTTGAAGCGCGGGCGCAGGCGGGCGAGGCCGGCGGCCACGTCGGGCCAGGCGTCCAGGCGGTGCCAGGCGAGGTTGAGGTCCGCGCGGGAGGCTTCATCGACTGCGCCGTCGAGCCCGCGTGCGCGCAGCACGATGTCCAGGTTGCGCCGGTGCAGCAGGTCGAGCTTGCAGAACGGGATCTGGCCGGCGCGCACCGCCTCCATAGCGCCCTGGTACTCGCCGCGCCAGGCGTCGGCGAAGGCTTCGGCATCTGCATCGCTGGCGACGAGCGGCCCGAGCGTGGCGCGCACCTCGCGGGCAATGGACTTGCGCCAGTCGACGAGGGTGCCGAAGACGTCGAAGATCAGGGCTTGGACATCGTGCATCGCGTGGGCTCCGAATCAAAGGCGAACAACGGGTCAGGTGGGATCGCCGTGCTTTTGGCGCCGTTCGGCCCGAGGGTTCGGGCCGTGGTGCTTCAAGCGGCCACCGTCTGCCGCACCGCACGCTCCCAGTTCAGCATCAACTCGGCGGCGCGTTCGCGGGGCATCGTCGGGTGGAAGCGGCGCTCCACCTGCCATTGCGCCGAGAGTTCGTCGAGGTTCTTGTACACACCCACCGCAAGGCCGGCCAGGTACGCGGCGCCGAGCGCTGTGGTTTCGACCACCCTGGGCCGCACCACCGGAATGCCGAGCAGGTCGGCCTGGAACTGCATCAGCAGGTTGTTGACACTCGCGCCGCCGTCCACCCGCAACTCGGCCACCGCCGCACCGCCGTTGGCCACCATGTCGCGGCTCATCGCGGTGAGCAGCGCGGCGCTCTGGAACGCGATGCTCTCCAGCGCGGCGCGGGCAATGTGCGCCACGGTGCTGCCGCGCGACAGGCCGACGATCGCGCCGCGCGCCTCGGGCTTCCAGTAGGGCGCGCCGAGGCCGGCGAAGGCCGGCACGAAGATCACGCCGCCGGCGTCGGGCACGCTTTCGGCCAGGCCCTGCACTTCGCCGCTGCCCTTGATCGCTTTCAGCCCGTCGCGCAGCCACTGCACCACCGCGCCGCCGATGAAGACGCTGCCTTCCAGCGCGAACTCGGGTTGCGCAGTGGGTTGCGCGGCCGCGGTGGTGATCAGCCCGTTGCTGGAACTCTCGAAGCGCGCGCCGGTGTGGGTGAGCATGAAACACCCGGTGCCGTAGGTGTTCTTCGCCAGCCCGGCCTTGAAACAGGCCTGGCCGAAGAGGGCACTTTGCTGGTCGCCCGCGATGCCAGCGATGGGGATCGGCGCGCCGAACCATTCGGCATCGGCCTCGCCGAAGGCATGGCTCGACGGGTGCACCTGGGGCAGCAGGCTGTCGGGCACCTTCAGCGCCTTCAGCAACTCGTGGTCCCACACGTTGTGGCGGATGTCGAAGAGCAAGGTGCGCGAGGCGTTGCTCACATCGGTGGCATGCACCCGGCCCTTGCTGAGCTTCCAGAGCAGCCACGAGTCGATGGTGCCGAACGCGAGCTCGCCCTTCGCGGCGGCGAGGTGCGCGCCGCTCACATGGTCGAGCAACCAGCGGATCTTGGTGCCCGAGAAGTAGGGATCGATGACGAGCCCGGTGCTTCGCCGCACCGCGTCGCTCAAACCCGCCTCGCGCAGCTGCACGCACAGCGGCTCGGTGCGCCGGTCCTGCCAGACGATCGCGTTGGCGATCGGCTGCCCGGTGCGCCGGTTCCAGAGCACCGTGGTCTCGCGCTGGTTGGTGATGCCGATGGCCGCGATGTCGCCGGCCTTCAGCCCCGCGCTGGCCAGCGCCTCCTGCGCTACGGCCAACTGCGAGTCCCAGATCTGGTTGGCGTCGTGCTCGACCCAGCCGGGTTGCGGAAAGAGCTGCGGGAACTCGCGCTGCGCCTGCGCCGCGACGCTGCCGTCGGCGCGGAACACGATCGCGCGCGAGCTCGAAGTGCCCTGGTCCAGGGCCAGCAGGTGTTTCATGTGTCGCCCTTGTCGGCGTTGTCGGCGACCACACATTGCACGCCGGCCTCGGCGAGCAGCGCTTCGAACGGCGCGGGTGGCGCGCGGTCGGTGAACAGGCGGTCGATCTGGTCCAGCCGCGCCAGCTCCACCATCGCCGGGCGGTTGAACTTGCTGTGGTCGGCGGCGAGCCAGACCTCGCGCGAATGGTCGATGATCGCGCGCGCCACGGTCACCTCGCGGTAGTCGAAGTCGCGCAGCGTGCCGTCGGCCTCGATGCCGCTGATGCCGATCAGGCCGATGTCGACCTTGAACTGCGCGATGAAGTCCACCGTGGCCTCGCCCACGATGCCGCGGTCGCGCGGGCGCACCACGCCGCCGGCGACGATCACTTCGCACTCGGGGTTGTCGGACAGGATTGCCGCCACGTTGAGGTTGTTGGTGATGACACGCAGGCCCCGATGCTGCACCAGCTCGCGCGCGATCGCCTCGGTGGTGGTGCCGATGTTCAGGATCAGCGAGCAGTCGTTGGGCACCGCGCGCGCCAGCGTTTGGGCAATGCGCCGCTTGGCCACCTCGTTGAGCTGCTGGCGCTGGCGGTAGGCGATGTTCTCGGTGGTCGAAGCCGGCATCCGCACGCCACCGTGAAAGCGGGAGAGCAGCCCGGCGTCAGCCAGGCGCGAAATATCGCGGCGCACCGTTTGCAACGTCACGCCGAAACGCTCGGCCAAGGCCTCGACGCTCGCCGCGCCGCGTGCGCTCACCTCGTCGAGGATCTGGGCCTGGCGCGGGTTGGGCGTCATGCGGCGCAGGGTAGCGCGGCGCCACCCGGGGAAACCATGCTTGTTTCCCAGCTTGTTTTCGCGCGCCGAATCCGCTAAAAAAGAAAGCTATCGCGCGAAATAGCAACCCAAGCGAACGCTAGAGCGAAAACAAACGAACATGCCTTCGGCCGACACGGCTCCCCCTTTGCACTGCGACGTGCTGGTCGTCGGCGGCGGCATCAACGGCGCCGGCATCGCCCGCGACCTGGCCGGCCGCGGCTTGTCGGTCACGCTGGTGGAGAAGGACGACCTTGCCGCGCACACCTCGTCGGCGTCGACCAAGCTGATCCACGGCGGCCTGCGCTACCTGGAGTACTACGAGTTCTCGCTGGTGCGCAAGGCACTCGCAGAGCGCGAGGTGCTGCTCAAGAGCGCGCCGCACATCATGTGGCCGCTGCGCTTCGTGATGCCGCACGACCCCGGTATGCGGCCGGTGTGGATGATCCGCGTCGGCCTCTTCCTCTACGACCACCTGGCGCGCCGCGAAGTGCTGGCCGGCTCCACCACGGTGAATCTGCGCGCTCACCCGGCCGGCGTGCCGCTGAAGGATTCGTTCACCCAGGGTTTTGTCTACTCCGACGGCTGGGTGGACGACGCGCGCCTGGTGGTGCTCAACGCGGTGGACGCGGCCGAGCGGGGCGCCACGGTGTTGATGCGCACTCAATGTGTAGACGTTTGGCGCGCCGGCCCGCAATGGCAGGCGACGCTGAAGACGCCCGCCGGCGGCCGCCGCACCGTGACCGCGCGGGCGCTGGTCAACGCCGCCGGCCCCTGGGCGGCGCAGTTCCTGTCCGAACACGCCCACGAGCCGGGGCCGAAGGGGCTGCGCCTGGTGAAAGGCAGCCACATCATCGTGCGCCGGCTGTTCGAGCACGACCATGCCTATATCTTCCAGAACCCCGACAAGCGCATCATCTTCGCGATTCCCTACGAGGACGAATTCACGCTGATCGGCACCACCGACATGGAACACCGCGGCGCGATCGGCGGCGCGCACATCGAGTCCGCCGAAATCGACTACCTGTGCCAGCAAGCGAGCCGCTACTTCAAGCGCCCGCTCTTGCCGGCCAACGTGCTGCGTTCGTTCTCCGGGGTGCGGCCGCTGCTCGACGACGATTCGGGCGACCCTTCGGCGGTGACCCGCGACTACGCGCTCGAACTCGACAGCGCCGGCGCGCCGCTGCTCTCGGTGTGGGGCGGCAAGATCACCACCTTCCGCAAGCTGGCCGAGGAGGCCGGTGACCTGCTCTGCGGCGCGCTGCAAATCCGGCAGAAGGCGTGGACCCGCGGCGCCGCCTTGCCCGGCGGCGACCTGTCGGCCTGGGTCCAGCCCAGCGGACGGCCCGACACCGACTTCAGCCGCTTCCTGCTCGCGCTCGCGGTGCGCCAGCCGGCGCTGCCGCCCACGGTGTTGCGCCGCCTGGCGCGCGCCTATGGCTCGCGGGTGGACCGCGTGCTGGCGCCGCCGCGTGGCAAGGAGGTGGCCCCGGGTTTGTTCGAGAGCGAGCTGCATTACCTGCATGACGAAGAATGGGCGCGCCATGCCGACGATGTGCTCTGGCGCCGCAGCAAGCTCGGCCTGCACTACAGCGACGAGCAGCGCGAGGCGGTCGCGCGCTGGTGCCGCGAACATTGGGCCGACCATGCCTGGCCGGCGGAGTCGTCATGGAACTGAAGCTCGAGCGCATCGAACGCAAGGTGGGTGCGCTCGCGCACCTCTACCCGCTGGACCTGGCGCTGGTGCCGCGCGCGGTCACCGTGCTGCTCGGCGCCACGCAGGCCGGCAAGACCTCGCTGATGCGGGTGATGGCCGGGCTGGACAAGCCGAGCAGCGGCCGGGTGCTGGCCGACGGGGTCGACGTGACCGGCGTACCGGTGCGCGAGCGCAATGTGTCGATGGTCTACCAGCAGTTCATCAACTACCCGTCGATGAGCGTGGCGCGCAACATCGCCTCGCCGCTGGTCCTGCGCCGCGAAACCGGCATCGACGCGCGGGTGCGCGAGCTGGCCACCAAGCTGCACATCGAGCCCTTCCTGGAGCGGCTGCCCGCCGAGCTCTCGGGAGGCCAGCAGCAGCGCGTGGCGCTGGCGCGTGCGCTGGCCAAGAAGGCGCCGCTGATGCTGCTGGACGAACCGCTGGTGAACCTGGACTACAAGCTGCGCGAGGAACTGCGCGACGAGCTGACGCAGCTGTTCGCGAGCGGCGAGTCGACGGTGGTCTACGCCACCACCGAGCCCACCGAAGCCTTGCTGCTCGGCGGCTACACCGCGGTGCTCGACGCCGGTGAACTGCTGCAGTACGGGCCCACCGCCGAAGTATTCCGCCGGCCGAAATCGATCCGCGTTGCGCGCGCCTTCAGCGACCCGCCGATGAACCTGCTCGCCGGCAGCGCATCGCCCCAGGGTGTTGCGCTGGCGGCCGGTGTCACGCTCGCGCTGTGCCTGCCCGATGCCACGAGGATCGCCGACAGCGCCGCGAACAACGCCGCGAACGGTTCGCCCGTCACCGTGGGCGTGCGGGCAAGTGCGCTGCGTGTGCAGGGCCGCGACGGCGACGTGGCGCTGCCCGGGACGGTCGAGCTGGCCGAGATCTCCGGCTCCGACACGTATGTGCACGTTGACACGGCCGTCGGCGAACTGGTGGCCCAGCTCACCGGCGTGCATGTCTTCGAACTCGGCACGTCGATCACGCTGTACCTGAACCCTGCGCAGGTGTACGCGTTCGACGCGGCGGGCGACTTGCTCGTGGCACCGGGGACCGCGACGAACCGGCGGGAGGCCTGACGTGGCCCGCATCGACCTCGACCTGGCGCACGCCTACAAACCCAACCCGCGCAGCGACGAGGACTACGCCTTGCTGCCGCTGAAGATGAGCTTCGTCGAAGGCGGCGCCTATGCGCTGCTCGGCCCCTCGGGCTGCGGCAAGACCACGATGCTGAACATCGTCTCGGGCCTGGTGAGGCCGTCACACGGCAGCGTCAGGTTCGACGGCAAGGACGTCACCGGGCTGACACCGCAGCAGCGCAACATCGCGCAGGTGTTCCAGTTCCCGGTGATCTACGACACCATGACGGTGGCCGAGAACCTGGCGTTTCCGCTGCGCAACCGGGGCGTGCCGGCCGACCGCATCAAACAGCGTGTCGGCCAGGTCGCCGAGATGCTCGAACTGAGCGGCCAGCTCGGCAGCCGCGCCGCCGGCCTGGCCGCCGACGCGAAACAGAAGATCTCGCTCGGCCGCGGCCTGGTGCGCGAGGACGTGAGCGCGGTGCTGTTCGACGAGCCGCTGACCGTGATCGACCCGCACCTGAAGTGGCAGCTGCGGCGCAAGTTGAAGCAGATCCACCACGAGTTGAAGCTGACCCTCATCTATGTCACCCACGACCAGGTGGAGGCGCTCACCTTCGCCGACCAGGTGGTGGTGATGACGCGCGGCCGCGCGGTGCAGATCGGCAGCGCGTCGGAGTTGTTCGAGCGCCCGCGGCACACCTTTGTCGGCCACTTCATCGGCTCGCCGGGCATGAACTTCCTGGCCGCCCGCGGCGGGGCCGGCGGCGGCGTGGAGGTGGCCGGGCGGCACCTCGAGGTGGCGGGCGCCGCGCTCGGCGACGCGGGCGAACTCAAACTCGGCGTGCGCCCGGAGTACGTGACGCTCGCTGGCGCGAATGCCAGTGGCGCGGTGCCCGCCACGGTGACCGCGGCGCAGGATATCGGCACCTACGGGCTGCTCACCGCGCGTGTGCAAGGTGGCGAGGACATCATCCGCGCGCGCCTCGCGCCGGAGCAGGCGATGCCGAACGTGGGCGAAGCGGTGTGGCTGAACATCGTCGGCCCGCACACCTGCTTTTATCGCAACGAGGAGTTGGTCGCATGAAACCGGTGAATCAGAAAGCCTGGCTGCTGATCCTGCCGGTGGTGCTGTGCGTGGCCTTCTCGGCCATCCTGCCGCTGATGACGGTGGTGAACTATTCGGTGCAGGACATCATCTCGCCCGAGCGGCGGGTGTTCGTCGGCACCGAATGGTTCAAGTCGGTGATGCGCGACGACGACCTGCAAGGCGCGCTGCTGCGCCAGATCGGCTTCTCGCTCGCGGTGCTGACGGTGCAGATACCGCTGGGCATCGCGCTCGCGCTGTCGATGCCGGCCAAGGGCTGGCAGGCCTCCGCGGTGCTGGTGCTGGTGGCGATCTCGCTGCTGATCCCGTGGAACGTGGTCGGCACCATCTGGCAGATCTATGGCCGCGCCGACATCGGGCTGATGGGCGCGGCGCTATCCAAGCTCGGTGTCAACTACAACTACACCGGCAGCGCCACCGACGCCTGGCTCACCGTGCTGCTGATGGACGTGTGGCACTGGACGCCGCTGGTGGCGCTGCTTTGTTATGCCGGCCTGCGCGCGATCCCCGACGCCTACTACCAGGCCGCGCAGATCGACGGCGCGAGCAAGTTGGCGGTCTTTCGCTACATCCAGCTGCCCAAGCTCAGGGGCGTGTTGATGATCGCGGTGCTGCTGCGCTTCATGGACAGCTTCATGATCTACACCGAGCCCTTCGTGCTCACCGGCGGCGGGCCCGGCAATGCCACCACCTTCTTGAGCCAGTACCTGACGCAGAAGGCGGTCGGCCAGTTCGACCTCGGCCCGGCGGCGGCCTTCTCGCTGATCTACTTTTTGATCATCCTGCTGCTGTGTTTCATCCTCTACAACTGGATGCAGCGCGTGGGCACGGCTGACAAGGCGGAGGCCGGCCATGGATGAACGTCGTTTCAAGAAGCGGGTGATCTTCCTGCTGCTCTACCTCGTCTTCGCCATCCTGCCGGTGTACTGGATGGTCAACATGTCGTTCAAGACGAATGTCGAGATCCTCTCCGGCTTCAGCCTGTGGCCGCGCGACTTCACGCTCGCGCACTACAAGACGATCTTCACCGATGTGTCCTGGTACTCGGGCTACATCAACTCGATGATCTATGTGGCGATCAACACGGTGGTCTCGCTGCTGGTGGCGCTGCCCGCGGCCTATGCGTTTTCGCGCTACAGCTTCCTCGGCGACAAGCATGTCTTCTTCTGGCTGCTGACCAACCGCATGACACCGCCGGCGGTGTTCCTGCTGCCCTTCTTCCAGCTCTACACCACGCTCGGGCTGATGGACACGCACCTTGCGGTGGCGATGGCGCACCTGGTGTTCAACGTGCCGCTGGCGGTCTGGATCCTCGAAGGTTTCATGAGCGGGGTGCCGCGCGAGATCGACGAAACCGCCTACATCGACGGCTACTCCTTCCCGCGCTTTTTCCTCACCATCTTCATCCCGCTGATCAAGGCCGGCGTCGGCGTGGCGGCGTTTTTCTGCTTCATGTTCAGCTGGGTCGAGTTGCTGATGGCACGCACGCTCACCAGCGTCAACGCCAAGCCGATCGTGGCCACGATGACCCGCACCGTCTCCGCCTCGGGCATGGACTGGGGTGTGCTCGCCGCGGCCGGAGTGCTCACCATCGTGCCCGGCGCCATCGTGATCTGGTTCGTTCGCCACTACATCGCAAAAGGTTTTGCGATGGGGCGCGTCTGACCCATACCCCAGACGCTAAAAAACGAGCACCATCGATGCACCAGGCAAACACCACCAAGCAGACGCCGCGGATCTGGCTTTGCCAGTCCGCTGGTGGCGCCCCCCTGGGGGGGAGCGCCGCAGGCGCAACGGGGGGGAGCCATGTTTGAGTGGATGGCCTGGACCCTGCCGGTGGCGATGTTCTTCATCTGCATCGTCTTGATGCTCGTGGGCATGACGGTCTGGGAGCTCAAGTCGCCCACCGTGATGCGCAAGGGCTTCCTGCCGATTGCGACCACACGCGGCGACCGCCTCTTCATCGGCCTGCTGTCGGCGGCCTACCTCAACTTGCTCTTCGTCGCGGTGAGCGAGAAGATGGTCGGCTGGTTCGGCCTCGCGAGCGAGCCGTCGATCTGGATCAGTTTTCTGCTCTCGATGCTGTTGCTCGGTTTCATCCTGCGCAAGGGCTGAGCCGACGCCGCTATCGGTTTCACGCAGTCAAGTTTTCAAACGGCAGCCGGCCACCCTTCCCAACCGGACCTGCCTCAAACCGTCAGCGGGAAGTTCCAGAGGAGACCTGAGATGAGACGTTCACTTTCGATGTACTCGCTTTCGGCCGTGGGGGCCGTGGCGTTGATGCTCACCGCCTGCGGCAAGAAGGAAGAGCCCAAGGTCGCGGCGCCGGCATCGGCACCGGCGGCCACCGCGGCCGCGCCCACCGGCGCCGAAGCCACCGCGAAGAAATGGATCGACAGCGAATTCCAGCCGTCGACCCTGTCCAAAGACCAGCAAGCGGCCGAGATGAAGTGGTTCATTGAGGCCGCGGCCAAGCTCAAGGCCAAGGGCGTGAACGAGATCTCGGTGGTGTCCGAGACGATCACGACGCACGAGTACGAGAGCAAGACGATGGCCAAGGCCTTCGGCGAGATCACCGGCATTACCGTCAAGCATGACCTGATCCAGGAAGGCGACGTGGTCGAGAAGCTGCAGACCTCGATGCAGTCGGGCAAGTCGATCTACGACGGCTGGATTTCAGACTCGGACCTGATCGGTACCCATTACCGCTACGGGAAAATTCTGGCGCTGTCCGACTACATGGAAGGCGCCGGCAAGGAGTTCACCAACCCGGGCCTGGACCTGAAGGACTTCATCG
>JANNGZ010000138.1:0-2756 GCA_031404155.1 Burkholderiales bacterium
TCGTAGGCCGCTCGATCCTCGAAGTCGCGGTGCCCACGCAGCAGCAGTGCCTGCTCGATTGCCTCCTTCAGGTATCGGTGCGAGGACTCGACGCTGCCGTTCTCGTGGCTCACGCCGCGGTTGTTGCGCGTGCCGGCCATGCCGTAGTGATCCAGCAGCGCCGTGTAGCGCACGGTGAAGTCCTGTTCCTCGGCCAGGTTCTTGAACGCCGCCGACAGACTGTCGGTGCGATGCTCCTGCGGCGCACCGCCGGCTTGCCACAGGGCATTCTGCAGCCCCTTGGACAGGGCCTCGAAGCTCTCGCCGCCCTCGACCACTTCGACGTGCTCCCAGCGCGAGAACGCCAGCACGAAGTGGTACAGGATGTGCACGAACAGCACCCCGGCGACGGTGACGCACAACTTGCCCATGGCGGTGAAGTCCGACAGGCCACGATGGCCCGGGGCGTGGTCTTGCGGGAAGAACACTTCCTTGGACGGCCCCTCCAGGGCGCGCCACTGGCGCACATGACGCTGCAGGGTGCGCAGCATGCCGTCAGGGAAGCGGTCCGGGTGATCGTCTTGGAGCTTCCTCAGCAGCGTGACGGCCATCAGGCTGGGCGCGCCGCGCAGTAGCGGCACGATCTCCATGTCCCAGACGTCGATGAACGGATCGGCTCGCGAGCGCCAATACCGACGGGGGTTCTGCGAGGGCAGCGTGACCGCGCCGTCGATGCGGCGCGCGCTGCGCTCGCTGATGCCGGCCTTGGCTGCGGCCAGCTCCTGGGACTTGTTCTTGCGGATGTTCATGTAGAGGCGAACCTGCTGATCGGTGATTCGGGTGCCTGGCACTGGGCCGACCTCTTCTTGAGACCTGAGCCCGCCATGCTGAACCCCGACCAACCCGGTGCCGCCGGTGGTTCGTCGTCTACGGCGGCTACGCCGCCTTCGACTCCTCACCACCGGCCATCATGGATGTCGTTCGACCGGACAAGATGAGTGTCGCGCCCCAAGCAGCCCCACAAGGGCTGCGATGGGGTGCGCGCTGCGCGCTCGAAGCCCGCACAAAGCCGCACTGCCCTCGTCGATCATCGCGGCGAAGTGGCGGCAGTGCCAGCAGGGCGGCGGCTCAGTGCGCCAGACGCTGTGGTTCGTGTAGAGCATGGCGCCATCATGCGCCGGCCGGTGGCGTATGGTGCGAGTCACTGACCCTGGGGGGTGTTGCACCGGGCGCCCTGAAGGGCGATAGGAGGCCGGCCGCGGAAGCGAGAGGATTGCTGCCGTGAGCACCGGCGAGGATCGGCGGCCCCGATATGCTCGCGAAGAAGACCAAACCCGGGCGCCTCGCGTCCACCCATAGGAGAACGACATGAGCTGGGTCAAGGCGATCGAGGTCGTGATGAAGGTGAAGGACATCGACAGCAAGGTCTCGGACATGGAGCAGGTGGGTGGTTACGGCAACAAGGTCCTGAAGATCAAGCCCCAGGATCTGAAGCCACAGGACCTTGCCTACTTCGAGGACACAGCGCTGCAGCCGGTGACGGTCGAGATCGAGAAGGTCGTCGCGCAGCTCGACAAGGCGGCGAGCGCGACGTTCGAGATTCCCGACGCCGAGGACGCCGAGGACGCCTTCGCCAACTATTGCAAGGTCGCTGACGACAAGGGCAAGGGCAGCAAGGAGGCCAAAGCTGCTGCCGCCACCTGGGGCAAGCTCTGTTCCGCGTACCGCGAGAAGTTGCTGAAGCTGTCGGTGCCCCTGCGCGCGGCCAAGCCGGAATTCTCGCGCAAGATCATCGCGGCGCAGACGGCCCGCGACGCAGCGAAGAAGCTCGAGGCCGTGATGGAGCTCTGCGCGAAGATCCCGGTGCCCAGCGGCACAGCGCAGAACGCCCAGTTCTTCGAGCTGTACCAGCGCTGTGGCGAGATCATGGCCGGGGCGACCCGGATCGAATCGCGGCTGATTGCCATCCAGGAGAAGAACCACGACTACATCGAGGAGATGAGGGGCATCCTCGAGCGAACCGACAAGCTGATCGCCTCTGCCTCCAAGGCCTCGCGCTAGCCGACGGCCCCTAGGCCGCACAGGATCCCGCTTGGCCTCCAGGAGATCCGCGAACTCCATCAAGACCTGGCCAAGGTGCGGCCATGACCGTCTACAACCGGAACCAGTGGATCGGCTCAGGGCCAGCCCCGAACGTCGCACATCAAGCATCCATGCGGTCTATCGCAGAACCTTCGATTCCTGTCGGGGACCAAGCTGCTCGCGGGGGAGCCCTTCAGCCGCGCACTGCCGGCGCCAGCGCCGCGTTCTCGCGCAACCACCGTTCACCGGCTTCGGCGTTGCCCTGCGACGGATGGAAATCCTCGCGCAGGTAGTGGCGCCAGCGCGGCACGATCTCGCGCAGCAACCCGCCGCGGCCGAGCAGGAAGCGCGCGCCGGCCGACCAGGTGGACAGGCGCCACCAGGTGCCGTCGTGCCAAAGGTTGTTGAGCGTCTGGCGCGCCAGGTCGGTGGCGAAGTGCCAGGTGATCACGTAGTACAAGCGCTTGCGCCACAGCTCGTTGCCGTCCAGCGCGCGGTACAGGTCGAAAGCCGTGCATCGGTGCTCGGACTCCTCGGCCGAATGCCACAGCCATAGCTGTTGCATGCGAAGTTCGGCGCCGTGCAGCGGGACCTCTTCCTGGAGCAGGTACTCGGCGAAGATGGTGGTGAAGTGTTCGGTCGCCGCGGTCACCGCGAGCCAGCCGCGCGGGTCGACCCCTTCGAGCCGCTTCAGC
>JANNGZ010000139.1:0-1572 GCA_031404155.1 Burkholderiales bacterium
TGTCGTTGAAATAGTCCTCGGCCGGCAGGCCCAACGCGCGCGCCTTGACGCGCATGTTGATGTCCTTCGACACCAGCACCACATCACGCTGCGGCTGCTGTTCGCGCAACGACCCCACCACGCCGAGGATCTGGTGCGCAGCAAGATCAAGATCAAGAGCCTGAACTTCATGCGCGGGCGCACCTTCCTCAACAAGTTCGTCATCATCGACGAGGCGCAGAACCTGTCGCCCAAGCAGATGAAGACCTTGATCACGCGTGCCGGTCCGGGCACGAAGATCGTCTGCCTGGGCAACCTGGCGCAGATCGACACGCCCTACCTCACCGAAGGCAGCTCGGGACTGACCTATGCGGTCGACCGCTTCAAGGGCTGGCCGCATGGCGGCCATGTGCTGCTGGCACGCGGTGAACGTTCGCGGCTGGCCGACTACGCCAGCGATGTGCTCTGATATGAGGTGTCTTGAGCATCAGATGCCCTGGTAAGCACGCAGGAAGCTGGCGTGCCGCGGCAAGCCGGTCGCGGTGAGCCCACGGAAGCGATAGGTCACTGAACTGCCTTCAAGCGGCGGCGCTTCGCGTTGTGCATCGCTGAAGCCGGTGCCGATCAGGAACTCCCGACCCTGCGGTGTGCGCACCTGCGCTACCGCGGGCCGACCAGGTCGCGGATCTGCTGCAGCGCCGAAGGGTCTTCGATGGTGCTCAGGTCGCCTGCATCGTGGCCTTCGCACAAGGCCTGCAAGGTGCGCCGCAGCAGCTTGCCCGAGCGAGTCTTCGGCAGCGCAGTGACGACGTGCACCCGCGCCGGCCGCGCCACCGCACCGAGCTGGCTGTCGACCAGTTTCATGATCTCGCCTTCGAACTTCAGCAGCGCCGGGCCGTCACCCAGCGCGGCCGTGTCGCGGGCAATCACGAAGGCCATCGCCACCTGCCCCTTCAATTGATCGGCCACGCCGACCACGGCGACTTCGGCCACGTTGGCGTGGCTGGAGATGCTTTCTTCGATCTCGCGCGTGCCCAGCCGGTGGCCGGCCACATTGATGACATCGTCGGTGCGGCCGAGGATGAAGTAGTACCCATCGGCATCGCGGATGCCCCAGTCGAAGGTGTTGTAGAGCTGCTGGCCCGCCACTTCGGTCCAGTAGGTCTTGACGAAGCGCGCGTCGTCCAGCCACACCGTTTGCATGCAACCGGGCGGCAGCGGGCCTACGATGGCCACCACGCCCTTCTGGTCGGCGCCGGTCAACTCGATGCCGCTGTTCTCGTCGATCAGCTTGACCTTGAAGCCATACATCGGCACGCCCGGTGAACCGAACTTGCTCGGTGCCTTTTCGACGCCGTTGGCGATGGTCAGGATCGGCCAGCCGCTTTCGGTCTGCCAGTAGTTGTCGATGATCGGTCGGCCCAGCGACTGGGAGATCCAGCGGGCCGTCGGCTCGTCCAGCGGCTCGCCGGCCAGGAACAGCGCACGCAGGCTCGACAGGTCGTGTTTGCTCAGCCAGGCGGGGTCGTGTTTCCTCAGCACCCGCACGGCGGTCGGCGCGCTGAACATCGCCGTCACCTTGTATTTTTCGAC
>JANNGZ010000140.1:0-1841 GCA_031404155.1 Burkholderiales bacterium
GCCAACCACTACGCCGGTGCTTCGAACCCGGACCTGTCGCAATGCCGGGCGCTGCTGCGCGACTCGTTCTGCAGCACGTACCACAGCTACCGCAACACCGCCTCGCAAGCCGCGGGCTGCTCGAGCTGGTTCTCGCGCGAGGCGGCGGACAACCCGCTGTACTTCAACGCTGCGACGGACCGCGCTTACTGGTTCGCGCCGCCGCAATAAGGACGCAGCGAAGCGCCGCCGCGGCGCTTCGCGCGGTCCAGACTAGGGCCTGTTCACACTACGGATGCATCGCACATCCGTAGTGTGAACAGGCCCTAAGCGCCGACCTTCAGGAACAGGTCGCGGTCGGGCGCGAAGTTGGCATACAGCGGCAGCAGCGCGCCGCCGAGTGCGCGGGCATCCGAGCCGATGGTGCCGGCCAGCAGCAGCGGCCGCGCCACGCCCTCCCAGCTGTAGCGGGCGAGCGCCCCCTGGGTCTGCGCGATCAGCGCGGCGAGCAGCTCGCGGCTGAACGAGCCGTCGAGGATCACACCTTCCAGGTCGAGCAGGCAGGCCGATGTGTTCACCGCCTGCGCGATCGCGGCCGCGGCCTGGTCGAGCCACTGCGCGGTGAGCGGCTGCCAGGGCGCCATCACCGCTCGTTGGTCCGACGCGGCCGTCACGTCCAGGCCGGCCGCGGCGTAGAGCTGTTCGAGGGTGAGCAGCGAGGCCACGCTGAGCAGTTGCGCCGGTGGGTTGTCGCGGTCGCTTTTGGCCAGCCACAACGGCAGCGAACCGATCGCGCCCGCGTTGCCGGCCACGCCGCCGCGCAGGTGGCTGTCCAGCACCAGCCCGCCGCCGATGAAGGTGTCGACGAAGATGTAGAGAAAGCTCTTCATGCTGCGCCCGCGCCCGGCCACCAGCTCGGCCACGCAGGCGGCCGCGGTGTCCTTGACCAACTCCACCGGCAGCTCGGTGAGTTGGGCCACCTCGGCGCGCAGGTCGATGCGGTTCCACTTGTCCGCAATGTTGGCCGGGAAGCCGAGCAGTTGTTGCCAGCCGCCCATCGCCAGCGGCGCCGCAATCCCCACGCCTTGCACCCGCTCACGCTGCCCCGGCCCGAGCTTGCGGCGGATGTCCTTCAGGCGCTGCGCAATTTCGGCGAGCAGGAGGTCGGGGTCGGCAAAGCGGTAGTCCAGGGCCCAGCGCTGGCGTGCCCGGCCGGTGAAGTCCACCAGCAGCACGTCCATGCTGCGCCGGCCCACCTTGATGCCGATCGCAAACGCGCCGTCGGGGTTCAGGCTCAGCGGCACCGAAGGCTGCCCGACCTTGCCGCGCTGCGGCTCGCCCTTGCGCAGCAGGCCGTCGTCGAGCAGGCGTTTGCTGATCAGCGACACGGTCTGCGCGGTCAGCCGCGTCAGCCGCGCAATCTCGGCGCTGGGCAGCGCGCCGTGCAAGCGCACGGCCTGCAGCACCACACGTTCGTTGTACTGGCGCAGGCCGCCCTGGCTCGAGCCGCGCGGTTGCAAGCGGGCGCGCTCGCTCGGGTCGAGGGCGGTGGCGGGCGGGGTCACGGGCGGGGCGTCTGGAGAGGACTCAGAGGCTGAGAGTTTTTTCGAGCGTGTCCGAGCAGCGCGCCAAAAGGCGTCCGACCTAGGCCACAGCAGGCGTAGCCTGCGCTTCGCTTGGCTTTGGCACAGCCATAGCTCGGGCTATGGCGCGCATTTGCAACGACGAGCAGGCGCGTTTTGGCGTGATGAGCCCGCATGATCGAAAGACTCTCAGCCTCAGGCCAGGCATTCGGCCGGGATCTGCTCCGCCGGCATCGCGCCGGTCATCACCGCCACGGTGTCGCTCATGCTGATCTTCTT
>JANNGZ010000141.1:0-3991 GCA_031404155.1 Burkholderiales bacterium
GGCGTGGCGCTGGAAAACGCCCGCCTGTTCGACGAAACCCAGCGCCTGCTGAAGGAAACCGAGCAGCGCGCAGCCGAGATGGCGGTGATCAACAGCATCCAGCAGGGCATCGCCGGTTCGCTGGACTTTCAGGGCATCGTCGAGCTGGTCGGCGACAAGCTGCGCGAGGTGCTGAAGAGCGACGACGTCGGCATCACCTGGTTCGACACTCAGACCGGGCTCATGAACACGATGTATGCCATTGAGCACGGCCAGCGCCTGGAGCTGCCGCCTGCCCGACCGATGCCGGGCGGTCCGTGGGAGCAGATGGTGCAGTCGCGACGGGCCCACGTGCTGAACAACCGGGCGGAGATGGCCGCCTCAGGAGTCCCGACCGTGCCCGGTACCGACCAGGCGCGCTCAATGCTCAAGGTGCCCATCATCGGCAGCGACCGCGTGCTCGGCATCATCGACATGGAAGACCACCTGCGCGAGAACGCCTATGGCGAGGCCGAGGTGCGGCTGCTCGGCACGGTGGCGTCTGCGATGGGCGTGGCGCTGGAGAACGCCCGGCTCTTCGACGAGACGCAGCGCCTGCTGAAAGAAACCGAGGCCCGCGCCGCCGAGCTGGCAATCATCAACAGCGTGCAGCAGGCGCTGGCAGCCGAGCTGAACATGCAGGGAATCTACGACGCGGTGGGCGACAAGATCCGCGAGATCAACGGCAAGGCCGACCTGGACATCCGCATCTTCGACGAGGTGGCCGGGCTGGTTCGCTTCCCCTACGTTTACGACCACGGGGCGCGCATCGAGATCGAGCCGACACCGCTGAACGAGCGGAGCATCGCCGCGCACGTGCGGCACACGCGCCAGACGCTGCTCGTCAACGAAAAGATGGCCGAGACGATGGAGCGTTTCGGTTCGATGACGCTGCCTGGCACGGCAATGGAAAAGTCGGCGTTGTATGTACCTCTCATCTGGGGCGGCGAAGCGCGCGGCCTGCTCAGCGTGAGCGACTACGAGCGCGAGCATGCCTTCAGCGATGCCGACGTGCGCCTGCTCGAGACCCTGGCCGCGAGCATGAGCGTCGCGCTGCAGAACGCGCACCTGTTCGACGAGATCCAGCGCCGCACGCGCGAGAGCGCGGCGCTGGCCGAGGTGGGGCGCGACATTTCCTCGACGCTCGACCTGCCGACGGTGATGGACCGCATCGCCCGCCACGCCAAGGAGCTGTTGGGCGCCGACGACAGCGCGATCTTCGTGCCCGACGCGCAGGCCGCGGGCGGCCACTTCCGCGCCATCGTGGCGGTGGGCAACGAAGCGGCCGCGATCCGCGGCACGGTGATCGAGCCCGGCGTCGGCATCATCGGCGGCCTGATCGAAAGCGGCCGCGCCGAGTGCATCAACGTGACCACAGCCGACCCGCGCGCGGTGCATGTGCCGGGCACCGTGAGCGAGGCCGTTGAGCGGCTGATGGTGGCGCCGCTGCGCGCCGGCAAAGAGGTGACCGGCGCGATGGCGGTCTGGCGCAACGGCGGCGCGCCGTTCCAGGCCAGTGAGCTGGAGTTCCTGGTGGGCCTGTCGCTTGCCGCCTCGGTGGGCATGGAAAACGCGCGCCTGTTTGCGCAGTCGCAGCAGCGCGCGGCCGAGCTGGACACGGTCAACGCCGTGTCGCAGCAACTGGCCGGCAAGCTTGACCTGAGCGCGCTGATCGCGCTGGTGGGCGAGCAGATTCGCGCGCTGTTCAAGGCCGACCTGGCTTACGTGGCGCTGCTCGACCGCGCGGCCGGAACGGTCACGTTCCCCTACACTTTCGGCGAGGCGATCGAGACGCGGCCGATGGGCGAAGGCCTGACGGGCAAGATCATCGAGACCGGGCAGGCGCTGATCTTGAACCACCAACTGGAGGAGCGCACGGTGGCACTCGGCAGCGAGGTGCTGGGCGCGCAGGCGCTGTCGTACCTGGGCGTGCCGATCATGGTGGAGGGGCGCAGCGAGGGCGTGATCAGCGTGCAGAGCACGCAGCGCGAAGGCGCCTACGAAGCCGGCGACGAGCGGCTGCTGTCGACCATTGCCGCCAACGTGGGCGTGGCGCTGCGCAACGCGCAGCTCTTTGCCGAGGCACAGGTGGCGCGGGCGCAGGCCGAAGCCGCGCGGCTGCTTGCCGAAGGCGCGAACGAGGCCAAGAGTTCGTTCCTGGCGACGATGAGCCACGAGATCCGCACGCCGATGAACGCGGTGATCGGCATGAGCGGGCTGCTGCTCGACACCAAGCTCGACGACGAGCAGCGCGACTACGCGGCGACCATCCGCGATAGTGGCGATTCGCTGCTGACGATCATCAACGACATCCTTGACTTCTCGAAGATCGAGGCCGGGCGGATGGATATCGAGGCGCACCCGTTCGACCTGCGCGAGTGCGTGGAATCGGCGATGGACCTGATTGGCGGGCGCGCGGCCGAGAAGCATCTGGACATCGCGTATGTGTTCGAGGGCGATGTGCCGGCGGCCGTTCAGGGCGACTTGACGCGGCTGCGCCAGGTGCTGCTGAACCTGCTGAGCAACGCGGTGAAGTTCACCGAAGCGGGCGAGGTGGTTCTCAGCGTTTCGGCCGAAGGCGACAGGCTGCACTTTGCGGTGCGCGACACCGGCATCGGTCTGTCGGAAGCGGGGCTGGCCAAGCTGTTCCAGAGTTTCAGCCAGGCCGACAGCTCGACCACGCGCAAGTACGGCGGCACCGGCCTGGGCCTGGCGATCAGCAAGCGGCTGGCCGAGCTGATGGGCGGCACGATGCGCGGCGAGAGCTCGGGGCTGGGCCGCGGCGCGACCTTCCATGTGAACGTGCGCGCGCCGGCGGCTGCACTGGCGGCCGAGGGTCGGCGCGAGTTCATTGGCAGCCAGCTCGCGCTGAAGGGCCGGCGCATGCTGGTGGTGGACGACAACGCCACCAACCGGCGCATCCTGGCCTTGCAGAGCGCGAAGTGGGGCATGGTGCCGCGCGACACCGAGTCGGCCGCCGAAGCGCTGCGCTGGCTGGCGCAGGGCGAGGGGTTCGACCTCGCCGTCATCGACATGCACATGCCCGAGATGGACGGCCTGGCGCTGGCGCAGCGCCTGCACGCGCTGGCGCCGACGCTGCCGCTGGTGCTGTTCAGCTCGCTCGGGCGCAGGGAGGGCGCGGAGCCCGAAGGCCTGTTCGCCGCCCACCTGGCCAAACCGCTGCGGCAGAGCCAGCTGTTCGACATGCTGGTGACGCTGCTCACTGAGAACGCCAACGAGGCCACCCAAGAGGGTGCGAGCGCGGGCGCCGTGCGGCGCACACCGCCGGCCGCCACACCGCGCATCGACGCTGGCCTCGCCGCACGCCACCCGCTGCGCATCCTGCTGGCCGAAGACAACGTGGTGAACCAGAAGCTCGCGCTGCGCCTGCTGCAGCAAATGGGTTACCGCGCCGACGTGGCGAGCAACGGCGTCGAGGCGATCGAGTGCGTGGCCCGCCAGCCCTACGACGTGGTGCTGATGGACGTGCAAATGCCCGAGATGGACGGGCTGGAAGCCACGCGGCGCATCGTTGCGCGTTGGCCTGCAAGCACCGACCGCCGACTCGGTCCATGGCGATCCGGGTCGAATAGTTCCCTGACCGCCTGAGCGCATTGCGCACATCTTCACTGAATAGTTCAGACTTTTCCTGCTCATCGAACGCAGCCAAGAAACTCTGATATCGCTGAGGGAAGGGAAGATTGGCGCCTTGAGCAAAGCGCTTGAGGCGATCGACCCAGAGCCCGGCCGATCGTACCTCAGGGAGGCCATTGATGACGGGATCGAGTATGCTTCGACGCAGTGCACGAGGTATCATCCGATACCGTTCCGCAGCCAAGGCCCCTCGATAACGTTCATACCCCCCAAAGAGTTCATCTCCACCAGTGCCCGACAAGGCAACCGTGACATACTTCCGTGCAGCCTCGGAGATCATATAGTTTGGAATCACCGAGGAATCTCCGAAAGGCTCGTC
>JANNGZ010000142.1:0-33002 GCA_031404155.1 Burkholderiales bacterium
CGAGCAGGCGCGCAGCCGCTCGCCATTAGCATTGCCGCATGAGCCTGCCCGGCCGCCCGAAAGGCGAAGTCACCGCCGTGCGAAGCACGGAGGTTGCCCGATGAGCCTGCCCGGCCGCCATGGACCCGTAGGGGCCACTTCATGGCCCTGGGGCGAATTCCCCCTCGGGGGGGCGGCGCGAAGCGCCTGGGGGGCGCCATGAAAATCTCGATACGCAACGGCCGCGTCGTCGACCCCGCCTCCGGCCGCGACGAGCGTGCCGACATCGCGATCGCCAACGGCCGCATCGTCACCATCGGCAAGCTGTCGGCTGACTTCGCCGCCGAGCGCGAGATCGACGCCACTGGCCTGGTGGTGGCGCCCGGCCTGGTCGACCTGGCCGCGCGCCTGCGCGAGCCCGGGCATGAACACGAGGGCATGCTGGAGAGCGAACTCGCCGCGGCGGCGGCCGGCGGCGTTACCAGCCTGGTCTGCCCGCCCGACACCGACCCGGTGCTCGACGAGCCGGGGCTGGTGGAAATGCTCAAGCTGCGTGCGCGCAAGCTGAGCCGCTGCCGCCTGTTCCCGCTCGGCGCGCTCACCCGCAACCTGGAAGGCACCACGCTGACCGAGATGGCCGAACTCACCGAGTCCGGCTGCGTCGGTTTTTCACAGGCCGACGTGGCGGTACGCGACACCCAGGTGCTGCTGCGCGCGCTGCAATACGCCGCCACCTACGGCTACACCGTGTGGTTGCGGCCGCAGGACTCGTGGCTCGGCAACGGCGTGGCGGCCAGCGGCGCGGTGGCCACGCGCCTGGGCCTGTCCGGCGTGCCGGTGCAGGCCGAAACGATTGCGCTGCACACCCTGTTCGACCTGATGCGCGCCACCGGTGCCCGGGTGCACCTGTGCCGCCTGTCCAGCGCCGCGGGTGTGGCCCTGCTGCGCGCGGCCAAGGCTGAAGGGCTTCAGGTGAGCGCGGACGTGAGCATCAATTCGCTGCACCTCACCGACGTGGACATCGGCTTCTTCAACGCCGCGATGCGTCTCACGCCACCGCTGCGCCAGGGCCGCGACCGCGATGCGCTGCGCTCAGCGCTGGCCGACGGCACCATCGACGCGCTGGTGTCGGACCACACGCCGGTAGCCAGCGACGCGAAGAACCTGCCCTTCGGCGAAGCCGAGCCGGGTGCCACCGGCCTGGAGCTGCTGCTCAGCCTCACGATCAAGTGGGGGCGGGACCGCGGGCTGTCGCTGCCGGCCGCGCTGGCGCGTGTCACCAGCGACCCGGTGCGTGTGCTCGGGGATGCGCTCGGTTCGCTGTCCTCGAGCGCCGGGCGGCTGGTCGAAGGGGGTGTCGCCGACCTCTGTGTCTTCGACCCCGAGGCCAGCTGGACGGTCACCCCCGGCGCGCTGCGCAGCCAGGGCAAACACACACCTTTCGCGTTCGAAAGCACCGGCTTCGAGTTGCCCGGCCAGGTTCGCGCCACGCTGGTGGCGGGCACGCTGGCGTTCGAGTCGAGCAGCGCCGCGGCAGCGCTTTGATGCGTGCGCTGATCGGTGCGTGGCGCATCACGCGCACCCTGGTGCACTTGCTGCACGGCATCGCGGTGATGGCGCTGCGCTTCCCGTCGCTCGACGCCCACGGGCGCCAGCAACGCATCGGCTGGTGGTCGGCCGGGCTCTTGCGTGTGCTCGGTGTGCGCTTGCAGGCGCGTGGCGCGCCGCGGCCGGGAGCCAAGCTCATCGTGGCCAACCATGTGTCCTGGCTGGACATTGCCGCGATCCACGCCACCTGCCCCGAAGCCCGCTTCGTGTCGAAGGCCGATGTGCTGCGCTGGCCGCTGCTCGGCTGGTTGATCCGCGGTGCCGGCACGCTGTTCATCGAGCGCGAACGCAAACGCGACGCGCTGCGCGTGGTGCACCAGATGGCCGCGTCGCTGCAGGCGGGCGACTCGGTGGCGGTGTTTCCGGAAGGCACCACCACCCTCGGGCCAGAGCTGCTGCCGTTTCACGCCAACCTGATCCAGGCGGCGATCGCCACCGCAACGCCGGTGCAGGCGGTGTCGCTGCGTTTCGACGAGCCTGGCCAGCGCTTCAGCCTCGCGGTCACCTATGTCGGTGATACGACGATGCTGCAAAGCATGTGGCGCGTGGCCTGCAGCGGCGACCTGGTGGTTGACGTGCAGTGGTTGCCGGCCCAGGCCAGCGCCCATGCCGACCGGCGCGCGCTCGCAGAGCGGCTGCGCCAAACGCTGCACGACACGCTTCATGACAGTGCCGAGGGCGCACCCCTCGACAACACACGCGACAAGGTGCCCGAGAAACGACCCGGGAGCGCACCCGGGAGCGCACCCGAGGGCGCAACCGGGAACGCGCCCGAGGGCGCAACCGGGAACGCGCCCGGGAACACGCTCGACACGCCGCGCGGCGGCGCCTGAGGCCACCGCCGCGCGCTGCGCGGAATTACTTCTTCGCCGCGGAGGCCTTGTCGTCGGCAGCCTTCGCCGCCTTGGCGTCGGCCTTGGGCTTGGCTTCAGCCGTGGCGGCGGCCTTGGACGCAGCCTTCTCGTCCGCCTTCGCCTTCTTGGCGGCCTTGGTGTCGTCGGCCTTGGCTTTCGCGGTGGCCTTCTCGTCTGCCTTCATCTCGGCCTTGGCCGCGGGTGCCGCGGCGGCCGTGGTGGCTGCGGGCTTCGCGGCCGCGGCGGGTGCGGCGGCCGGCGCAGTGACCGCAGGCTTGGTCGCCGCAGCCGGGGCCACAGCCGCGGGAACCGCGGCAGGTGCCGCCGCCTTCTTCTCGTCGGCCTTCGCGGCGGGCTTGTCGTCCTTCTTCGCCGCGGCGGGAGCGGCCGGTGCGCCAGCGAAGGCGGCGCCATTGACGGTCAGGCCCGCGGTCGAGAACTTGGCGGCGTTGCCTTCGCCAACGCCCTTGACCCGCTCGACCATGTCGTTCCAATCCTTGAACGGCGCCTTCTTGCGCTCTTCGAGGATCTTGGCTGAGATGCCGGGGCCGATGCCCTTGATGGTTTCGAGGTCCGCCTGCGTCGCCTTGTTGGCGTCGGCGGCGGCAAAGGCCAGCGCGGCAAAGCCGGCCAGCGCGAGGGCGAGAAGCGGTTTCAGAATTCTGGAAGCGAACATGTTTTCTCCGGTTCGGTAGTGGAGCTGGCAGGCCGGGCCCCAACGGCTGCCCGGGAAAAGGAGTGAGGCCGCTCGAAGGCCTGCACCCGGGACACAACGGCTCGCGGCGGGAACGGTGGACAGGGCCACGGCCAGCCGCGGCCGGCTTCAGGCGCGGCCCTGCGCGGCCACCGCGGCGGCGGCCTGGGCCGCGGCTTCGGGGTCACCGAGGTAGTAGCTGCGGATCTGCTTCAACCCGGCGTCGAGTTCGTACACCAGGGGGATGCCGTTGGGGATGTTGAGCCCGACGATCTGCTCGTCGCCGATGCCGTCGAGGTACTTCACCAGCGCGCGCAGGCTGTTGCCATGCGCCGAGACCACCAGCCGTTTGCCGGCGCGGATCGCGGGCGCGAGGGCGTCGTTCCAGTACGGCATCACCCGCGCCACGGTGTCCTTCAGGCACTCGGTGAGCGGCACGTCCTCGGGCTTCAGGCGTGCGTAGCGCGGGTCGCTGCGTTCGCTGCGCGCGTCGCTCGGCTCGAGCGCCGGCGGCGGCGTGTCGTAGCTGCGGCGCCAGACCAGCACCTGCTCGTCGCCGTACTTCTTGGCCGTCTCCGCCTTGTTCAGCCCTTGCAGGGCGCCGTAGTGGCGCTCGTTCAAGCGCCAGGAATGCACCACCGGCAGCCAGGTGCGGTCCATCTGGTCCAGCGTGTGCCACAGCGTCCACACCGCGCGCTTGAGCACCGAGGTGTGGGCCACATCGAAGTCGAAGCCGGCGTCCCTGAGCAGCCGGCCGGCCTGCTTGGCCTGCTCGACACCGGTGTTGGTGAGCGGCACGTCGGTCCAGCCGGTGAAGCGGTTTTCCAGGTTCCAGGTCGACTCGCCGTGGCGAATCAGAACAAGCTTGTGCATGGACGGGTGGCCGCGATCACGGCTTCGCGAAAGGCGCGAATTCTATAATCCGCCCCCTTTCCGACCTGGCCGAGACCTCTGTGAAATTCATTGTCGACAACTGGACGCTGATTCTTGTGGCCTTGACCTCGGGGGCGTTCCTGCTCTGGCCGACGCTGGGCCGCAGCGGCATGGGCGGCGACAAGGTGTCGGCGGCCGAAGCGGTGCGCCTGATCAACCGCGAACGCGCGGTGCTGATCGACGTGAGCGAGCCGGCCGAATTTGCCGTCGGCCATGTGGCGGGCGCGCGCAGTGTGCCCTTCGGTTCGATCGAAACCTCCAAGGAACTGCCGAACAACAAGGCGCTGCCGCTGGTGGTGGTTTGCCCGAACGGCGCGCGGTCCGGCCGCGCGGTGGCCACGCTGCGCAAACTCGGCTTCTCCAACACCAAGGCCCTGGCCGGCGGCTTCGCGGCCTGGCGCGAGGCCAACCTGCCGGTCGAGAAAACCGCCTGAGCGCGGCGCTTTCCCGAGCCACAAATCGGCGACGAATTTCACGCGCGCTGCGCGTGGCTTGGCGCTACGGCTCACGTGGGCATTGCGGCTGCGAGAAAATCGAGGCCATCAGTGAACAGCGCTCGCCGCAGCGAGCCCGGGCCCGAATGAACCTCGTCAAGATGTACACCACCCAGGTCTGCCCCTTCTGCCAGCGCGCGAAGATGCTGCTGCGCCAGCGCGGTGTGGCCGATATCGACGAGGTGCGCGTTGACCTGAACCCCGCCGAGCGCGACACGATGATTCAGCGTACCGGCCGGCGCACGGTGCCGCAGATATTCATCGGCGACACCCATGTGGGCGGCTGCGACGACCTGGTGGCGCTGGACCAGCGTGGTGGCCTGATGCCGCTGCTCGGCGCGCTGGCCTGACCCAGGCTGATCGCCGCTGGCAGCCGCGGACCGCCCGCCGCGGCGCAGCCGGCGAGCGCAGCCGACGCTGTTCCATAATCCGCCGCCCGCCCGCGATCACCGCGGGCTTCTTTTCTTTGTCGAAAGACCCTCATGGCCGAGCAAGACAACACCCCCGTGTTCCAGATCCAGCGCATGTACCTGAAGGACCTGTCGCTGGAGCAACCGAACTCGCCGCAGGTGCTGCTGGAGCAGCAGGCGCCGCAGGTGGACATCAACCTCGGGTTGACCGCCGGGCCGGTGGCCGACGGCATCTACGAGGTCACCGTGACCGCCACCGTGACCACCAAGGTGCAGGACAAAGTGCTCTTCCTGATCGAGGCCAAGCAGGCCGGCATCTTCGAGATCCGCAACCTGCCCGACGAACAGATGCAGCCGATCCTCGCCATTGCCTGCCCGGGCATGGTGTACCCCTACTTGCGCGCCATCGTCTCCGACATCTGCACCCGCGCCGGCTTCCCACCGGTGGTGCTTTCGGAGGTGAACTTCCAGGCCATGTTTGAAGCGCAGCAGCAGGCGGCCGCGGGCAACGGCGGCTCGCCGATCCTCAGCAGCGCGAACTGAGGTCCGCGCAATCCCGCATCCGCAGCACAGTCGCGGGTCAGCCCGTCATCACCCGCCATGAAGATCACGATCCTCGGTGCGGGCGCCTGGGGCACGGCGCTGGCGGTGCAGGCGGCGTCGCGCCACCCGGTGATGCTCTGGGGCCGCGACGCGGCGCAAGTCCAACGGATGCGCACGACGCGCTGCAACCAGCGCTACCTCGATGGTGTGTTGCTGCCCGAGGCGCTGGCGCTTGAGAGCGACTTGCAAGCGGCGTTCCGCTTCGCCGGCAGCGACGGCCTGCTGGTCGTGGCCACACCGATGTCGGCGTTGGCCTCGATGCTCGCCGCCTTGCCTCATGCTGCGCCTGTGCTGTGGCTGAGCAAGGGCTTCGAAGCCGGCACCGCACGCCTGGGGCATGAGGTGGCCCGCGACCTGGCGCCCAGCACGCCTTGTGGTGTGCTGTCGGGCCCGAGCTTCGCCGACGAGGTGGCACGCGGCCAACCCACCGCGCTGGTGGCCGCGAGTGACGATGCCGGGCTGCTGGACCGCGCGGTGCGCGCATTCCATGGCGACGCGCTGCGCGTCTACACCTCGGCCGACCCGGTGGGTGTCGAAGTCGGAGGCGCGGTGAAAAACGTGCTCGCGATCGCCACCGGGCTGTGTGACGGCATGCAGCTCGGCCTCAACGCACGCGCCGCGCTGATCACCCGCGGCCTGGCCGAGATGACCCGACTGGGCCTGGCGCTGGGCGCGCGAGCCGACACCTTCATGGGCCTGTCGGGGCTGGGCGACCTGGTGCTCACCGCCACCGGCGCGCTCTCGCGCAACCGGCGTGTGGGCCTGGGCCTGGCCGCAGGGCAAAGCCTGAGCGAGGTGCTCGCCGGCCTCGGCCATGTCGCCGAAGGGGCGCACAGCGCTGCGATGGCGGTTCGGCGCGCCAACGCGCTCGGGGTCGAGATGCCGATCGCGCAGGCGGTGGTCGAGGTGCTCGACGGCCGCGCGAGTCCGGCGGCGGCCGTGCAGCAATTGATGGGCCGTGACGCCCGGGCCGAAAGCTTGCGCTGACCAGACGGCTTCGCGCGCCGCGCCGGGCGCAGTTTGTGCCGTCAGGCCGAGCCCCGATAGCCACATTGGCGCCAGGCCTCGAACACCGCCACCGCTACCGCGTTGCTCAGGTTCAAGCTGCGTTGGCCCGGGCGCATCGGCAAGCGCAACAGCTGCGCCGGTGCGAACTCGGTGCGCACCGAATCCGGCAGGCCGGCGGTCTCGTTGCCGAAGACCAGCCAGTCGCCGGGCTGCCAGGCGACCTCCGCGAACGAAGCCGAGGCGCGTGTCGTGAACGCGAAGCAGCGTTCAGGCGCCGGCTTCGCGGCGTTGCGCCAGGCGGGCCATGACGAGTGGCGCTGCACCGAGGCGTACTCGTGGTAGTCGAGGCCTGCGCGTTGCAGCAGCTTGTCGTCCATCGAAAAACCGAGCGGTTCGACCAGGTGCAGTTCACACCCGGTGTTGGCCGCGAGCCGGATCACGTTGCCGGTGTTGGGCGGAATTTGCGGCTGCACGAGAACGATGCGGAACATGGCGGCGATTGTCGCTTTCGTCCGGGGATCGCCCACGCACGGCCGGTGCACAGCGATCGGCGCGTCTGACCGATGCTCAGGCCGCAGCCAGCCCTGCGGCCTCAGCGATCCTCGGGCGCAGGCGTGCGCGCGAACACCCAGGCCTGCACGCCGGCCGCACCGGCGGCCTTGAGCGTGCGCGCGGCTTCGGCCAGCGTGGTGCCGGTGGTCATCACGTCGTCCACCAGCGCCACGCTGCGCCCGCGCAGGTGCAGCGCGCGTCGCGGCTCGACGCCGAACGCACCACGCAGATTGGCGAGGCGGCGTTCACGCGGCAGGTCGGCCTGGTGCGGCGTGTCGACCAGGCGGCGCAGCAGCCGCTGCTCCAGCGTGATGCCGAGCCGGCGCGCGAGATGGCGCGCGAGCACCGCAGCCTGGTTGTAGCCACGCTCGGCGAGCCGTTCGCGCGACAGCGGCACCGGCAGCAGCAGGGTCGGCAGCGGCAGCGGCGATGAAGCGCGCAGCACGGCGTTTTCGACCATCGACGCGAGGGCGCCGGCCAGGTCCAGCCCGGCGCGGAACTTGAAGGCCGCGACCACGCCGTCCCAGGGGAAGCGGTAGTCGACCGCGGCGATGGTCGCGTCCAGCGACGGAGGCTCGCGCAGACAGCCGGCGCAATGCATCACGCCGGCGGGCACCGGCAGCGCGCAGCGGACGCAGCGCACGTGGGGCGCGGCGAAGCGTTCATGGCACGCATCACACACCCTTTCTGCGGCCCAGGCGCGGCACACCGAGCACAGCGTGGGCAAGGCCCATGTGAAGCGCGGGGCGGGCAGGTCCATGGCCGGAGGAAGTTGTGGGTCGGGTCTGCCGAAAGGGCAGCGGGACGGCGCGGGCCCGCCGGGTGCGCCTCAATATACTGCCCGCGAGATGCCCAGCGCGCCCGCCTCCGCCAACGTTCAACCCACGGTCGACCCGCCCGCCATTGCCCGCATGCTGCGGCGCCTCTCGGCAGCGGAGCAGCCGCCCTGGCTGCATGGCGAAGTGGCCCGCCGCATGGCCGAGCGGCTGCTCGCGATCCGCCGGCCGCCGCAAACCGTAATGCAGTGGTGGGGCCATCTGGGCGCCAGTGATGCGGTGCTGCGCGCAAGCTATCCGAAGGCGCGGCATGGGGTGGTGGAGCCCACCGCAGCACTGGCCGCGCGCAGCACCAAGGCGCTTGTGGCGCCGTGGTGGACGGCGCGGCACTGGAGTTCACCGACCGAGGTATTGCTCGAAGCCGACGCCGCGCCGGCCAGCGCACAAATGCTCTGGGCCAACATGATGCTGCACGCCGTGGCCGACCCGCCCGCGCTCTTGGCCCGCTGGCGCCGCATCGTGACGGCCGAAGGCTTCCTGATGTTCTCGACCCTCGGCCCCGACACGCTCGCCGGGCTGCGGCGCCTGTACAGCGAGCTCGGCTGGCCACCGGCCATGCCCGCCTTCACCGACATGCACGACCTGGGCGACATGCTGGTGCAGGCCGGCTTCGCCGACCCGGTGATGGACCAGGAGCGCATCGTGCTCACTTGGGCCACGCCCGAGGCGATGCTCGCGGAGCTGCGTGGGCTCGGCGCCAACCTGCACCCGGCGCGATTTGCCGGTCTGCGCACGCCGCGCTGGCGCGATCGGCTGCTTCGGCGGTTGCGGGAACATTGCATCGGGGCCGACGGCCGGCTGACGATGAGCTTCGAGGTGGTCTACGGCCACGCTTTCAACGCCCTGCCGCGCGCGAGGGTGGCGCCGGTGACCACGCTGCCCGTGGAGGACCTGCGCGCCATGGCCCGGACGCGCCGCGGTACAGCCGTTCCGCGTGACGGCCGGCGCTGAGGCCTGCGTTAAACTCTGGGGCTTGGTTGGGCAACGCGCTGGTTGCGTGGCGCCCGACCAGCCCCGGCCCGCGGTGCGAGCCGCTAGCCACCCCACCCGCCAGCGCCCGAAACCAGCGCCTGAACCTTTGGCCCGATTCTTCGATGAGCACCACGTTCGCCCCCAGCTCCTGGCCCGCGCCTGCCGCAGCGCAGTCGGCATGGCGCTTCGGCACGGTGCTCGGTGACGGTGAGGAGGCGGGCGCGGGATTGCGCTGGGTGTTGATGCGCAACTGCTCGATGTCGCCGCGACAGATGTTTGGCGCCTACCTCTTGCTATGCGCCATCTCGCTCGTCATCGCGGTGTCCTTCGGCTTTGCCGGCGCGATGCCGGTGCTCGCCTTCGCCGGCATCGAACTGGTGCTCGTCGGCAGCGCGCTGCTGGTCTACGCGCGCCATGCCGGCGACTGCGAAACCATCACCCTGGCCGACGACACGCTGCTGGTCGAGCACCAATGCGGCAGCCGCACCGAGCGCGCCCGCTTCCGCTCGGCCTGGGTGCGCGTGGAGCCCCAACATGCCGAAGGCTCGCTGATCGAGCTTTCGGGCGAAGGCCAGCGCGCCCATATCGGGCGCTACCTGCGCCCGCATTGGCGCGTCGCCCTTGCGCAAGAGCTGCGGCGCGCCTTGCGTGGGGCCCGGCCGAGCAACACAGAATTCGAATCAGCACTGAAGTGACCAAGATGAAGAGAACGCACCGGTTGCCCCACCCACTCGCCCGCGTGGCCCAGGGCGCGTTGGCGCTTGGCGCCGCACTCGCTACCCAGGCCGCGCTGGCCGTGAAGGACCTGCCCGGAGGTCCCGCGGTCAACCAGATCGACCTGCACCCGCCGGTGACCCGCATCGCCGCCGAGCAGCAATGGCTGCACAACTACGTGCTGATTTTCTGCACGCTGATTTTCATCGCGGTGTTCGGCGCGATGTTCTATTCGGTGTTCAAGCACCGCAAGAGCAAGGGCGCCAAGCCGGCCAACTTCCATGAAAGCGTGGCGGTGGAAATCGCCTGGACCGTGATCCCGTTCATCATCGTGATCGCGATGGCCTGGCCGGCCACCAAGACCGTGGTGGCGATGAAGGACACCACCAACGCCGACCTCACGATCAAGACCACCGGCTATCAGTGGAAGTGGGGCTACGACTACATCAAGGGCGAGGGTGAGGGCATCTCCTTCGTCTCCACGCTGGACGTGGCGCAGCGTGCGATGTCCGACGCCGGCAAGCCCGAAGGCGACGATTACCTGCTCAAGGTGGACAACCCGCTGGTGGTGCCGGTGGACAAGAAGGTCCGCATCGTGCTCACCGCCAACGACGTGATCCACGCCTGGATGGTGCCCAGCTTCGGGGTCAAGCAGGACGCGATCCCCGGCTTCGTGCGCGACACCTGGTTCCGCGCCGAGAAGACCGGCGACTTCTACGGCCAGTGCGCCGAGCTCTGCGGCAAGGAGCACGCCTACATGCCGATCCATGTGAAGGTGCTCTCCGCGGCCGACTACAGCAAGTGGGTCGACACCGAGAAGAAGAAGCTCGCCGCCAAGGCCGACGACCCGAGCAAGGTGTGGCAGCTTGCCGACCTGGTGGCGCGCGGTGAGAAGGTCTACACCAACAACTGCGCGGTGTGCCACAAGCCCGATGGTTCGGGCGCCGGCCCGATCAAGGCGCTGGCGGGCTCGCCGGTGGTGCTGGACGCCGACAAGACCAAGCAGATCGCGGTGCTGCTCAACGGCGCGGCCAATGGCGCCATGCCTCCCTGGAAGCAGCTCTCCGACACCGACCTCGCGGCGGTGATGACCTACACCAAGAACTCGTGGACCAACAAGACCGGCGCCGTGGTGCAGCCGTCGGAAGTGGTCGCCGCGCGCAAATAGCGGCGGCAGGTAAGGCGCGCAAAACGCGACACGCACGGCGCCTCCGCAGGGGGCGCGCGAAAAGAAATCGAAGGACAAGGATCAAGCCATGAGCACGCACGGCCGCCCGAAGGGCGAATTCACCGCAGTACGCAGTACGGAGGTTGCCTGATGAGCGCAGTTCTCGACCACCCCGGTCACGACCATGCCCACGACGACCACCACGACCATGCCCCCTACGGCTGGCGGCGCTGGTTGTTCGCCACGAACCACAAGGACATCGGCACGATGTACCTTTTGTTCAGCTTCACGATGCTGATGGTCGGCGGCCTGCTGGCGATGGGCATCCGCCTGGAACTGCTGCAGCCGGGCCTGCAATATGTGAACCCGGAGCTGTTCAACCAGTTCACCACGATGCACGGGCTGATCATGGTCTTCGGCGCGATCATGCCGGGCTTCGTCGGCTTCGCGAACTGGATGGTGCCGCTGCAGGTGGGCGCACCCGACATGGCGTTCGCGCGCATGAACAACTTCAGCTTCTGGCTGCTGATACCGGCCGCGCTGATGATCGTCGGCTCCTTCTTCATGCCCGGCGGCGCGCCCGCCGCGGGCTGGACGCTCTTCGCGCCGCTCACATTGCAGATGGGCCCGTCGATGGACGCCGGCATCTTCGCGCTGCACATCATGGGCGCGAGTTCGATCATGGGCTCGATCAACATCGTGGTCACCATTCTGAACATGCGCGCGCCCGGCATGACGCTGATGAAGATGCCGCTGTTCTGCTGGACCTGGCTGATCACCGCCTACCTGCTGATTGCGGTGATGCCGGTGCTCGCCGGTGCGGTGACCATGACGCTCACCGACCGCCACTTCGGCACCAGCTTCTTCACCCCCTCCGGCGGCGGCGACCCGGTGATGTACCAGCACATCTTCTGGTTCTTCGGCCACCCCGAGGTCTACATCATGATCCTGCCGGCCTTCGGCATCGTCAGCGCGATCATCCCGGCCTTTGCCCGCAAGCCGCTCTTCGGCTACACCTCGATGGTGTATGCCACCGCGTCGATCGCGATCCTGTCCTTCATCGTCTGGGCCCACCACATGTTCACCACCGGCATGCCGGTGACCGGCCAGTTGTTCTTCATGTACGCGACGATGCTGATCGCGGTGCCCACCGGGGTGAAGATCTTCAACTGGATTGCAACCATGTGGCGCGGCTCGATGACCTTCGAGACGCCGATGTTGTTCGCGGTCGGCTTCCTGTTCGTGTTCACGATGGGCGGCTTCACCGGCCTGATCCTGGCGATGGCGCCGGTGGACATCCAGCTCCAGGACACCTACTACGTCGTCGCGCATTTCCACTACGTGCTGGTGGCCGGTTCGCTCTACGCCATGTTCGCCGGCTTCTACTACTGGAGCCCGAAGTGGACCGGCACGATGTACAACGAAGCGCTTGGCAAGTGGCATTTCTGGCTCTCGCTGATCTTCTTCAACGTCACCTTCTTCCCGATGCACTTCCTCGGCCTGGCCGGCATGCCGCGCCGCTACGCCGACTACCCGATGCAGTTTGCGGACTTCAACTTCTGGGCTTCCCTCGGCGCCTTCGGCTTCGGCTTGACCCAGGTGTTCTTCTTCTTCTTCATCGTGCTGCCGGTGATGCGCGGCAAGGGCGCCAAAGCGCCGCAGCGCCCCTGGAACGACGCCGACGGCAAGGGCGCCGAAGGCCTGGAGTGGGAGCTGCCGTCGCCGACGCCCTTCCACACCTTCGAGAACCCGCCTAAGCTGGACATCACCGCCACGCGGGTGATCGGCTGAGCATGATGGCGCCGACGCCCGAGCAGCGCCGCAACAACCTGAGGCTGGCCCTGGTGCTGGCTTCGGTGGCGGCGGTGTTCGCGCTCGGCTTCGTTGCCAAGATCTGGCTGCTGAGCGCCTGACGAAGCGAGCCGCGTGAGCGAATCCCCGCGCCGAACCCTGCTGCGCCGCGACAACGCGGCGATGGTGGGCAAACTCGTGCTGATCGTGGCGCTGATGTTCGGCTTCGGCTACGCGTTGGTGCCGCTGTACCGCGCCATCTGCCAGGCGCTGGGCATCAACGTGCTCTCGGTCTCCGAACGCCAGGCCATCAACTACGGCAAGTCGGGCAAGGCGAGCACGCAGGTTGACCTCAGCCGCACGATCACGGTGGAGTTCGACGCCAACTCGCGCGGGCCCTGGGACTTCAAGCCCGAGCGCAATTCGCTGCAGGTTCACCCGGGTGAACTCGCCACGGTGATGTACCGCTTCCGCAACAAGCAAGACCGCACGATGGCCGCGCAGGCGATCCCGAGTTACGCGCCGCAGCAGGCCACCGCGCACTTTAACAAGCTCGAGTGTTTCTGCTTCAACGAATACACGCTCCAGCCGGGTGAATCGCGGGAATGGCCGGTGGTGTTCGTGATCGACCCCAAGCTGCCCAAGGACGTGAGCACGATCACCCTGAGCTACACCTTCTTCGAAGTGAAGGGCAAGGTGGCCGAGGCGGCCAAGCCGGTGGCGGTGGTGAAGGAGCCGAAGTCGTGACCGGCTTGCGAGACGCTGTCGCGCGCAAGGGCTCCTTCTTGCAAACCCTGCGTGCGGTGGCCTGGTCGTTCTTCGGCATCCGCAAGTCCAGCGGCTACGAGCAGGACGTGAAACAACTGAACCCGCTGCATGTGATCGTGGCGGGTGTGCTGGCGGCGGCGCTGTTTGTCGTCGTGCTCATCGTGCTGGTGCGCTGGGTGGTCGGCAGCGGCCTGGCCGCCTGAGTGCAGCGAACGAATCGAAGTACTGAACTGAACTGAGGATCGAGGAGAAACCCAAAATGTCGGCATCGACAACACACGCAGTCCAGGCGCCCTACTACTTCGTGCCGCAACCGTCGCGCCACCCGGTGATGACGGCCATCGGCATGTTCTTCATCGTGCTCGGCGCGGGGCAATGGGTCAACGGCCAGGGCTGGGGCGCCTATTCGCTGTTCTTCGGCCTGCTCTGGTGGGCCGTGGTCATGTACCAGTGGTTCGGCGACGCGATCCGCGAGAGCGAGGGCGGCCTGTACAACCACCGCATCGACGTGTCCTTCCGCTGGAGCATGAGCTGGTTCATCTTCAGCGAGGTGATGTTCTTCGGCGCCTTCTTCGGTGCGTTGTACTGGGCGCGAACCTATGCGGTACCCACGCTCGGCAACCTGGATCACCAATTGCTGTGGCCCGACTTCAAGGCGGTGTGGCCCAGCGTCGCGGCGGGCATGACCGCGTCGCCAGCCGGTGTGGTCGAGCCCTTCCAGACCATGGGCCCGTGGCCGCTGCCGACCATCAACACCGCGTTGCTGCTCAGCTCGGGCGTCACCCTCACCATCGCACACCATGCGCTGCTTGCCGGCCAACGCGGCAAGACGATCGCCTGGATGTGGATCACGGTGGCACTCGGCCTCACCTTCCTGGGCGTGCAGGCCTACGAGTATTCGCATGCGTACAGCGAGCTGAACCTGAAACTCACCTCGGGCATCTACGGCAGCACCTTCTTCATGCTCACAGGCTTCCACGGCTTCCATGTCTGCGTCGGCGCGCTGATGCTGCTGTTCATCACCCTGCGACTGATGAACGGCCACTTCACCCCGGACCACCACTTCGGGTTCGAAGGTGCGGCCTGGTACTGGCACTTCGTCGACGTGGTCTGGCTCGGCCTGTATATCGTCGTCTACTGGTTGTAGGCCAAATACGCGCGGATGAAAAAAAAGAGCGCCTGCGGGCGCTCTTTGCCTTGAGGGGCCGGCGGTCGACGCTCAGCCGACCGGCAGCCCCGTGGGCTTGATCCAGCCCAGCTGGTAGGACGCAAGGATGAACAGGAACAGCGCCACCGACAGCCCGACCCGCAGCGCCAGCGCCCAGGCCATGCGCTTGTCGCGGCCGCCGTTGCCGCGCTTCTTGCGCAGCATGAACAGGCCTGCGCTGGCCAGGGCGGCGAGCACGGCCAGCAGCGCGAGAGCGATCACGATTTTCATGCCGCGGAATTGTCGCATCCGGTTTCCGCGCCGATGCGCGTGCCCAAGCCCGTGCCCAAGCCCGTGCCGATATCCAACGCGAGGCCATTGATCGTCGCCCTGGCCGCGCTGGTGGCCGTGGCCGCCACCGCGCGCCTGGGCTGGTGGCAGCTCGACCGCGCGGCCCAGAAGACCGCGATCGAACACTCGATGCGCGCGCGCGCCACGCTGCCGGTTCTGGAGGCCCGGATGCTGGCGCGCAGTGCGGAAGCGGCCTCCGCGCAGCACCACCGCACCGTCCTGTTGCGCGGGCAATGGCAGCCCGAGCACACCGTGTACCTCGAGAACCGACAGATGTTCGGGCGGCCGGGCTTCTATGTCGTCACACCGCTGTTGCTCAGCGACGGCAGCGCCGTGCTGGTGCAGCGCGGCTGGCAGCCGCGGGACTCGAACGAACGCACCCGGGTGCGCGAGGTGCCGAGCCCGGCGGGTGAGGTCCAGGTGCAAGGCCGCATCGCCCCGCCGCCGGCCCGGTTGTACGAGTTCGACGCAGCCGCCTCGGGCCGCATCCGTCAGAATCTGAACCTCGATGCGTTCGCGCGCGAAACCGGCCTGAAGCTTCTGCCCTTGTCGGTGCTTCAAGCAGACGCCACCGGCACCGCTGCGAAGGCCGGCCCGCCGGCCACGGCGGCACCCTCGGACGGCTTGAAGCGCGACTGGCCGGCGCCGGCCGCCGATGTCCACAAACACCACGGCTACGCCTTCCAGTGGTTCGCCCTCAGCGCTCTCGTCACGGGTCTTTATGTCTGGTTCCAACTCATTCAACCGCGCCGCCGTGCCCGCGCCCTTGCCCGTGCCCGCTGAGGCTGGCGAGCCGGTGGCGATGACGGTGCATTCGCTGCCGCGGCCGCAGGCGAAAGGGCAGGCCGACGCACCCGGCAGCGACGCGCAACGGCGCCGCACCCATGCCGGGCGTTGGAAGATGTTCGGCGTGCTCGCGGTATGCGCATCACCGGTGATCGCGTCCTACACCGCCTACTTCGTGGTCCGGCCCGAAGGCCGCACCAACTACAGCGGCTTGATCGCCCCTGCGCGCCCGGCGCCGGCGGCGCTGCCGCTGACCACGCTCGATGGCCGCAGGGTGGACATGGCCTCGCTCAAGGGCCAATGGTTGCTGGTCACCGTCGGCGACGCGGCCTGCGACACCGCTTGCGAAAAGCGCCTGTACCTGCAACGCCAGTTGCGCGAGATGACCGGCCGCGAACGCGACCGCATCGACAAACTCTGGCTGGTCACCAACGACGCACCGCTGCGCCCGGAACTGCGTGCCGCGCTCGCCGCCGCGCCGGCCACACAAGTGTTGCGCGTGCCGCGCGACGCGCTCGCCGCCTGGCTTGAGCCCGCGGCGGGCAGCTCGCTCGAGCAGCACCTCTACATCGTCGACCCGCTGGGCGGCTGGATGATGCGCGCCCCGAGCGACCCCGAGCCGGCCAGGCTCAAGAAGGACCTTGAGCGGCTGCTTCGAGCGTCGGCGGGGTGGGACAGGGCAGGGCGATGATCGAGCTCGGGCCGCTGGCGCGCCTGGCGCTGCTGGGCGCCGTGATCGCCCTCGCACCGCTGGCCTGGGTCTGGCTGCGCCACCGCGGCGCCGAATCGACGCACCGGCTGCGCGCGCTGACCTGGCTCACCCTGTTCCTCACCTTCGACCTCGTGCTCTTCGGTGCCTTCACCCGGCTCACCGATTCCGGCCTCGGCTGCCCGGACTGGCCGGGCTGTTATGGCCACGCCAGCCCGCTCGGTGCCGCCGAGCAGATCGGCACGGCACAGACAGCGCTGCCGAGTGGGCCGGTGACCCACGGCAAGGCCTGGGTCGAGATGGTTCACCGCTATCTGGCGAGCGCGGTCGGCGTGCTGATCGCGGTGATCGCGCTGCGCAGTTGGCTCGAGCGCCGGGGGCAGCGGTGGGACCAGGCCTCGCAGCACCCGCGCGGCGATGCGCCGTCACCCTGGTGGGCCACCGTGACGCTGCTTTGGGTGTGTGTGCAGGGCGCGTTCGGCGCGCTCACCGTGACGCTCAAGCTCTACCCCGCCATCGTCACCGCGCATCTGCTCGGCGGTCTCGTCTTGCTGGTGCTGCTCGCGGCGCAAGGGCAGGCCTTTGTGCCCCGGCCCTTGAGCTTGTCGCCGGGCACGGTCAGGGGCGCGTGGCTGCTCGCCGCGCTCGTCAGCGTACAAGTTGCACTCGGCGGCTGGGTCAGCACCAACTACGCAGTGCTCGCCTGCCAGGACTTTCCGACCTGCCAGGACTCCTGGTGGCCGGCGATGGATTTCAGCAGCGGCTTCACGCTGCAACGCGAACTCGGTGCCACCGCGCAAGGCGGCTTCCTGCCCTTCGAAGCGCTCACCGCGATTCATGTCGTGCATCGGTGGATGGCCGCCGTTGTGCTGGTGGCGATGCTGTGGATGGCGTCGCGCCTGGCCCGCGACGGGCGTGCGAAGGGCAGCGCCGAGTTTGCAGCGCACGGGGGCGACGCAGCGTCGCACTTCGGCCGCGCGCTTGTGCTCCTGGCCGCGTGGCAGCTTGCCAGCGGCCTGTCGAATGTGGTGCTCGGCTGGCCGCTGATCGCCGCGCTGGCACACAGCGGCGGTGCGGCAGCGTTAGCGATCCTGCTCACGCTGCTGATCGTGCGTTCACGCCAGGCAGGCGCCGTCTCCCGGTCAAGCGCCGCAGTTGGTGCCGAGCCGCTGCGCTGGCGAGCCGCTCCGTAGAATTGAGCCCTCTGCTGCGTTGTCCATGGCACCCTCCGCCCACCCCGTTGAAGCACCCGCCGTCCTGCCGCCCACGGTGTCGGCGTCGTCGCGCCTGCGCCAGTTCTATGCGCTGACCAAACCGCGCGTGGTGCAGCTGATCGTCTTCTGCGCCGTCATCGGCATGCTGCTCGCCGAGCCGGGCTGGCCCGATTTGCGCCTCGTGCTCGCGGCCACCGCGGGCATCTGGCTCGTGGCCGGTGCGGCTGCGGCGTTCAACTGCGTCGTCGAGCAGCGCATCGACGCCAAAATGGCGCGCACCGCCTGGCGGCCCACGGCGAGGGGTGAACTCACCAACACGCAGACGCTGGCTTTCTCCGGCGCGCTCTGTGTCCTCGGCAGCGCCTTGCTCTACTGGCTGGTCAACCCATTGACGATGTGGCTGACCTTCGCCACCTTCGTCGGCTACGCGGTGGTCTACACCGTGGTGCTCAAACCGCGCACGCCGCAGAACATCGTGATCGGCGGCGCCTCGGGCGCGATGCCGCCGCTGCTCGGCTGGGCCGCGATGCGCGGCGAGCTCGGCGGCGAGCCCTGGCTGCTGGTGCTCATCATCTTCCTGTGGACACCGCCGCATTTTTGGGCGCTGGCCTTGTACCGCACCGAGGATTACGCTCGCGCCGGCCTGCCGATGCTGCCGGTGACCCATGGCGCCGAGTACACACGCCTTCAAATCCTGCTCTACACGCTGGTGCTGTTCGCGGCGACGCTGCTGCCCTACCTGCACGGCATGAGCGGCGTGGTGTACCTGGTGGCGGCGGTGGCCCTCGGGCTCGGCTTCCTCGGCCATGCGTTGCAGCTTTGGCGCGCCTACAGCGACGCGCTGGCTCGGCGCACCTTTCGCTTCTCGATCCTCTACCTGTCGCTGCTCTTCGCCGCGCTCTTGCTCGACCACTACCTCACGCCATGGCTGATCTCCTGACCCGGCGCACAGCGCTGATCTTCGCCGCCACGCTGGCCTGGTTGGTGGGGTGCGACCGGCCCGGCTCCGGGCCACCGAAGCTCGCGTTCAAAGGCATCGACATCACCGGCGCGCCCTATGCCAGCAAACTCGACCTGCCCGACGCCGATGGCAAGCCGCGCACCTTGGCGGATTTCAAAGGCAAGGTCGTCGTCGTCTTTTTCGGCTACACCCAATGCCCCGATGTTTGCCCGTCGACCATGGCCGAGCTGTCGGACGTGAAGCGCCAGCTCGGGCCCGACGGCGCCCGGGTGCAGGGCATCTTCGTCACGGTCGATCCGGAGCGCGACACCCCCACGCTGCTCAAGGCCTATGTCGGCAACTTCGGCCCGGACTTCATCGCGTTGCGCGGCACGCCCGAACAAACCAAGGAAGTGGCGCGCGACTTCAAGGTTTTCTTCGCCAAGGTGGCGGGCAGGACCGAAGGCAGCTACACGATGGACCACACCGCCGGGCTCTTCGTGTTCGACACCCTGGGCAAGGTGCGCCTGTTCACCCGCCACGGCAGCGGCAGCGAAGCCTTGCGCGACGACCTCAAGCAGCTGTTGGCGTCCTGACACGGCCGCGGCGCGATCGCACCATGAAAAACGACTCCCTCGGGAGCCGTTTGCATTGGAGCTGCGAGCGACCTCAGGCCGTCTCGACCAGCGCCTTGCGCAGCTTCTTCATCGCCGCCACTTCGATCTGGCGGATGCGCTCGGCGCTGACACCGTATTCGGCGGCGAGTTGGTGCAGCGTCATGCCGCCCGAGCTGTCGTCGTTCACCTGCAACCAGCGCTGCTCCACGATGCGGCGGCTGCGGGCGTCGAGCACGTCGAGCGCCTGCAACAGGCCGTCGCTGGCCAAGTGGTCGCGGTAGCGTGCTTCGATCTGGCGCGTCGGCTCGCTCGCTTCGTCGGCTAAGTAGGCGATCGGCGCGAAGCCTTCGTCGTCGTCGTCCCCCTGGGGCTCCAAGGCCACGTCGGCGCCCGACATGCGGGTTTCCATTTCGAGCACGTCTTCGCGCTTCACGTTGAGCCGCTGCGCCACCGTGTCGACTTCCTCGGGGCTCAGCGTGCTGCGGTGGGTGTCGCCCTCGAGCGCGCTGCCCCTGAAGCCTTGTTTCATCGAGCGCAGGTTGAAGAAAAGCTTCCGCTGCGCCTTGGTGGTGGCCACCTTCACCATGCGCCAGTTGCGCAGCACGTACTCGTGAATCTCGGCGCGAATCCAGTGCAGCGCGTAGCTCACCAGGCGCACGCCTTGTGCCGGGTCGTAGCGCTTCACAGCTTTCATCAGGCCGACATTGCCCTCCTGAATCAGGTCGCCCTGCGGCAACCCATAGCCCAGGTACTGGCGCGACACCGACACCACCAGGCGCAGGTGCGACATCACCAGCCGGCCGGCCGCGTCGAGGTCACCGTTCTGCCGCAAGCGCGTGGCCAAGGAAACTTCCTCGTCGGGCGTGAGCAGCGGAATCCGGTTGACCGCCGAGATGTAGGCGTCAAGGTTGCCGAGCGGTGGCACCAACGCCCACGGGTCGCGGAGGGCGAGTGCGTTGATTGAGATGTTGTTCATGAAGCGTCGGACAGTTCCCGGAAGGGTTTGGTTCCGCCATATTAGCACTCGGTCCATGAGAGTGCTTGCCGTGAAGTCACCCGAACAAGGTGGTGCCGAGATCTACGGAATTATTGGAGTTCATACGATAGTGAACGCTTACAATTCAGGCGCCGACTCGCTTGAATCGACTCAGGCGCTCGGGCTCAGACGTTGAACAGGAAGTTCATCACGTCGCCGTCCTTGACCACGTATTCCTTGCCTTCGCTGCGCATCTTGCCCGCGTCCTTGGCGCCTTGCTCGCCCCTGAAGGCGACGAAGTCGTCGTAGGCGATGGTCTGGGCGCGGATGAATCCCTTCTCGAAATCGGTGTGGATCACGCCGGCGGCTTGCGGCCCGGTGTCGCCGACATGGATCGTCCAGGCGCGCACCTCCTTCACACCCGCGGTGAAGTAGGTCTGCAGGCCAAGCAGCTTGAACGCGGCACGGATCAGCCGGTTCAGGCCCGGTTCCTCCTGGCCCATCTCGTGCAGGAAGAGCAGGCGGTCTTCGTCGCCCATGTCGGCAAGTTCGGCCTCGGTCTTGGCGCAGATCGCCACCACCGGTGCGTTCTGCTTGGCGGCGACCTCGCGCAGCCGGTCCAGGTACAGGTTGTTCTCGAAGCCGTCCTCGGCCACGTTGGCCACGAACATCGCCGGCTTGGCGGAGATCAGGCACAGCGGCTTCAGCACCACCAACTCTTCCTTGCTGAAGTCGACCGAGCGCACCGGCCGGCCTTCGTTGAGCGCAGCGTCGCACTTTTTCAGCACGTCGACCAGGCGCTGCGCCTCCTTGTCGCCGCCGGCCTTGGCCTGCTTGGTGTAGCGCGACAGGCTCTTCTCGACGGTCGAGAGGTCGGCCAGGCAAAGCTCGGTCTGGATCACCTCGATGTCGGACACCGGGTCGACCTTGCCGGCCACATGGATCACGTTTTCATCGTCGAAGCAGCGCACCACGTTGACGATCGCGTCCGTCTCGCGGATATGCGACAGGAACTGGTTGCCCAGGCCCTCGCCCTCGCTCGCCCCGGCCACCAGGCCGGCGATGTCGACAAACTCGACTATTGCCGGCACCACACGTTCCGGCTTCACGATGCCCGCGAGCACGCCCAAACGCGGGTCGGGCAATTCGACGATGCCGACGTTGGGCTCGATGGTGCAGAACGGGTAGTTCTCCGCCGCGATGCCGGCCTTGGTCAGCGCGTTGAAAAGGGTGGACTTGCCGACGTTGGGCAGACCCACAATGCCGCATTGCAGACTCATGAATTGCTCTCGTGGGCCCGCGTTCGGGCGAAGCCATCGATTCTATTCGCCGAGGCTTCGCGGCCCCTGGTGCCAACCGTGCGCCCGCAGCCCGCGCGAGCCGCAACCCGGAGCGCTTGATGGACACCCTGCTGCAAATCAAACCCCACAGCAAGGACCTCGGCGGCGGCTTCATGGTGCGCCGCCTGCTGCCCTCGGTGCAGCGTGCGGCGGTCGGCCCTTTCATCTTCTTCGACCACTTCGGCCCGATCGTCGCCAGGCCCGGCGCCAGACACGATGTGCGACCGCATCCGCACATCGGCCTGTCCACCGTCACCTACCTGTTCGAAGGCGCGATGCTTCACCGCGACTCGCTCGGTGGTGCAGCGCATCGAGCCCGGCGCAGTCAACTGGAGGACCGCCGGCCGCGGCATCGTGCATTCCGAGCGCACGCCGGAAGATCCGGTCGGCCGCGAGCGCACCAGCCATGGCCTGCAGCTCTGCCCGGGTGCCAGGGGAGACCGGATTCATTCCGCTGCCCGCGCGGCGGCCGGGCTGAGCTGGAGCATCAGCACGTTGCCCATCACCGCGAGCGCCAGGCCGGCGATCGTGATCGCGCTGGGCAGGTAGCCCTCGAAGAGCGTCGAGACAACGATCGCCAACAGCGGGGTCATCACACCCACTGTTGACGCCGGTCCGGGCCCGACCCGTTGTTGCAGGGTCAGAAAACTGCCAAAGGCCAGCATCGATCCGGCGACCGAAAGATAGACCAGCGACAGCCACCATGAGGGCGCGCTCGGCAGGTTCACAGGGTGGCCCGAGGCCTGGGCGATCGCGGCCGCAAAGCCGGCCCCGTAGAGCATGCTGTAGCCCATCGCCGGCCAGAGCGGCAGCCGGCGCGCGGGGTTGGCGTGGGCGACCAGGTTGCCTACCGACGACAGCAGCACCGCGGCGGCGGTGAGCCCCGCGCCGAGCGCCACGCCGCTGCCCTCGCCCGGGCTCTCCCGCACCGCATGCAACTCGGGCCAGAAAATCAGCACCACACCGGCGATGCCGAGCATGCCGCCGAGCAGGAAGCGCATGCCTCCGGTGGGCGTGCGCCAAAGCAGCCAGGCGCCGGCGGCATTGATCAAGGGTGAGGCCGAGTAGCCGACGGCCACCAGCCCCGAGGCCACATGCCGCTCGGCGTGGTAGACCGCCACGTAGGACAGCGAATACAGGAACAGGCCTTGCAGCGCGAAGCGCAGGTGCCCGCCGGCATCGAAGCGCAGGCGCTCGCCGCGCCAGGCACACAGCGCGAGCAACAGCGCGCCGGCGAGTGCGAATCGGATCGCCACGCCCACCTCGGGCGTGTTGTGCGGCAGCTGGTACAGGATCGCGTGCCAGGTGGTGCCCCACACGCCGACCGCGAGCGCAAAAAGTTGCCAGGTGCGCAAACCCTGCACGGCGGGGCCGAGTCGAAGTTGCGACCGCTCAGAAGCGCAGCGACGCCACGCCGCGCAAGCCCACCCGCAGCGCGCGGTCGATGCCCTCGACGATCACCGCGTTCATGCCGAAGGTGAGCCCACCGCCCACGCGCACATCGGCGCGATAGGCGGCGAGCGTGTCGGCCACCACGTGGCCCTGCTCGCCGCTGCGCAGGTCCACGTCGGGGATGGTGCAGCGCGTGCAGGGTTTGACCAGGCGCAGGCGCACTTCGCCCTCGGGCGTCTCGAAAACGATCTCGTGAATGAAGTCCTCGGCGTGCGCGTCGTCCAGGCCGTCGATCACCAGGTTGGGCCGGAAGCGCTCGACCTCCACCGCGCCGTGGCCCTGCGCCACCAGGCGCCGGTTCAACTCGGCCAGCGACGCGGTGGATACCACCAGCAGCGGGAAGCCGTCGCTGAATGCGGTGCGGGCCTGCAGATCGCCGGTCCATTTCGGCTCGGCCAGTCGGTGCACCTCGGGGTCGAAGCGCACGAGCCGCGCCGTGCGGCCGAGGTAGTCGCTGAACCATTGCGCGGCCAGGTCGCCCATGTCCCAGGCGTTCACCCAGTCGTCCCAAACCCGCACCCGGCAGGCCTGGTCGACCGCGTCCAGCGCCAGGTGCAGCGCCAACATGCCGGGCGCGCGCAGCACCACGTCGTTCAGACGCAGGGTGGGCGTGACGAGCTGCAGCTTCGGCAGTTCGCGCTGGCTGAGAAACTCCCCGTGTTCGTCGACCACCATCCAGGCGCGGTCGAACTCCAGGCCGGTTTCCACCAGCAGGCTCTCGCGCACCGCGATGCCCGCGCAGGACTTGACTGGGTGTAGATGCATCGATTGCAGTGTGACTTCGAGTTCGCGCACTTCAGGGCCCTCGCCAAAGAGGCGCGGATTGTGCCTCGGCAGTGCTCCTGCCGGCGGCAGGCGGCACCGCCGTCCGCGCTGCACCGACTACGCTTTGCGCGCGTCCCGGTGTTGCCAGACCACGCTTGGCGAATGTGCCGGCAGACCGCAGCGCGTGGAAGTGCCATTGGCAGCGCTGCCTACAATCCCCGCATGACCGATGTGCTCGTACAGGGTGCCGGCGCCGTGGGCTCGAGCCTGGCGCTTGCGCTGTCGCGCCAGGGGCTCGACGTGGTGCTGGCACGCGACGTTGCGCGCCCCGCAGGCGCCGCACCCGACATCCGCGCCTACGCGCTCAATGCGGCGTCGCTGGCGCTGCTGCGCGAGCTCAAGGTCTGGGACGACCTGCCCGCCGACGCGGTGACGCCGGTGCACGACATGCAGATCGACGGCGACGCGGTGGGCGCGACGCTGCGCTTTTCGGCCTGGACATTGAGCGTGCCCGCGCTGGCCTGGATCGTCGATGCCGCGGCCCTGGAGGCCTCGCTCGATGCGGCGCTGCGCTTCGCGCCGCATGTGCGCGCGCTCGACGCGGCGCAGGCGCAATCGCAGAAGCCGGTGGCGACGCTGGTGGCGCATTGCGAGGGCAAGGCGTCGAGCGCGCATGAAGATCTCGGCGTCGCCTTCGATCGCCACGACTACGAACAAAGCGCGCTGGCCACGCGGGTCGTGTCCATGCGGCCGCACGGGGCCACCGCGCGACAGTGGTTTCGCTCGCCCGATGTGCTGGCGCTGCTGCCGCTGGACCGGCCCGAGCCCGCGCACAGCTGTGCCGTGGTCTGGTCGCTGCCGCGCCAGCGTGCGCTAGCACTCGCTGCGCTTGCCGATGCCGAATTCGAGACGGCGCTGAACGACGCCACCCGCCACCTGGGCGAGGGCGCCGACGCTGCTTTGGGCGCCCTGCGCCTGGCCGGCCCGCGCGCCACCTGGCCGCTATTGCAAGCGCGGGCACAGCGGGTGAGTGGCGAAGCCTGGGTCTTGCTCGGTGATGCAGCGCACGTGGTTCACCCGCTCGCCGGCCAGGGCCTCAACCTGGGCCTGGCCGATGTGGCCACGCTCGCGGGGGTGATCGCGTCTCGCGAACCCTGGCGTGGCCTCGGTGATGCGCGGCTGCTTGCGCGTTATGCGCGCCGGCGGGCCACGGCCACCGCCACGATGCTCGGCCTGACCGACGGCCTGCTGCGCATTTTTTCCGCCCAGGCACCCTTTGCGAAGGAACTTCGCAACCGCGGTCTAACTCTGGTTGATCATCTGCCTTTGGCCAAACGCTGGCTCGCTGCGCGTGCATTCGGCGCTTAGGCCCTCTTCAAGGATTCCCATGACATTGACCACCTGCTCGCGCCTTTGCGCGCTCGCGCTTGCCGGCCTGGCCGCGCTGGCCCTGCCCCTGGCCGCCGCCGCCGACGAGGCCGCGATCCGCAAGAACCTCGCCGAGCGGCTGCCCAACCTGCCCAAGATCGACGAGGTGAGCAAGACCGCGATCCCCGGCTTGTGGGAGGTGCGCATCGGCACCGAAGTGATCTATGCGGACGAAAACGGCCACCATGTGGTGCAGGGCACGATCTTCGACACCCGCTCGCGTGTCAACCTCACCGAGCAACGTGTGGCCAAGCTCACCGCGATCGACTTCGCCAGCCTGCCGCTGAAGGATGCGATGGTCTTCAAGCAGGGCAACGGCACGCGCAAGGTGGCGGTGTTCGCCGACCCGAACTGCGGCTACTGCAAACGCTTCGAGCGCGACCTGCTGAGCATCAAGGACGTGACGATCTACACCTTCCTCTACCCGATCCTCGGCCCCGACTCGGAAACCAAATCGCGCGACATCTGGTGCGCCAAGGACGCCGGCAAGGCCTGGCGCTCCTGGATGATCGACGGCGAAGCGCCGGCGCGTGTGATGGGCAAATGCGACGCCGCCGCGGTGGAGCGCAACGCCGCCTTGGGCAAGAAGCACCGGGTGACCGGCACACCGGCGATGGTGTTCCAGGACGGCACCCGCGCTCCCGGTGCGTTGCCGCCGGCGGAGATCGAGAAGCTCCTGGTGCTGAGCTCGGGCAAGTCCTGAGCCGGCCCCGCGCGGGCGTTTGCGCCTGGCGCGCCCGCCGGCCCGGTTGAACTTCGGCGAGGCCTGCAAGGCCGGGCACAAGGCGCGGCACGCTTGGGCAGCGTGCCTGTGCCGGCGTGCTGGGCCAAAGGGCGAGCGGCGACAATCTGCGCATGATCCGCTACCGCATCGAACTCGCTGACCCGCAGGCGCACCGCTACCACGCCATGCTCACCGTGGCGGCGCCCGCTGCGCAGCAGCGGGTGTCGCTGCCGGCCTGGATTCCGGGCAGCTACATGGTGCGCGATTTCGCGCGCCACCTCTCGGGCCTGAAGGCGAGGCAGGGTGCGAAGCCGGTGCCGCTGGAGCAGCTGGACAAGGCCACCTGGACAGCCGCGTGCAGCGGCCGCGCCGCGCTGGAGCTGAGCTACGACGTCTATGCGTTCGACACCTCGGTGCGCGCGGCCTTCCTCGACGGCCGCCGCGGCTTCTTCAACGGCACCAGCCTGTGCCTGCGTGTCGAAGGCCGCGAACACGAACCGCATGCGCTCACGCTCGGTCCGCTGCCGGCGGGCTGGAGCGTGGCCACCGCGATGCCCGCGGCGCCGGGGGCGAAGGCGCAATCGCGGCGCGAGTATCTCTGCGCCGACTACGACGAGCTGGTCGACCACCCGTTCGAGCTGGGCGAGTTTTGGCGCGGCGAGTTCGTGCTGCGCGGCGTGCCGCATTCGTTGGTGGTCAACGGCGCCTGGCCGGGCTTCGACGGGCCACGGCTGCTCGCCGACACGCAGCGCATCTGCGAAGCGCAGATGACACTCTGGCACGGCAAGCGAGGCCGCCCGCCGATGGACCGCTACCTCTTCCTGCTCAACGCGGTCGACGAGGGTTACGGCGGCCTGGAGCACAGCGCCAGCACCGCGCTGGTGGCCAACCGGCGCGACCTGCCGCGTGTGGCCACCGCACAGGCCGCACCGAGCGACGGCTATGTCAACCTGCTCGGGTTGATCAGCCACGAGTACTTCCACGCCTGGAACGTCAAACGCGTGAAGCCGCGCGAGTTCGCCCGGCTCGACTACAGCGGCGAGAACTACACCCGCCTGCTCTGGTTCTTCGAAGGCTTCACCGCCTACTACGACGACCTGATGCTGGTGCGTGCCGGCCTGATCGACGAAGCGCGCTACCTCAAGTTGTTGGCCAAGGCGGTCAACGGCGTCTTTGCGTCGCCGGGGCGCCAGCTGCAAAGCGTTGCCGATGCCAGCTTCGACGCCTGGGTCAAGTACTACCGCGCCGACGAGAACACGCCGAACGCGACGGTGAGCTACTACCAGAAAGGCTCGCTGGTGGCGCTGGCGCTGGACCTGACGCTGCGCTCGAGCGCTGCGGCGAATGCCGGTGCGAATGAAGCTGCGAACAAGGCTGCGAAGGACGGAGCCGAAGTCAATCTCGACGCATTGATGCGCCGGCTCTGGCACGCCAGCCATGGCGGCCCGATCGACGAGGCCGACATCCTGCGCGAGCTCGCCACGCTGGCCGGCCGGCCGCTGGAGCGCGAGCTGCGGGCCTGGGTGCACGGCAGCGACGAATTGCCGCTCGACGCGCTGCTCGCGCAAGCCGGGCTCCAGCTGCGGCCGGAGGCTCCGGGGCTGGCCGCCGCGCTCGGCCTGAAGCTCGCCGAGGGGCCGCTGAGCGGTGTGCAGGTGAAGTCGGTGCTGCGCGGCGGCGTGGCCGAGCGCGCCGGCATTTCCGCGGGCGACGAACTGCTTGCGGTGAACGGCTGGCGGGTGCGGCGCCTGGACGATGCGCAGCAATGGACCGCCCCGGGCGACGAGATCGAGATGCTGTTGGTGCGTGAGCAGCGTGTCGTTAGCCTGCGTCTGCGGCGCCCGCCGCTCGGTGCCGCTGCGCCCGCGACGACGGTGGCGCTGGTGCCGCAGGACAAGCCGACCGCGGCGGCCACCGCGCTGCGCCGCCAATGGCTGGGCGGCTGACTCCCTCACGCCGCCGCGCGGCGTGGCTGGTGTTGCTCGCCGCGGTGCTGCTGCTGCACCTCATCGGCGCGCAGCAACTCGCCGACAGCCACATCGGCGATGGTGCTGCCACGCCCACCGTGCAGCGCATCGAGGTCGCCTTCGTGCGCGAGTTGCAGTCGGCCGCACCGCCGATGGTGGCGCCCGTGATCGTGGCGCGGCGCTCGGCGGCCGCGCCACCGGACCCGGCCGCTTCGGCGGCGCAGGCCGCGCGTGCCAATGCAGCTCAGAAGGCGGCGCGCGAGACGGCTCGGGCACGCGCCGAGGCCCAGGCCATAGCCGAAGCGCCCGCGCCAGCGGAAGCGGTCGCGTCCGCAGCGGCGCCGGCGGTGGTGGCCGCCGCAACGCCCAATGCCGCAGCGCAGCCTGCCGCGTCGTCCTTGCCGGTGACTTCGCCGTCGGCCGAAGCGGTGCTCGCCGCCAGCGCACCCTTGGCCTCCGCGGGCGCGGCTTCAGCGCCGCAGGCCCTGCCCGACGCCAAAGCCTTCGACTGGCCGCCCTCGACCCGCCTGCGCTATGTGCTCACCGGCAACTACCGCGGCGAGGTGCACGGCAATGCGCAGGTGCAGTGGGTCCGCCAGGGGCCGCGCTACCAGGTGCACCTGGACGTGAATGTCGGCCCGAGCTTTGCGCCGCTGATCAAACGGCGCATGAGCAGCGACGGCGAGCTCACCGACCGCGGCCTCGCGCCGCGCCGCTACGACGAAGACACCAAGGTGGCGTTTCGCGAGCCGCGGCGCATCGCGATGCGTTTCGAGCCCGATGCGGTGGTGATGGCTAACGGCAGCCGCCGCGCCACCCTGGCCGGTGTTCAGGACAGTGCGAGCCAGTTCGTGCAGCTCACCTGGCTGTTCACCACCCAGCCCTCACTGCTGCGCGCCGGCAACACGGTGGAGCTGCCGCTGGCGCTGCTGCGCCATGTCGACATCTGGGTCTACGACGTGGTTGGCGAGGAAACGCTGCAAACCCCGATCGGTCCGATCGAGACCTATCACGTCAAGCCACGCCGCCAGGCGGTGCGCGGCAGCGACCTCACGGTGGAGCTGTGGTTCGCGCCCTCGCTGCAGTACCTGCCGGTGCGCCTGCGCATCCGCCAGGACGATGAAACCTACGTCGACCTGCTCATCGAGTCGCGGCCCTTGCAGGCCGAGCCGCGTTAGCCACTTTGCTCCGTTGGCGCGTTCGGAGGCGACCAGAAAAACGAACCAGAAGGCGCGATATGCGTGGCGCAATGGCTCTGCGCTTTGCTCGGCGCTTTGCTCGGCGCTTTGCACTGCGCTTTCCACTGCGCTACTCGGAGAGGAACTTCTCCGTGAACGCTGCCGCGGCGGCGGCGCCGCGGGCGTTGCGCACCACCTGGGCCGCGGTTTCGAGCAGCGGGCGCAACTCGGTCATGCTGGCGCTGCGCTCCATCTTGATCACCAGGGTCTCCGCGAGCGGGCCGAGCTGGTCGTTGAGCGCACGCGCGGCCTCGCGCCGCACGGCCTCGAAGGGTTTTGCAGCCAGAGGCGCCGGCCTGCTGGCCACGGCGGACGACGGGGCAGCCGCCGGCGCGGCTGCCGGCGTGCCCAGCGCCGTCAGCGGTACCGGCTCGGCGCGTGGCGCCTTGCTGGCCACCTCGATAAAACCCTGTTCGGCCAGCGCCGACAAGGTTTCATCGGGCGCGGTGAGGATCAGCTTGCGCAACTCATCGTCGGACTTCTTGCCGTCGACCAGAATCAGCGCGCTGCGCATGCGGGGCAGCAGGCGGTGGGCCCGCGTCTCGATTTCGGCCAGGCCCTTTTCGGACTTGCGATAAATGGTGGCCATGGGTCAACCGCGGCCCCGGCCGCAGCCGCACACCACGTCGAGAAAACCTGCTGTCTCGGTGGTCACCGAGCCTGGAACATTCGGCGGGCGCATGCGCCTCCTCGTGAAGGAATCGTATTTTGCTCCTGCCCTGGTGTCGAGCTTAGCGCCGTCCGTCTGGGTCCAGTGAGGACACGAAACTTCACCGGTTCGCGGCGTGCCATTTGCCCGTGGCGGATGCACAGCATCGACCCGCGCAGCGGGCCCTTATAGTGGGAGTCGCTCGGTCTGTCGCCGGGCTGGAGCTTGCAAATGGACTACCAGAACATCCTTGTCGAGCGCCGCGGAGACGGCCCGCTGCAAACCGGCGTGATCGCGTTCAACCGCCCCAAACAGCGCAATGCGTTCAACGACGCGCTGATGGACGAACTCGGCCACGCGCTGCTGGCGCTGGACGGCGACGACGGCATCGGCTGCATCGTGATCACCGGCAACGAAAAGGCCTTTGCCGCCGGCGCCGACATCGGCGTGATGGCCGGCTTCGGCTACATGGACGTGTGGCGCAGCCAGTACATCTCGCGCAATTGGGAAACGATCCGCCAGGTGCGCAAACCCGTCATCGCCGCCGTGGCCGGTTATGCGCTCGGCGGCGGCTGCGAGATGGCGATGATGTGCGACTTCATCATCGCCGCCGACACCGCCCGGTTCGGCCAGCCCGAGATCAACCTGGGCATCATCCCCGGCGCCGGCGGCACCCAGCGGCTGCCGCGTGCGGTGGGCAAGGCCAAGGCGATGGACATGGTGCTCACCGGCCGGCTGATGGACGCCGCCGAGGCCGAACGCGCGGGCCTGGTCTCGCGTGTGGTGCCGGCAGACAAGCTGATGGACGAAGTGCTCGCCGCGGCTGCCACCATCTGCGCTTTGGGCCAGCCCAGCGTGGCGATCGCCAAGGACTGCGTCAACCGCGCTTTCGAGCACACCCTCAGCGAAGGTGTGAGCTACGAGCGGCGTTTGTTCCACTCGCTGTTCGGCACCGAGGACCAGCGCGAGGGCATGGACGCGTTCATCAACAAGCGCAAGCCGGCGTTCAAGCACCGGTGATGTCTCTGAGCCAACGCGCTCGCGCCGCACCTGTTTTGCTCCCTCCCCCTTGACGGGGGAAGGAGCGGGTCGCGCACTCCGAACTGCCGTCTCAAGCCTCGCCGCGCAGCGCCGGGAACAGCACCACATCCCGAATGCTCGGCGCATCGGTGAGCAGCATCACCAGGCGGTCCAGGCCGATGCCGCAGCCGCCGGTGGGCGGCATGCCGATCTCCAGCGCGCGGATGAAGTCGGCGTCGTAGTACATCGCTTCCTCGTCGCCGGCTTCCTTGGCCGCGGCCTGGCCGAGGAAACGTGCGGCCTGGTCCTCGGCGTCGTTCAGCTCCGAGAAACCATTGCCGAACTCGCGCCCGGTGATGAACAGCTCAAAGCGTTCGGTGACCGCCGGGTTCGTATCCGACGCGCGCGCCAATGGCGACACCTCCACCGGGTACTCGATGATGAAGGTCGGCTCCCAGAGCTGATGTTCGACCGCCGCTTCGAACAAGGCGAACTGCAATTCCGCCAGCGCCCAGCGCGCCGGCGGGTCTTCACCCAGGGCCACCAGCTTCTCGCGCAACAGGTCCGCATCGCCGGCCTGCGCCAGGTTCAGGCCCGCGTACTTCACCAGCGAATCACGCACCGTGAGCCGCGCGAACGGCTCTTCCAGGTTCACCGGCCGCCCCGCGTAGCTGAGCTGCGCAGTGCCGGCGGCCTGGCGCGCGGCATGGCGCAGGATGCCTTCGGTGAAATCCATCAGATCGTGATGGTTCCAGTACGCCGCGTAGAACTCCATCATCGTGAACTCGGGGTTGTGGCGAACCGAAATCCCCTCGTTTCGAAAGCTGCGGTTGATTTCGAACACGCGCTCGAAGCCGCCGACGATCAGCCGCTTCAGGTACAGCTCGGGCGCGATGCGCAGGAACATCTCCTGGTCCAGCGCGTTGTGGTGAGTCACGAAAGGCTTGGCGTTCGCGCCGCCGGGAATCGGGTGCAGCATCGGTGTCTCGACTTCGAGGAACCCGTGCTCGACCATGTGGTTGCGGATCGAGCTCACCGCCTTGCTGCGCGCCACGAAGCGCGCGCGCGACGCCTCGTCGGTGATCAGGTCCACATAGCGCTGGCGGTACTTCTGCTCCTGGTCGGCCATGCCGTGGAACTTGTCGGGCAGCGGGCGCAGGCTCTTGGTCAGCAGGCGCAGCGTGCTCACCCGCACCGAGAGCTCGCCGGTGCGGGTCTTGAAGAGCAGGCCCTCGGCGCCGAGGATGTCGCCGAGGTCGTTGTGCTTGAAGGCCTCATAAGCCTCGTCGCCGAGCGCGTCCTTGGTCACGAAAAGCTGTATGCGCCCCGAGCCGTCCTGCAAGGTACCGAAGCTGGCCTTGCCCATCAAGCGCTTGAGCATCAGCCGCCCGGCCAGCGCCACCTGCACCGCCTGCGGCTCCAGCGCCTCGTTGGTCGCGTCGCCGTAGCGCAGCTGAAGGTCGGCCGCGTGGTGGCGGGGTTTGAAGTCGTTGGGGAAGGCGGCAACGCCACGGGACTTGGCCTGGGCGCGGATCGCGGCGAGCTTTTCGCGGCGCTCGGCGATGAGCTGGTGGTCGTCGCGTGCGGGCAGAGGTTGCGCGGGGGCTTGCTGCAGAGGCGTGGAGGTCATTGGCACTCGTTGAATTTGCGGCAATTTTAGGCTGGCCATCAAAGTCGCCCCCCTACAATCCCGGGCCTGCCTTCACGTGCGCCCGCGCACCCGCCCGGCATGACCTCACGCCCCGCCAACGCACTGCCCATCCTGGACCGGCCGATTCGATTCGCGCTGGTCGGTTGCGGCCGCATTTCCGCGAACCATTTCGATGCGCTGAGCCAGCATGCGGAGGGCGCCACGCTGGTGGCGGTTTGCGACAACGACCCGGCCGCGCTCGCCGCCGCCGCCTTACGAACCGGCGCTGCGCCGTTCGCCACGCTGGACGCGCTGCTCGACGGCAGCAACGCCGACATCGTCGTGCTCACCACCCCCAGCGGCTTGCATTCGCAGCAGGCTGTCCGCTTGGCCGCGGCGGGCCGCCATGTGCTGAGCGAAAAGCCCATGGCCACCAAGTGGGACGAGGGCATTGCGATGGTGCGCGCCTGCCGCGACGCCGGCGTCAAACTCTTCGTGGTCAAGCAGAACCGGCTCAACGCCACCTTGGTCCAGCTCAAGCGCGCCATCGATCAGAAGCGCTTCGGCCGCATCCACATGGTGGTGGTGAACGTGTTCTGGACCCGCCCGCAGAGCTACTACGACGACGCACCCTGGCGCGGCCGCTGGGACATGGACGGCGGCGC
>JANNGZ010000143.1:0-3175 GCA_031404155.1 Burkholderiales bacterium
GCGCACCATCGGCTTTTCCGGCCTGAACATCACCTACCCCTGCAAGCAGGCGGTGATCCCGTTGCTCGATGAGCTGTCGGAAGAAGCGCGCGCGATGGGCGCGGTGAACACCGTCGTTTGCCGCGACGGCAAGCTGATCGGGCACAACACCGACGGCTCGGGCTGGAGCGCGGCCTTTCGGCGCGCGCTGCCAAACGCGGACCTGAGCCGCGTGGTGTTGCTCGGTGCTGGTGGCGCGGGCGCGGCCATCGCGCATGCGGTGCTGCGCTTGGGGGCGGCGCACCTGGTCATCAACGACCGCGAGATAGCGCGCGCGCGCTCGCTGGCGCGCAGCCTGAGCGCGCTGTATGGCGCCGGCCGCGTCAGCGCCAGCGACGACGTGGCCGCGGCGCTGCAAGGCGCCAGCGGCCTGATCCACGCCACCCCCACCGGCATGGACAAGCTGCCCGGCCTGCCGCTGCCGGCCGCGCTGTTGCGCAGTGAGCTGTGGGTGGCCGAAGTGGTGTACTTCCCGATCGAGACCGCGTTGCTGAAGGCGGCGCGCGCGAAAGGTTGCGCCACGGTCGATGGCGGCGGCATGGCGGTGTGGCAGGCGGTGGGTGCGTTCAAGCTCTTCACCGGCCTGGAGCCCGATGCACAGCGCATGGAAGCGTACTTCCGGCGTTTGCTGGCCGAGCGCGCGGGCGCGGACTGAACAGCACTTTCAGCAGCGCACAGGAGCGAAACATGAGCGACAGACCCGACCGCGAGGCCATCGCCGACGCCACCAACCCGCTGGGGCTGGACGGCATCGAGTTCATCGAGTTTTCCACCTCCAAGCCGCAGGCGCTGGGCCAGGTGCTCGAGACGATGGGCTTCCGTCCCATCGCACGCCACCGCTCGCGCGAGGTGCTGCTGTACCGCCAGGGCGACATGAACATCATCGTCAACGCCCATGCCGGCGGGCTGCCGCGCAGTGTGCAGCCCAGCGAGACGCCAGTGATCGCGGCGATTGCGCTGCGCGTGCGCGACGCCGCTGCGGCCTTCAGGCACGTTGTGCAGCGTGGCGCCTGGGCGGTGCCGACGCAGGTCGAGGTGATGGAGCTGAACATCCCGGCGATCCATGGCGTGGGCTCCAGCCGCATCTACTTCGTCGACCGCTGCAAGGACTTCTCGATCTACGACGTCGACTTCACGCTCATCCCGACGGTGGACCCGAAGCCGCCGGCACTGACCGGGCTGCACTGGTTCGGCATCGTGCAATACATCGGCAACGAGCGCATGGAGGACTGGAGCGAGTTCTACCGCGAGCTGTTCGGCTTCAAGGCGCTGCCCGAGGAGCAGCGCTACGGCATCCTGCCCAAGGGCCGCATCCTGCAGAGCCCGTCGATCGGCCCGCGCGGCAGCTTCTTCCTGCAGCTGATCGAGCCCGAGCCGGGCATCCTGGACGAGGAGGGCGATGAATCGCTGCAGCGCATCGGCCTGGGCACCGCCGACGTGCTGGCCAGCGTGGCCGCGCTGCGCGAGCGTGGCGTGGGCTTCGTCGAGTCGCAGGACCTGCATTCCGAGAACCGCGGCGCGCTGACGCAGAGCTGGCTGGGCGGCGTGATGTTCGAGCTGGTGCACGACGAGAGAATGGCGTGATGGCTGCGCAAGCCAACATCCTCGACTTCGGCATGGACACCATCTCCATGGCCGGCACGCTGCCGGACAAGCTGCGCGCCATGCGCGAGGCCGGCTTCTCGCAGGTGATGCTGTCGGCGCGCGACCTGATGCAACATGCCGAGGGCTACGAAGCCGCGGTCCAGGCGGTACGCGACAGCGGGTTGCGCATCACCGGTTTCCAGGTGCTGCGCGATTTCGAAGGCCTCAGCGGCCACCTGCACGACTACAAGATCGATGTCGCCAAGTCGATGCTCGAGATGTGTCAGGACCTCGGCGCGAAATTGCTGCTGGTGTGTTCCAGCACGTCCACCCATGCCAGCGGCGATACCGACCTGCTGGCGGGCGACCTGCGCAAGCTGGCGATGCTGGCGCTGCCGCTGGGCGTGAAGGTGGCCTACGAGGGCCTGTCCTGGGGCCGCCATGTGAACGAGTTCACCACCGCCTGGGACGTGGTGTGCCGTGCCGACATGCCCAACCTGGGCCTGGGCTTCGACTCCTTTCATTCGCTGGCCGCAAAGACGGCGATGGACGCGCTGGACCGGCTAGACCCGTCGCGGGTGTTCCTGGTGCAGTTGGCCGATTTCATGTGGACGCAGATCCGCTCGGTCGAAGAGCGCATCGAGACCGCGCGCCACTTCCGCGTCTTCCCGGGCGAGGGGGTGCACAGCGAACAGGTGGCCGAACTGGTGAGCCGCCTGTACCGCATGGGCTATCGCGGCGACTACAGCTTCGAGGTCTTCAACGACGACTACCAGCAGATGCCGCTGCCGAAGGTGGCCGAGCGCGCGCGGCGCGGCGCGGTGTGGCTGGCCGAGGACGTGCTCAACCGTTCGGTGCCGCTGCCCAATGCGATGCGGCTGCGCTCGCGGCCGGCCTGAACGCGGCGAAAATGGCCGCGCACCCGAAGGAGGGGTGAGACATGGCTTCGATCCTGGTCCTGAATGGCCCGAACCTGAACCTGCTGGGCACGCGCGAGCCCGCGGTGTACGGCCACACCACGCTCGAAGACGTGCGCGTGTTGTGCGAAGCCACTGGCCAGCGCCTGGGCTTGGCGGTCGATTTTCGCCAGAGCAACCACGAGGGCGTGTTGATCGACTGGATCCACGAGGCCGGAGCGGCACACCGCGCCGGCACGCTGCTCGGCGTGGTCTTCAATGCCGGCGCCTACACCCACACCAGCGTGGCGCTGCACGACGCCGTCAAGGGTGCGGGCGTGCCGATGATCGAGGTGCACATCAGCAACGTGCACGCGCGCGAGCCTTTCCGCCACCATTCGTACCTGTCGCCGGCGGCGGCCGGCATCGTTGTCGGCTTCGGCATCGACGGCTACGCGCTGGCGATGGAAGGCCTGGCGCGGCGCGCCAAGACGGCCTGATGCGCGCCACCGGCGCACCGGCCGGGGCGGCAGGTGGCTGATACGGCGCTGTTCGCGCAGTCGCTGCTGATCGGCCTGTCGATCGCCGCCCCGGTGGGACCGATCGGCCTGCTGGTGATCCAGCGCACGCTGCGGCGCGGCGCCGTGGTCGGCCTG
>JANNGZ010000144.1:0-7660 GCA_031404155.1 Burkholderiales bacterium
TGATCGCCACGCTCGAAGGCTGGCACCGCGCGGATGTGGACGCGTTTGCGCTGCGCTCGCACCAGCGCGCGGCGGCCGCGCGCGCCGAAGGGCGCTTCAAGCGCTCGATCGTTCCGGTGAGCGACATCGCCGGCCTGCCGCTGCTGGCCGAAGACGAAACCATTCGCGCCAATGCCAGCCTCGACGCGATGGCCAAGCTCGACGCTTCGTTCGCGATGATGGGCGGCATGGGCTTCGACGCCACCGCGCTGCGCAAGTACACCACCGTGGAGCGCATCGAACACATGCACCACGCGGGCAACTCCTCGGGCATCGTTGACGGGGCGGCGCTGATGCTGGTCGGCAGCCGCGAAGGCGGCGCCAAGGCGGGGCTGAAACCGCGGGCCCGAATCCGCGCCGCGGCGGTCATCGGCAGCGAGCCGACGATCATGCTCACCGGCCCGACCGCGGCTTGCCGCAAGGCGCTTTCCAAGGCCGGCATGCAGGCCAGGGACATCGACCTCTGGGAGATCAACGAAGCCTTTGCGGTGGTGCCGATGAAAACCGCGCGCGACCTCGGCGTGGAGATGGACCGGGTCAACGTGAACGGCGGCGCGATCGCGATGGGCCACCCGCTCGGCGCCACCGGCTGCATCATTCTCGGCACCTTGCTCGACGAACTCGAGCGGCGCAACCTGAGCACCGGCGCCGCGACGCTTTGTGTTGGCGGCGGCATGGGCATCGCGACGATCATCGAGCGGGTCTGAGGCTGAGAGTCTTTCGATCATGCCCGCTCATCACGCCAAAACGCGCCCGCTCGTCGTTGCAAATGCTCGCCATAGCCCGAGCTATGGCTGTGCCGAAGCCAAGCGAAGCGCAGGCTACGCCTGCTGTGGCCTAGATCGGACGCCTTTTGGCGCGCTGCTCGGGCACGCTCGAACAACTCTCAGCCTCTGAAGCTCGACCTGGAGCCTGCGGCCATGAAGCTCGGCACCCTGCGCCTGTTCGTCAACAACCTCGACGCCGCGCTGGCGTTTTATCGCGACCTGCTCGGCATCAAGCTGCTGCACGACGGCCGCGCCCAGGGTTACCTGCTCTTCGACGCCGGCCTCTCGCTGGTGCTGGAGACCGTGGCCGACGACGCGCCGCCGCAAGAGCAGGCGCTGGTCGGCCGCTTCAGCGGCGCCTCGTTCACCGTGGCCGATATCCAGGCCGAACACCTGCGGCTCAGCGCCGCCGGTGTGGCCTTCGACGCGCCGCCCGAAAAACAGTTCTGGGGCGGCTGGACCGCCAGCTTCACCGACCCCGCGGGCAACACATTGCAGCTGGCACAACTGCCCGGCTGAAGGAGACATGAACATGAGCGCCATCAACCTCACCGTCGACGCTGACGGCATCGCCATTGCCACGATGGACCTGGCCCAGCGGCCGATGAATGTGGTCAACGACGAACTGATGTCGCCGCTGGCGGAGATTGCCGAGCGCCTGGCCACCGACCCATCGATCAAGGGCCTGGTGCTCACCTCGGCCAAGGCCGATTTCTGCGCCGGCGGCGACATCGACCGCATGTCGAAATGGACCGAGGCGCAGCAAGCCTTCGACGCGTCGATGGAGATGAAGTTGGTGCTGCGCAAGCTCGAAACCCAGGGCAAACCGGTGGTGGCCGCGATCAACGGCCATGCGCTTGGCGGCGGCCTGGAAATCGCACTCGCCTGCCACGCCCGCATCGTGCTCGACAGCCCGAAGTTGAAGCTCGGCCAGCCCGAGGTGAAGCTCGGCCTGCTGCCCGGTGGCGGCGGCACGCAGCGCCTGCCGCGGCTGGTCGGCATCCAGCAGGCCCTGCAGGTTTGCGCCGAAGGCAACGACATCGCGCCGCAGAAGGCGCTGGCGATGGGCTTGGTCACCCAACTGGCAGCCGACCGCGAGGACTTGATCGCCAAAGCGAAAGCCTGGTGCCTGGCCAACCCGAAGGTGAAACAGCCCTGGGACCAGCCGAAGTTCAAGATTCCCGGCGGCGACTCGCGCGCCCCCGCGATCGCGCAGATCTGGTCGATCGGCCCCTCGGTCGCGGCGGCCAAGAGTTATGGCAACTACCCCGCGGTCACGCACATCATGAGCAGCGTGTTCGAAGGCGGGCTGATGGACTTCGATTCGGCCTGCGTTGTCGAGAGCCGCTACTTCGCCGCCTGCGTGGTGAGCCAAGAGTCGCGCAACATCATCAACACGCTGTGGTACCAGCTGAACGCGATCAAGAAGGGCCAGTCGCGGCCGGCGGGCGTGGCGGCGGTCAAAGTCAAGAAGCTCGGCATCCTCGGCGCCGGGATGATGGGCGCGGGCATCGCCTACGTGTCGGCGAAGGCGGGGCTGGAGGTGGTGCTGCTCGACTCGACACAAGAAGCAGCCGAGAAGGGCCGGGCCTATTCGCAAGGCCTGCTCGACAAGGCGATCAAGAAGGGCAGGTCCACGCCCGAGAAGCGCGACGCGCTGCTCGCCAAGATCGCGCCGACCACCGACTACGCAAAACTCGACGGCTGCGACCTGGTCATCGAGGCGGTGTTCGAAGACCGTGCGGTCAAGGCCGATGTGACCTTGAAGGCCGAGAAAGTCATCGCGCCCGGCGCGGTGTTCGCGTCCAACACCAGCACGCTGCCGATTTCGGGTTTGGCCAAAGCCAGCGCGCGGCCGGCGAATTTCATCGGCCTGCACTTCTTCTCGCCGGTGGACAAGATGCCGCTGGTGGAAATCATCGTCGGCGCGCAAACCTCCAAGGAGACGCTGGCGCGAGGCTTCGACTATGTGCTGCAGATCGGCAAGACCCCGATCGTGGTCAACGACAGCCGCGGCTTCTACACCAGCCGCGTCTTCGGCACCTATGTGATGGAAGGCATCGCGATGCTGAAGGAGGGGGTGCACCCGCGCAGCATCGAGGTGGCCGGTTTGCAGGCCGGCATGCCGATGCCGCCGCTGGCCTTGCAGGACGAGGTGAGCTTGAGCCTCGGTCTGCACGTGGCCGAGCAGACGAAGAAAGACCTGGCCGCCGAGGGCCGTGCCTTCACCGAACACCCGGGCCTGAGCGTGATCCGCGAGCTGTGCGAGATCGGGCGCGTCGGCAAGAAGGCGGGCAAGGGCTTCTACGACTGGCCGGAAGACGGGAAATCAGGAACCGGGACAAGCGACAAGCGCTTGTGGCCCGAACTTGCCAAGATGTACCCGGTGGCCGCGCAGCAACCCGAGCAGCGCGAGCTGATCGACCGCCTGATGTTCGCGCAGGCCAACGAAGCCGCGCGCTGCTTCGAGGAAGGCGTGTTGCGCTCGGTGGCCGACGCCAACATCGGCTCGATCTTCGGCTGGGGCTTTGCGCCCTTCCAGGGTGGCGCCTTGCAGTTCATCAACGCAATGGGCGCGCCGGCCTTCGTGGCCCGTGCCCGCGAACTCGCCTTGGCCCACGGCCCTCGCTTTGCACCGGCGGCGGTGGTGGTGAAGATGGCGGAGCAGGGCACGGCGTTCGCGGATTGATCGGCTGCCTCGGCGTCGACAACGGCGCGATGGCTTTGCTCCCTCCCCCTTGACCGGCGAGTGCCCCCCCATCCCAACCTTCCCCCGCGAGGGGGAAGGAGCAAGGCGTAGCGCTTCTGCTTGTGAGGGATAGGCGGCCACGCGGGATCGCGGCACCATGGCGGCCCTTCGAGGACTCACGCCGTGGCCATGACCGACTCGTCAAACCCCACCGTCGCCGCCAGCCCGGCGCTTGCGCCCGTGATCGTGCCGGCGCCCGTGATCGTGCCGGCGCCACCGCCGTCACCCCAAGCCCCGTTTTGGGTCAAGCTGCTGATCGTCGCCTTCGTGTTGTGCTACCTCAGCGGCGCCCTCTGGCTGCTGCTCGACGCCTGGGTGCTCGGCCTGGTCAACCTGCGCCGGCTGATCGGCGTGGCGCCCGACGCTGTGCTGCCGCCGGTGTTCCTCTCGGCGCTGCACTCGATGCTCGGTGCGGTGCTCGGCGCGGGTGCGCTGGACATCGTCAGCTTTCACAAGTACGCCTCGGTCAAGGGCGACTTCCAGACCCGCCATGTCTGGGGCTACTTCGTGGCGCCGTTGCTCGCCGCCGTGCTCGGGCTGGTGGTGTTCGCGCTGCTGCAAAGCGGCTTGCTGGTGTTTGCCGGTGGGGCCAAGGACAAGGCCGACGACCTGGCGCGGCTGGGTTATCTCGCGGTCGGTTTCCTTGCCGGCTTCGGCTGGTACGAGGCCACGGAGAGCATCCAGCGCATCGTCAAGCGTTTCTTCTCGTCGGGTGAGGGCAAGGTGGTGGTCGTGCCGGCGACGGTGGCCGCCGCGATTCCCGCGGCGGCGACCTCGGCGACTCCCGCAGCGACTTTCGCAGCGAGTCCCGCAGCGACAGCCGCCGCAACACCGGCCGCAACACCCGCCTCAACACCGGCCGCGGTCGCGGCGCCCGCGTCGGTGCCTGCGGGCCACGCAGCCCGGGCGGCGCAGACGCCGTTGCCGCCCGTGCCACCCGCGCCGCCCACGGTCCGCTAGCGTCGTCGTCCGGAGGTGGCCATGGCCGAGTTGTGTTTTGTCGCCCACCTGCCGCTGCTGCGCATCGAGCTCGAGCATTTCGACTGCGGCGAGTTCAAGCTCTGGCGCATGCCCTTCGAGGTCTTCGACAACCTGAGCCAGGGCGCCTTCAGCGACCACCGCAGCGCCTACGAAGTCACCGCGCCGGTGTTCCTGCGCCTGGACATGAACTTCGACGCCACCAGCGACGGTTTTGTGCGCCCGCTGCGCGCCGCTCGCGCGGTGCCCGAGATCAAAGTGCCGAGCGCGAACTGGGCGTTCCTCAAACGCTTGGGGCTGGGCATCGTACTCAACCTGCACGAGCTGATCGACCGCCACTCGAGCGCGCTCGCGCTCGCCGCGCCGGCCTCGCTGCTGCCGCGTTCGCGCTGGAGCGTCACCTTCGCGCAGGTGGACGAAGCGCACTCCTTCGTGCTGCCGGGCCGGGAACCGGCGGGCAGCTTCCGGGTCCAGGGCGACGCCGACATGGAGTACCTGTTCGCCCCTGCCTGCGCCGGCCCGCCGCTGGACGAGGACACGCTGGCGCGCGCCGCGCAGTGGCAGGGCATGGTCGACTTCATCGCCGGGCAGCCCGATCTGGCGGCCGCATTGCAGGCGCTGCGCGACGCGGCCTCTCCCACGCTCGAACCCGCCGAGCAGGAGCTCTTGTGCAGCGTGGCGCTGGAAGCGTTGCTGCTGCCCGAAGTGCGCTCCGGCCTGGCCGAAACCTTCGCGCGCCGCGCCGCCAACCTGCCGGGCGCGCAGGATGTTGCGCGCTTGCGCGCCGCGGCCGCGCTGCTCTACGACGCCCGCAGCGCCGGCCTGCACGGGGCCGCGCTGGCGCCCGATGCGCAGGCCGCGATCGCCTCGGCGCGGGCCGCGCAATGGCTCGCCGCGGCCATCGTGGCGCTGGCGCATCGGCTCAAAGACGGCGCGCTGCTCGACGAGTTGCGCCTGAGCCTGGACGCCGACACGTTGGTGGCCGCAGCGCCGGCACCCGGCAGCACGCCGCCGGCTCGGGGCGGCGTGCCGCACTGGTCGCTGAGCAGCGACCCGCCCGGCCTGCGCCGCGAACACCGCATCTCGCCGCCGGTGATGCGCCACCCCTTCATCTCGCGCAGCAGCAGCGCCGGCCTGCAAGGCGTGGAGGGCGCGTATGCCCTCTACGCGCCGCTCGCCGGCCTGGGCTGCACCGCCTTGCAGCCGCTCGGCGAGCCGCCGTGCCCGGGCATCATTCCGCTCACCGGCAGCGAGGTGGTGTCGCTCGAAGACAAGGACATCGCGCGCGACTACCTGAGCGAGCTGCACCTGATCCCCGAGCGCATCGCCGCGCTGGCGTTGTACATGCCGGACGCGGCATTGGGCGACGAACACGAAGCTCTGCGCCGTCTGCGCCAGGTGCGCAACACCGCGGTGGCGAGCCTGCGCCTGGCCGGGTTCGACCGCTTCATCGACCCCGAACTGGCCGGCCTGCATGTGATCCACGGCAGCCGCCCGCTGCGCGAGCCGAGTGTGTTGCGCCAGACGGTGCTGGCGCGGCTGCGCGCCGAGCCCGAGCGCATGCTGGCGGCGGCGGACCGCGCGCTCACCGCGCCGATGTGGGAGTTGCTGCAGCGTTATGCGCACAGCACGCGGCACCCGGAAATCGAGCGCTGGCTCGCCGCGTTCCGGCGCGCCCACGACCGCGAGTTCCTGCCGCCGCTGGCGCGCGCGAACCTGGGCTTTGCGCTGGTGGAAGGCCTGCTCGGGCGCTTCCGCGCGCCGGCCGACCCGCTGCCGCTGGAGTTGCTGGTCGAGCGGGTACTCGGTGGAGCCGACCCGGCGGCGGCGCAATGGTTTGCCGCGCAAGCGCGAGGCTGGCGCAACGCGCTGGCGCATGGGCGGCTCACCACGCTGGCCGACGACGCGGCGCCGCCGCAGCACCTGCTCGCGATCGCCCGCGGTGCACTCGCGCGCGCGGTTACGCTCTGGCTCGACAAGGGCGATGCCAACGCACGCCCGGCCAAGCTGCTGATCCGCGAATTGAGCAAACCCTAGGCGGAGAAACTGAGAGGCGGAGCGGCCATCGGCGCGGGTCCATCCGATGGCCAGCGAGCCTCTGAGCTATCGTCGCCGCGTGAACCCACCAGCCCCAAGATTCGACCGCCTCGACGCGCTGCGCGGCGCCGCCATCGTCTGGATGGTCGTCTTCCACTTCGCTTTCGACTTGAACCACTTCGGCCTGCTCGACCCGAGGCAGAATTTTTATACCGACCCGCTGTGGACCCGCCAGCGCATCGTCATCGTGAGCTTGTTCCTGCTCTGCGCCGGTTTGGGCCAGGCGGTGGCGCTGCACGCGGGCCAGGCCTGGCCACGCTTCTGGAAACGCTGGGCGCAGGTGGCCGGCTGCGCGGTGCTCGTATCGGCCGGTTCGGCGCTGATGTTCCCGCAGAGTTGGATCAGTTTCGGCGTGCTGCATGGCATCGCGTTGATGTTGCTCGCGGTGCGTTTTGCCGCGCCGCTGCGCGTGTGGTTGTGGCCGCTCGGCCTGCTTCTGGTGCTGCTGCCGCAGTTTGTGCAGCACCCGTTCTTCGACACCCGCTGGACCAACTGGGTCGGCCTGGTCACCCGCAAGCCGGTGGCCGAAGACTTCGCGCCGCTGCTGCCCTGGCTGGGGGTGATGCTGTGGGGGCTGGCGCTCGGGCAGTGGCTGCTTCAGCGCCGGCCCGCGCTGTTGAGCGGCGCGGTGCCGCGTGCTGCGGCGCCGCTGGCCTGGCTCGGCCGCTGGCCGCTGCTGGTGTACATGCTGCACCAGCCGCTGTTGATCGGTCTGATCATGGCCTGGCGAGCGCTGCGGGGCTGAGAGGCTGAGAGTCTTTCGATCATGCCCGCTCATCATGCCCAAAGGCGCCCGCTCGTCGTTGCAAATGCGCGCCATAGCCCGAGCTATGGCTGTGCCAAAGCCAAGCGAAGCGCAGGCTACGCCTGCTGTGGCCTAGATCGAACACCTTTTGGCGCGCTGCTCGAACACGCTCGAAAAACTCTCAGCCTCTGAGCCGCCCGGGCGCGCACAAACCTGTCGAGCAGGCCTGTCAAGACACTGTCACGCCGCTTGCGTAGCGTAGGGCTTCGGCCTATCGTGAACCGG
>JANNGZ010000145.1:0-7881 GCA_031404155.1 Burkholderiales bacterium
CCCGTCTTACTCGCCCCATTGGCGCCGGGTGTGTGTGGGGCGGCGGGTGTGGCGCGGGGGGCCCCACCCCGCCAGGCCGGTAGAACTGTGGCCCGACCCCTCCCCATCCCTCCCCTGTCCAGGGGAGGGCTCGCGCAGCGACGGATCGGTGGCTTCGTCGGTGCCCCAATACACCCCGACGACGTTGCCGACCGCGTCGATGGCCACCTGGTCGAAGCCGCATTCGGCGCGCATCCAGTGCGACAGGTCCTGCGCCACCGCGCGGTGGGCGTCGGTGAGGTAGGTGACGGTGAGCTCGCCGCGTTCGGCGTAGCCGGGGTCGCTGTGCACCGCCAGGCGTTCGGCCCAGTCCCAGACCAGGTTGCCGAGCTCGGGCGCGTGGCCGAACTTGTCGTTCAGGCGCAGCTCGGCGATGCGGTGGATGTTGCGCAGGCATTCGGCCCGCTCGAATTCGGGGTGGTGGTCCAGCCGGCACTGGAAGGTCGCGATGATCTCGGCCTTGTTCAAGCCCGTGCCGCGCGGCCCGCGCACCGCGAGGATGAACGGGAACCCGAACTTGGCGTTGTAGGCGGCGTTGAGCTGCTGAATCCGCGCGAACTCTTCGGGCGTGCAGTCGGTGAGGCCCGCCTTGCCCTGCTCATGGGTCGACTCCGGCGTCAGCGTCTTGCTCACCATGGCCTTGCCGGCGAGTTCAGGGTGAGCGCGGATCAAGCTGAGCTGCGCCTCGTGGCCGGACTGGCGCACCACATCGACCATCGCCAGCTTGAGCTGCGCCAGGCTCGCAAACGGCCGCCGCGCGCAGGCCTGCTCGGCGATCCACGGCGAGTGTTCGTAGGTGCCGTCGAGCAGGGCGGCGCACTCGGCCGGCGTGGCCGCGTTGAGTTGTTCGAGCGTGATCATGCGGACCTCGCGGAAGGCCAGACAAAGGCCGTCTCGGGGTTGAAGGGGTGCGAGGATTTCCAGTGGCGCGCGATGTCGATGCGCCGGGTGACCCAGACGCGGTCGTGTTGTTCGACGTGGTCGAGGAAGTGCTGCAAGGCGCGCAGCCGCCCCGGCCGGCCGAGCAGGCGGCAGTGCATGCCGATGCTCAGCATCTTGGGCGCCTCGCTGCCTTCGGCATACAGCACATCGAAGCTGTCGCGCAGGTAGGTGAAGAAGTCGTCGCCCTGCGCAAAGCCCTGCGGCAGCGCAAAGCGCATGTCGTTGGTGTCCAGCGTGTAGGGCACCACCAGGTGCGGCGCCAGCGAACCTTCGGACTTCTGCACCTGGAGCCAGAACGGCAGGTCGTCGCCGTAGCAGTCGCTGTCGTATTCGAAGCCGCCGTGGTCGGCCACCAGCCGGCGAGTGTTCGGGCTGTCGCGGCCGGTGTACCAGCCCAGGGGTCGGTGTGCGGTGAGACGCTCGATGGTGGCCGTGGCCCGCGCCATATGCTCGCGCTCGGTGTCCTCGTCGACGTTCTGGTAGGACATCCAGCGCCAGCCATGGCAGGCTATCTCGTGGCCGAGTTCGACGAAGGCGGCGGTCACCTCGGGGCAGCGTTCGAGCGCCATGGCCACACCGAAGACGGTGAGCGGCAGGCCGCGCCTCTCGAACTCGCGCAGCAGCCGCCAGACGCCGGCGCGCGCGCCGTATTCGTAGATGCTTTCCATGCTCAGGTGGCGCGCGGCATAGGCCGGCGGGTTGAACATCTCGGAGAGGAACTGCTCGCTGCCGGCGTCGCCATGCAGCACCGAGTTCTCAGCGCCCTCTTCGAAGTTGAGCACGAACTGCACTGCGATGCGCGCGTTGCCGGGCCAGTGGGCCTGCGGGGGGTGGCGGCCGTGGCCCTTCAGGTCGCGTGGGTAGCTTGTGGTGGTCATCACGCAAGACTCAGGATTTGCGCCAGGTCGGGCGACCGCGGGTCCAAGCGCAGGTTGCGCTCGACATGGTCGAGGTGGTCTTCGGTCAGGCGCACCGCGGCGCGCGCGTCGCGCTTCTCGAGGGCGTCGACGATCGCCACATGCTCGGCCAGCGACGCCTCGGCCGAATGCGAGGACTGGTACATCAGCGAGATCAGGGACGAGCGGCTGAGCAGGTCGCCGAGCAGTTGCGCCAGCACCTGGTTGCCGAGCATGCGCGCCAGCACGACATGGAAGTCGGCCAGCAGCCGGGTGCGGCCCGGCACGTCGGTGCGCGCCACCGCGGCGCGTTCGGCCCTGAGGTGTTCACGCAGCTCGGCGATCTGTGCGTCGGTGATCACGGCGCACAGGCGCTTGGCCATCGCACCTTCGAGCATCTGGCGCAGCTCGAACACCTGGTGCGCCTCGTCGACGCTGGGCATGGCCACAAACGCGCCGCGCGCCGGTTCCAGCGTGACCAGGCGGTCGCGGCTGAGCTGGTTGAGAGCCTGGCGCACCAGGGTGCGCGAAACATCGAAGATGTCGGCGATCTTCTGCTCGGCCAGCTTGGTGCCGGGCATCAGGCGGCGCGCCACGATGGCCTCGGTGATCGACTCCACGATGCGCTGCGTGGCGCCTGCCGGCGCCACGGCGGCGGCACGCCGGGTGCCGCGCGTGGGCGAGGCGGTGGGCGCGATCACTTTCAGGTTGGGGCGGCTTCGCGGCATGGATTCGGGTTCACGAGCGGATTGACTTGCATGCGCAAGTGTATACACTTTGCCCGGTCACGCAAAGCAAACATGCGCTGCCGGCCGCATCGAAACCCGGGCCGCACCCGCACCCGCAGCGACGAAAGGATTCCCGTGGGACACCTCAGCACCCATGTGCTCGACACGATGAACGGCTGCCCCGCCGCCGGCATGGCGGTGAAGCTGCAACGCGTCACCGGCGCGCCGGCCGAGACGATCACCGCCTTCACGCTCAACCCCGACGGGCGCTACGACCGCGGCGCGCTGCTCGACGCTGCTGCGATGGCCGTCGGCCGCTACCGGCTGGTGTTTGCGGTGGCGGCGTACTTTCGCGCCCGCGGTGTCAGCCTGCCCGAGCCGGCGTTCATCGACGAAGTGCAGCTCGACTTCGGCATCGCCGACGCCGGTGGCGACTACCACGTGCCGCTGCTGGTGAGCCCGTGGGCCTATTCAACCTACCGCGGCTCCTGAGCGCGGCGTCGCCGCTCGGCGCTCCGGGGGCAAAACCATTGGAGACCACCATGACCGATCGCCGAATGACTCGAATGACTCTCGCTGCCAGTGTCGCGCTCGCCCTGGGTGTCGCGGCCGGCACCAGCCGTGCAGCCTGGCCCGAAAAACCGATACGCATCGTCGTCACCTTCGCCGCGGGTGGGGCCAGTGACATCGTCGCGCGCGCCATCGCCGAACCACTCGGCAAGGCCCTCGGCCAGACGGTGGTGGTGGACAACAAACCTGGTGCCGGCGGCACCATCGGCGGGCTAGAGGTGGTGCGCGCCGCACCTGACGGCTACACGCTGATGCTGTCGAACTCGACGCCGACCTCGATCGGCCCTTTCACCGTGCCCAAGCTGCCCTACGACCCGGTGAAGCAGTTCACCCATGTGGCGATGCTCGGCGTGGCGCCGGTGCTGCTGATGGCCAACCCGAAGTCCGGCCCGGCGAGCCTGAAAGAGCTGCCCCAGGCTGCGGCAGCGCCGGGCTACAACTTCGGCAGCGGCGGGCCGGGGTCGATCGGCCACATCGTCGGCGAGATGACCAAGGCGGCGATGAAGATCCAGATGACCCACGTGCCCTACCGCGGCGGTGCGCCGATGACCACCGACCTGATCGCCGGCCAGATCCCGCTGGGCATCGACGTCATTACCGCCTTCGTGCCGATGGTCAAGGCGGGACAGATCAAGGCCCTGGCGGTGACCACGCACACCCGCTCGCCGCTGCTGCCCGAGGTGCCCAGCGTGGTCGAGCTGGGCTACCCGCAACTGGTGGCCGAGAACTATTTCGGCGTCTCCGGCCCGGCCGGCTTGCCCAAGGAAGTGACCGACAAGCTGGGCAAGGCGCTGGCCGACATCGTGGCCGACCCGGCAATCGTCAAGCGCTTCGAGGAACTCGGCATCACCGCGGTGAAGATGGGCGGCGCCGACTTCACCCAGTTCGTCGCCAAGCAGGTGGCCGATTGGGGGCCGGCGATCAAGGCCGCGGACGTCAAGCCTTAGCGCCGTCGGCCGCCGTTTCGGGAAATCCGCGATACGGACCGTGAACAAAACTGTGCACAGATAGTCCACGTCGCCGCGGAACCTGCAGACCCAGCCACCCGGCCCGGCCCACGCGGTTGCGACGTTCGCTCCTCACAGAGTCCGCCGTGGTGTGGGCGCGTTTGCAGGTAGGAAAACAGGGCCGGCCCGCGCTGCGCCTCGTCGATCACCGCGCCGGCCGGGAACTGGGCGAGAAAGCGCCGCGGATCGGCCAGTGCTGTCTCGCGCGTGTCCGGGTCTTCGGGCGAGACGTAGGGTTGGGCGGGAAATGCCCGGCGTGCCAGCGTCGTTTTGCCCGACTTTCGCGGCCCGGTGATGGCGACACGGGGTACCAGCGCGCGAGGCCTTCGAGCTGGCGTTCGGCGTGGCGCGGGAGCATGCGGCGGAGCATTGAGTCGATGGACAGATTAGCAGTGGGATTGCTAATCCGTCCATAGGCGTTGCGCACGCGGATCGACCACGCGGCGTTCGCCGATTTCCTCGATCCGTTCGGCCTGTCATTGCGGCAGGAGGTGGCGGCGGGTGCGATCGATCTATCGACGCCGCTGGGGTTGTCGATGCTCACCGCAGAGCTCAGCCGGCAGGCGGCCACGCTGGCCTACCTCAGGGACTTTCGCTTGATGGTGTGGTTACGGATGGCGGCCCATCGCGTGTGAAGGCAGCTTGCGGGGCTTGAGCTGACACAGCGCTGCGTCGACTCACGGTCGGCACGCGGCCCGGCGCGGTCCAACATTCCCTCGAAGCAGTCGTTCGAGCGCCGGGGCGAACAATGGTCAGTATCGAGCCGGCCCAACTAGCCGTAGACCCTCGTGTTACCTGAACGGGGAGATGATGCTCGGGTCGTACCCGTGCTGCTGTGGCGTACGGTACCCAGGACGGAGGATGTCGCGTGCAACTGGCGAACGCGGGAGGTAACGGCAACACGGTCGTGCAGATCGTGGGCGACGGCAACAGCGTGGTGACAGGGCACCCGCACCTCACGTTGACGCGCTACGTTGCGCGACGGCAGGTGCATCAGGACCTGGACAGGCTCTCGCCGTACACCCGCTCGACTGTGCTGGTGGGGCGTGAGGCCGAGCTTGCGAGCTTGCAGTCCTATCTGAGCGGCCCACGCGCCATGGCGGCGCGCGTGCTCGTGGGTGGCGGCGGTCGCGGCAAGACGCGACTCGCGCTCGAGTTGTGCGAACACGCTGCTGCCACCGGCTGGGATGCGGGGTTCGTCACACGCACGGAGTTGCGCCGCTTCTTTGAGCAACAGAACCTCAGCACCTGGGGATGGCGCAGTCCCACATTGATCGTGATTGACGATGCGGCCGAGCATGCGCAGCTGCTGAACAACTGGATCGGCGAACTTGTCGACAGAGCGCAGCTGCCGCCGCAGGCCATGAGGCTGCTGCTGCTCGAGCGCAGCGCCAGCACCGAGACCGGCTGGTGGACCACCGTGTTCGCATCCGGGGGCTGGGGCGCATCAGGCAAACGCGCTTTGCTCGACCCGGTCGAGCCTGTGCCAATCAACCCTCTGGTGCATGCTGACGATCGACTCGCGCTGCTCAGGCAGATGCTGACTCGCAGCGGCGCCAATCAAGCGATCAGCCTGCAGCTCGAAGAGAACGCGTTGCGCGACAAGCTCATGCAACTGAGCTGGGGCGGCGATCCGCTGTTCCTGATGATGGCTGCGCTCGAGTTGGCTCGCGTCGGCCACGCCAAGGCACTGACCCTGGGTCGCACCGACTTGGCACAGGCACTCGCCACGCGCGAGGCGGATCGATTGAATCAATTGGCCAGCGCTCGATCGCTCAGCCCGGAGCTGGTGCTGCATCTTGCCGCCTGCGTCACGCTGGCCCAGGGCATGGCTCGCAAAGACTTCGAGCGCTTTGCCACGGGCGAGAAGCTCGCCATCGCCCGGCCCAGCGGCGGTGACGCGGCGGCGCTGGCCGACTTACTGCAGCAAGCGCTGCCCCGCACTAACGGCATAGCACCTGTGCTGCCGGACTTGATCGGCGAGGCACTGATCGTGCTGAGCCTGCGGCAAGACGCCGGTACTGCGGCCGTCTTGCGCTGCTACGACAGCTTCGGCCAGGCCGTGGTCGAGACCGTCATTCGCTGCACCCAGGACTTCGCGGAGCAATCCGATGCGCCATTGGTTTGGCTGGATGCGATCATGCGTGCCATCGGCGATGACGAAGACGCGTTGGCCGCCCTGGACGCGAGCTTGCCGATCGAGAGCATCGCGCTCAGGGATGTGAATTTGCAAGTCGCGCAACGCTTGCATCGCTTGAGGGCTGCGCGCGCGGATGCTCCCTTGGAGGCACGTGCGTCAGCGTTGAGCGGGCTGGCCATCGCACTGGCCCAGGTTGGCCAGCGCGAGCCGGCCTTGCAGGCCGCTCAGGAGGCCTCGGACCTGTACCGCGAACTGGCCGCGCTGCGGCCCGATGTGTTCCGGCCCGATCTGGCGACGTCGCTCAACAACCTGGCCACCATGCTCAGCAAGCTGGGCCAGCGCGAGCCCGCCTTGCAGGCCGCGCAAGAGGCCGTCGACATCTGCCGCGAACTGGCCGCACTGCGGCCCGATGTGTTCCGGCCCGATCTGGCGATGTCGCTGATCGTCTTGGCCCTTTGCACTCATCACTCCGGTGCGACAGCAAATGCAGTGCAACTCGCCCACGAGGCAATTCAAACCTTGAAGCCCGAAGTGTTGTGTCGCCCGGATGTTCACAAGGGGCTACTCCGCGCGATCGTGCGCGACTACTTCCAACTCTGCAACTCTGAAGGATCGGAGCCAGACTCGGCGCTGCTCCAAGCGTTGATGCCTCATCTCATTTGAAAGGATGACCAAGTGATCGATATCGCAACCCTTATTGCCCTAGCGACGTCCGCCGTGGCAATACTTGCTCCACTGCTTCAAAAGGCCGTCGAAAAGGGAGCCGAGGAAGTCGGCAAATCTGCCGTCAGCGCGCTCCTCGACAAGATAAAGACGCGACTAACCCATGCAGGCGCTAAAGAAGCTTTCGACGATCTCGCGCAGCAGCCCGCCGACCCCGCTGCGCAGGGAGCACTCAGCATGCAACTGCGCAAGGCGCTCGAAGCAGATCCCGCGTTGGCAGCCTTCTTGAAGCAGTGGATTGACGAATCCAAGTTGCAAGCAGCCGTCAGCCAGACTGCGAATTTGCACGGCAACGACAACAAAACCATCCAGATCAGTGGTTCCGGCAATACCGTGGGCTGAGCTCGAACTTGTCTTCAAAAGACAGCACTCGGTGAGTCGAAGGGCGGCAAGGGGTCGACGGCCGCCGACCAGCTTGGCGCATCGGCAGCACGGCCACGAAGCCGGGCGGGTCGGCCGTGTCGGTGCTGATGTCGTGGATCGGCGGCAAGTCTTTCGCGCGCACGTAGAGTGCCAGCGGCGTGCTGGCGGCAGCCTGGCCGAGCACGAGCGCCAGCAGTGAAACGCGGCCCAGCCAGCTTGGACCCGGGCGCCTAAAATCAGTTGTTCCCTCTCCCGACCAGGCGCGCCGCATGACCTCCAGCGACATCTACGCCGTCCGCTTCGTTCTCGACGGCCAAATCCACCACGCGCGCGGCGAGCGGCGCACCACCACCGTGCTCGACTATCTGCGTGAGAAGCTGCACCGCACCGGCACCAAGGAAGGCTGCGCCGAGGGCGACTGCGGCGCCTGCGTGGTGCTCGTTGGCGAGGCCTGCGCCAACGGCCAGCGCATC
>JANNGZ010000146.1:0-16975 GCA_031404155.1 Burkholderiales bacterium
AGCGCCGAGCGCACATCGGCCTCGTTGGTGGACAGGAACAGGTGGGCGTTGAGCGGCTTCAGGTAACGCCAGGGGCTCTCGCCGCGGGTGAACACGCCACGCTCCACGGCGAGCTTGTAGTGCTGCGCCGAGCGGAACACACGCATGCCCGACACCGGGTCGTTGCGCGACAGGATCACCACCTCGACCAGCGGCGCGGCGGCCCCGGCGTTGAAGGCGAGCAGCTTGTTGACCAGCGAAAACGCCACGCCCGGACGTGCTGGTTCATCCAGGCGCTGCAATTGCAGCTGCATGTAGGCGCGGTCGTCGCGCGCCTCGAAGACGCGGTTCTCTTCCTCGAAGTCGAACAGCGCGCGCGAGGAGATCGCAACGACGAGGCGGCCATCGAGGGAGGCGGGCATGCGGTCGATGATACGGGCCGCCCCCCACATTGGTGGGCTGCTCCGCCGCGGCGAGCACGTGCCGCGAGGCGGTGGCCCCGAGGGCGCCGTCAGTGCACGAAGCCGATCGGCGAGCGTCGCGCTTGCGGGTCCGGTAGGTCGCGCGGCTCCACCGCGTTGCGGCCGTCGAGCCTGGCGTTGCCGAAGCCGGTCATCCAGGCGCGGCGCATGTCGCGTGGCGCCAACTCGGTCATGCGCTCTAGTACGGCGTCGCCCGGCTGCTCGCCGAAGCGCAGGCCCCAGTCGTGGGCGGCGCGCAGGCTCGCGTACAGGCGCAGCGCGATCGCACGTGCCGCGTCGCGGTCGGGCCGCTGCACTTCATAGATATTGACGCGGTTCAAGATCGGCTCGGGAATCGCGCGCGCGTCGTTGGCGGTGGCCACCCAGACCACCTGGCTGGCGTCGACCGCCACCTCGGCAAACTCGTCGATGAAACTTCGTGCCGTGTCCTGCTCGAGCAGGCTGTACAGCGCCCCGAGCGGGTCGTAGGCATGTTCGCCGCGGGCCTTGTCGATCTCGTCGATCACCATCACCGGGTTGGCATAGGCGCCCTCGACCAGGGTTTCGAACACCTTGCCCGCGCGCGCCCCTTTCCACTGGCTCGACGCGCCCGAGAGCACCCAGCCGGCGGTGAGCGAACTCATCGACACGAAGCCCATGCCGGTGCCGAGCAAGGCCGCGACCTCGCGCGCGAAATGTGTCTTGCCGACGCCAGGGGGGCCGAGCAGCAGCATCGGCGAGAGCTCCAGCGCGTCGCCGCTGTCCTGGCACAGCGCAAGCTGGCGCTTGACGTCGTCCAGGGCCTCGTGGAAGTTGGGCATCTCGTCGTAGAGATGCTCCATCGCCGGCAGGCCCGAGGGCTTGACCTGAAAGCGCTCGGGGCCCTTTTCGAGCATGCGCTCGTAGGTGCTGCGCAGGCTCTCGTGCTCCTTGGGCGGCAGCTTGGTCAGGCGGCGCTCGACCTCGTCGAGGCGGTAGACACGGCGCATGTTCGCGATCGGGATGCGCGGGCTCGGGATCAGTTCGTTCGATGTCGGCATGGGCACCTCCGCTGACACCTGCATCATTCAGGCAAGCGGGGTCTGGTGGCAAGCCCCGGTCAGCGGGGGTGCCTGGTGACCTCAACGCCGCAGCGTGACATTCGGCGCACCGCGGGTGCCGATGCGCGTGCCGCTTCGCGCGCTACTTCACCCAGGTGTTGAGCTGGATGATCGGCAGCAGCACCGCCAGCACGATCAGCATCACCACCACGCCCATCGCCACGATGAGCAAGGGCTCGAGCAGCGTGGCCACCGCCATCGCCCGGCGTTGCACTTCCACCGAAAGCTGGGTGGCCGCGCGCTGCAGCATCGCCGGCAGCGTGCCGGTCTGCTCGCCCAGGCGCGCGAACATCGCGAGCAGCCCGGGGAAACGCTTTTTGGCCGCCAGCGCGCTGGCCAGCGGCGCACCCTCGCGCACCTGCGTCAACGCGGCCAGCGCGTCGGCGCGCATCGCGCGGTTGCCCAGGGTTTCGGCGGCGGCTTGCAGCGCCTTCAGGATCGGCACGCCCGCGCCCGCAAGCATCGCCAGCGTGCCGGCAAAACGTGCGCCGTTGTAGCCGCGCGAGAGGCGGCCGAGCAGCGGCAGCGTCAGCCAGGCAGCATCGAAGCGCTCGCGGAAGGCTTCGTTGCGCAGCGAGTAGGCCAGGCTCGCGCCGCCGGCCGCGAGGCCCACCAGCACCATCCAGCCGTAGTCGCGGACGAAGGCGCTGATGCCGAGCATGGCCACGGTGAGCATCGGCAGCGCGCGTTTGCCGGTGGTGAACACCTGCGCCACCTGCGGCACCACGTAGGTGACCAGAAAGGTCACGATCACCAGCGCGATCAGCGAGACGATGGCCGGGTAGAGCGCGGCACCGATCAGCTTGGCCCGCAGTTCGTGGCGTTCCTCGAGGTCGTCGGCGAGCTTTTCCAGCACCAGGCCGAGCGCGCCGCTTTGTTCGCCGGCGGCCACCACGGCGCGGTAGACATCGTCGAACTCGCGCGGCACGGTGGAGAGAGCGCGCGCGAAGGCGGAGCCGGCGTTGACCTCGCTGCGCAGGTGGGCCACGAGTTCACGCTGGCGCGGGTCCTCGGCTTCGTCGGCGAGCGCGGTGAGCGCCCGTTCCAGCGGCAGGCCGGCGCCGACCAGGCCGGCGATCTGGCGCGTCCACACCGCCAGCGAGGTGGCGCTGAAGACGCGGCGCGACAGGCGCGCGCCCGCGCCCTGCTCGTTGGCCGCCGCGTGCACCGGCGCCACATTGATCGGCACCAGCTCACGCGCTCGAAGTTGCGAGCGCGCGGCACGGGCGTTTTCGGCCTCGAGCAGACCGGTCTTGGCCTTGCCGGCGGCGTCCAGCGCTTCGTATTTGTAAGCCGGCATGGTCAGCGCGGCCGCACGGGCGCCGGGCTGCCCCAAGCCCGGCCGAGCCCCACGGGCGACGAAGGGGCCCTGACCGGGCCCTGGGGGCAGGAGCGAAGCGACCTGGGGGCTGACATGTCTACTCGCGTGTGACGCGCATGACTTCTTCGGGCGAGGTGATGCCGCTGTCGATCAAGCGTTGCCCGTCTTCGCGCATCGAGCGCAGGCCGGCGGCCTCGGCGGCAACGAAGAGTTGCGACTCGGCGGCGCGGTTGTGGATCAGCGAGCGCACCTTGTCGTCGGCGGTCATCAACTCGTAGACCCCGGTGCGGCCCTTGTAGCCACTGCCGCTGCACTGCTCGCAGCCCACCGGGTGGTAGCGGCCCCGGGCATCGACGCGCCGGCAATGCAGACAAAGCTTGCGCACCAGGCGCTGGGCCAGCACCCCGAGCAGCGAACTGCTCAGCAAGAAGGGTTCGACGCCCATGTCGGTGAGCCGGGTGACCGCGCTCGGCGCGTCATTCGTGTGCAGCGTGGCCAGCACCAGGTGGCCGGTGAGCGAGGCCTGGATCGCGATCTGCGCGGTTTCAAAGTCACGAATCTCGCCGATCATGATCACGTCGGGGTCTTGCCGCAGGATGGCGCGCAGTGCTTTCGCGAAGTCGAGGTCGATCTTCGTGTTCACCTGGGTCTGGCCGATGCCGGGCAGTTCGTACTCGATCGGGTCTTCCACGGTCAGCACGTTGCTGGTGCTGGTTTCGACGGTTTGCAGCGCGGCATACAGCGTGGTGGTCTTGCCCGAGCCGGTGGGGCCGGTGACCAGCAGGATGCCGTGGGGCTGCTGCGCCAGGCGCTTGAAGTTGGCCAGCACGTCGCCAGCCATGCCGAGCGACTCCAGGGTGAACTTGGACTCGCCCTTGTCGAGCAGCCGCAGCACCGCGCGTTCGCCATGCGCGCTCGGCAGCGTGGAGACCCGCACATCGATCGCCCGCCCGCCGATGCGCAGGGAGATGCGGCCGTCCTGCGGCAGGCGCTTCTCGGCGATGTCCAGCTCGGCCATGATCTTCAAGCGCGAGATCAGCGCGGCGTGCAGCGCGCGGTTGGGCTGCACCACCTCGCGCAGCGTGCCGTCGACTCGAAAGCGCACCGACGAGCTGCGTTCGTAGGGCTCGATATGGATGTCGCTGGCGCCGTCCTTCGCGGCCTGTGTGAGCAGCGCGTTGAGCATGCGGATGATCGGCGCGTCGTTGCTGGCTTCGAGCAGGTCCTCCACCGCGGGCAGGTCCTGCATCATTCGCGACAGGTCGACTGCACTTTCCACCTCGCCCACCACCGCGGCGGCACTGCCCTCGCCGCCGGCGTAGAGCGCGGCGATGCGCTGGCTCAGGGCGCCCGGCGCTTCGCGCTCGAAGCTGCTCACGTCGTACAGGCGCAGCACTTCGGACAGCGCGCTCATCGGCGTGCTCTCCGCGGTCCACAGCGTCAGCACTTCGCCGTCGTCTTCGAGCAGCAGGGTGTGCGCCTTGGCAAAGCCATAGGGCAGGGGGTGGCGCGTGGCCATCGTCTTGGTGCGCTCAGTTGGTCTTCGACGGCGCCGAAGCGCCGGGTGCTGGCGCTGCCGGCACCGAGGCGCCGGATGCTGAAGGCGGCACTGACGTGCCGGATGCAGATGGCGGCACTGACGTGCCGAGGGGCGGCGGCACCGCGGGTTGCTGCGGCGCGCGCATCGGCGGCAGCATCGGCGCGTCGCCGATCGGCAGCACGATCGACGGCGTCGGCTGGCTCTCGCGTTGCAGCGCGCGGATTTGTTCGTAGCGGTCCAGCGTCAGCGTTTCAGCGCTCGCCGCGTTGCGAATGACCACCGGGCGCAGGAAGACCATCAGGTTGCTCTTGACGCGGTCGCGCCGCTCGCTGCGGAACAGGTTGCCGATGATCGGTATCGAGCCCAGGCCCGGCACCTTGCCTTCGTTGTCGGTGTACTCGTCCTTGAGCAGGCCGCCGAGCACCATGATCTGGCCGTCGTCGACATTGACCGTGGTCTCGATGCTGCTCTTGTCGGTGGTCGGCCCGGCGGTCGAGCCGGCACTGACCACCGAGGAGTTCTCCTGGAAGATGGTCATGCGGATGGCGCCGCCTTCGCCGATCTGGCTCTTGATGCGCAAGGTCAGGCCCACGTCCTTGCGCTCGATGGTCTGGAACGGGTTGGTCGCGCCGCCGGAGGTGCCGGTGTTGGTGAAGGTGCCGGTGATGAAGGGCACGTTCTGGCCGATCACGATCTTGGCCTCTTCGTTGTCGAGCACCAGGATGTTCGGCGTGGAGAGCAGGTTGGCGCCGACATTGGTTTCAAGAAATCGAGCCAGCGCGCCCAGGGTGTAGATGCTGCCGACCTTGGTCAGCAGGCCGATGTTCAGGCCGCCGGGCACCGCGCTGCGGGCGGCGGTGGCGCCGGCGGTGCCCTGCGCGGCGGCGATCGAGAGGTCGAGGATGTTGCCGGTGGCACCGAAGTTGGTGCCAATGCCGGCGATGTTCCTGTCGCCCTTTTCGCCGAACAGGTTTTGCCACTGGAAGCCGAATTCGGCGGCCTTGCTGGCGTCCATCTTGACGATCATCGACTCGACAAAAATCTGCGCGCGGCGCGAGTCGAGCTGGTCGATCACCGCGCGCATCTGCCGGTACAACGGCTCCGCCGCGGTGATGATCAGCGAGTTGGTCGACGGGTCGGCCTGTACCGCGCCGCCGGTGGAGGGGCCAGCCGAGGCCGCGACTGGCGTCGTGGCCGCCGCGGCGCCACCGGCTACCGGCGAGGTGGCCGCCGCGGCCAGCGCCGGTGCGGCCGAACCGCCGCCGCCGCCGGTCGGGAAGGCCGCGCGCAACACCGCCGCGAGCTTCACCGCGTCGGCGTTTTTCAGGTGCACCACCCAGATCGTGCCGCCCGGGCCGCCGCCGCTGCCGGACGGCCGGTCGAGTTGGGCGATGACGGCGCGCACCTGCGCCATCTTGGCCGAATTGGACGCGCGAACGATCAGCGAATTGCTGCGTGCGTCCACCAGCACCGAGACGCCGCCGCCCGCGGCCACCGGCACACCGGGCGCGGCCGCGCCGCCGCCGTCGGCCAGGCGCTGGGCCAGCGGCGCGATGTCGCTGGCCACCGCGTGCTTCAGCGCGATGATTTCGATGTCGGTGACCGAAGGCTGGTCCAGCGCGGCGATGATCTTGCCGATGCGCTGGAGGTTGTCCGCGTAGTCGGTGATCACCAGCGAGTTGTTGCCCGGGTTGGCGTTGATCGTGTTGTTCGGGCTGATCAGGGGCCGCAGCACCGCCACCAGGTTGTTCGGGTTCTCGTAGCTGAGCCTGAAGATCTGGGTCAGCACCTGGTCGCCTCGCACGGTCGGCTGGTCCACCGACACGGTGCCGGCCTGCAGCTTGGCATCGGCCTCGGGCACCACCTTGAGCAGGCCGGCGCTTTCCACCACGGTGAAGCCCATGCCGCGCAGCGACGCGAGGTAGTTCAGGTAGGCCTCGCGGACGCTCAGGGGCGTTTCGCTGTACAGCGTGATCTGGCCTTTCACACGCGGGTCGACCAGCATCTGGCGGCCGAGCATCGCGGCCATCGCGCGGGTGACCGCCTCGATGTCGGCGTTGACGAAGTTCAGCGTCACCGGCGCGCGCGAGCGCTGCGCCGGCGCGACCCCGCTGGCGCGAGGCGCCGTGGGTTTGGCGCTCGGCGCCTGCTGTGCACCCAGCGGCAAGGTGAACAGCGTGCCCGCCGCCACGGCCAAGGCGGCGGCTATCGCCCGTGAGTTCGCCCGCGAGTACGCCCGCCGCGGCGCGGCGCAGGCAGGTGGCGACGCGCCGGCGGTGGCTCGGTCTGAGTGGGCGGCGCCGACGGCGGCGCGGTGGCGACGGTTCATGCTCATCCGATCGTGATGACGGCGACGGCGCCTTGGCGCCGGCCGATGATGTTCAGCAAATTGTCCAGGGCGTTCTCGCGCCCTTCTTCGGCACGCGCTTCGCCGCGAAAGCGCAGCCGCCCGGCGGCCCATTGTCCCTGCCCGGTGAGACGCAAGGCGCCGTCCATCGTGTCCAGCAGCATCGCGGTGTTGTCGCTCGCGGCGTCGCCGCGCACCGTGATGCGGTAGTTGCCCAGCGTGTCCAGTGTGGACAGGCGCGAGGCCGCGCCGGCAATCGTGAGCTGCGCCTCGCCGGCAAACCGCAGGCGGCCCTGCACCCACTCCACACTCAGGCCGGGCGAGGTCAGACGCAGCGTGCCGCTCAGCTGCAAGGTGTTCCAGGGTGTGCCCAGCCCGGCAAGCCAGGCCGCGGGCCATTGGCCGACGATGCCCGGCGTGCTGCCCGCGGCGCCACCGGCCGCTGCGCCGACATTGGGCACCAGTGTCACCAGCATGCGGCCCAGGCCGGGGCGCAAATCAAAACGCATCTCGCCGTTGATGCAGCAGGCTTGGCGTGCACGCAGTTCCAGCGCCAGCCCGCGCAGGCCTGTGGTCCAGTGCAGCCGGTCCGGCAGCGCACTGGCGTCGCGGCTGTCGGGGCCCCCGGTGAGCACCGGCAAGGCGCTGCCCGACCAGATGGTGCCGCGTGCATCGGTGAGCAGCAGGCGTTGATCGGTGGCGGAGGCCACGGCATGCGCCAACCAGGCCGCGGGCGCAAACGCGACGAGGCCGAACAGCGCGCCGACCACCGCGCCCCATGCCGACCAGCGCATCGCCGCACCGCGTTTGCGCTGCCAGGCGAGTTCGGCGATGGTCGACTCGGCAAAACCCGAGGGCATCGCGGCGCGGCGGCGGGCCTTGGGCAAAGCCAGTTTCATTTTCAAAGCGCCCCCGCCAGTGTCAGCACCAGCGTGCCGCTGTAGCCCCGCGCACCGCGGGTGAGTTGAGCCTCCACCGGCCGTGCACGCGCCGCGCCGCGTGCTTGCGCGAGCCAGCTGCGCAACTGCTCGCCACTGGCGTTGTTGAGTGTGAGGGTGGCGCGGTCGGCGCTGAGCTGCAGGCGGCCGGCGTCGCCGAGCGCGACCGTGGCCGACTTCAGCGCCGCCTCGGCCTGCGCTCGCGCCACCGGCGGCGTGGCACGCAGCAGGCGTGCGTCGGCCGCCTGGCGCTGCATCTGCTGCAACTGCGCTTCGAGCTGGTCGATCTGGGCCGGAGCCCCGTTGACCGCGCGCCAGGCCGGCTGGATCGCCACCCACCAGAGCAGCGCCACGGCGACCACCGTGACCGCGATGGCCACCAGGCGGCGCTCGCGCTCGGGCAAGCTGCGCCAGCGCTCGCGCAGCGGCGCGTGCCAGGCGGCCAGGGCGATCGACGCCGCGTTCAAGACGCAGCCCCGTCGCCGCGCGGCAAGGCTTCACGCCGCGGAGAGCCGGTCGACCCGGTGGGTTCGCGATGCGGTCGCGGGCCCCTGTCGGTCTGAACGAAGAACGCAGGGGCGGGTGGGCTCACGAACGGGCTCCCTGGGCGCGGCTGATGACGACGCGACCTTCACTGGCTTCAACCGCCAGCCCGGCCGGGCGCAGCAGGGTGCGGAACTGGTCGATCTGCGGCGGGCTCCAGCCCTGTGCCGCGAGCGTGAGCCGGCCCGGCTCGAAACGCAGGGTCTGCACCGGCGGCTGGTCGCCCGGCCAGGCGGACGCGGCCGCGTCGAGCAACGCTTCGAGATCAGCCTCGCCGGCGCGCCCGGCGGCAGCGCGTAGCGCGTCGGTCTCGCGCAGCATTTGGGTGGGCGCATCGAGCACAGCACGCACTTGCGGGTGGGTGGTCTGCAGCAGTTTGACCATCGACTGCTTCTTGTCTTCGACCGCCGCACGCTGGTGCCAGGCCCAGAGGTTCAGGCCCATGATCTGCAAGGCCACCAGCGCGCCCAGGCCCCAGCGCACCGGCCGCCAGGACGGGCCGGCAAAGCGGCGCACCGCCTCGCGAAAGGCCAGCGTGCCGCGATGCCGGGGGGCAAGGTCGAACTGGCGCAGGTTCCACAGCGACCTGGCGGCCTGGAGTGCGCGCTGCTCGTCCGTCATCACCTGCACCGGAGCGCCAAGCAGCCGCTCCGCCGGTGCTGCCACCGCGGGCGTGGCGCTCCAGCGCGCCGGCTGCGCAGACCACACCGGCAAAAGCGTGCGGGCCAGTCCGCCTTGCAGGCGCAGGCAGGCAACGCCTTGCGCGTCGGACCAGGTCAGCCGCATCGGCGCTCCGGCGGCCAGGCCGGGCGGTTCGGAGAAATGGCCTTGCGGCTGCGGGTCGGGCCAGGACGAGGGCACCACACGCTCGACCGGCACGCCGGACTTTTCGAGCAGCGCGATCTGGTCGGCGAGCCAGGGTTTGTCGACCGCGGCAATCCAGCTCGGCTGGCCGGCGCTGGCGTCGGGCGAGAGCGCGAAATGCGTGTTCTCGGCGTCGTTGAGCAGAGCTTCTTCGAGCAGGCCGATCAGCGCCGGGCGCAGTTTCGCCGCGGGCGCGCGGGGCAGCGTGATCGCGTGCCAGCTGGCGTCGGCATCGGCGAGAACGGCGACCACGCTGTCGGCGCGCGGCAGTAGCGAGGCGGCACAGCGGCCCTGTGCGCTGAGGTTCAGCCCGTCGGGACTGAGCACGTAGCTGTACTCGGCGGTGGCACGCGCCGCGGAGCCGTCCGGCGCGGCGGCGGCGCTCAGGCGCTCGCGCGCGGGGATCAGGACGACAAGGATCGACATAGAGTGAAGAAGGCTACCGTCTTTGGCACGGTGGATCAACCTTGGATGCCGTGAGACCAAAGTCTTACACGGCGACGCACAAGCCGACCCAGAAGCGCGAGTCTGGCAGGTGTGCTGCGGCCCGCGCCCGCAGTGTCACCCAGCGAACAGGTTGATCCTTTCGCGGCGCAAGGGAACGATTTCCAGCTGCCGGCGTTGCACCAGCGAACGCTCTTCGAGCACCCGCTGTTCAAGGCGCAGGCGGCCGCGAATCTCGAAGTGGCTCGAGGCGACGCCGACACCGGCGAAATCGAGTTTGGCGGTCGTGCCGAGCACCGCGCGCGCGTCGTCCACGGTCTTGAACGGCTGGCGCTGGCGCGACTGCACCAGGCGCTCGGCGCTGGCCAGATCCAGGCCGTCGATCACCGCCGCGATCACCTCGCGCGGCGCCGTGTTCAGGTTCACCGGGGCGCTACCGGGCAGGAGCGTGACCCAGGGCGCGAGGCGCTCGACCGTGGCTGCGTCCAGGCCGAGCCAGACCAGCTGGGCCACGGTCTGTGGCAACAGGGTCGCGTCGGGGTTGCCGCGGGCGGCGGCGAGCAGGCCTTCGGCCAGGCGTTGGGCCACGTCCGAGGACAGGCCTGCCGATTCGCACAGGCGCTGCAGCACCGCCATTTGCGCCGGCACCAGCTTGCCGTCGTTGACCAGGTGGTTGAGGTTGTAGCGCGACTGCTCGTCGGCGATCGAGCCGGAGAGAAAGGCCTCCGGGGCGTCCTCGGCATTGCTCTTGTCGGAGGCGAGGAAGGTGGAGATGCGCGCCTCGGCCAGCGGCACCGCCCAGGGTTCGCCAAAATGGTCCGCACCACCGCTGCGTGCGTCCTCGCGCAGGATCAGGCGCGCCCAGTCGAGCGCGCCGTTGAGAATCCATGCGGACTGGGCGCGCGCGCGCTCCGCCTCTTCGACCTGGATTGCGCGCCATTGCTGCCAGACCATGCCCGCCGCGATCGTGGTGACGAAGGTGAGGATCACCATCGCGAGCAGCAGCGCGGCGCCCGACTGTGCGTTGCGGCCGGCCCGGCGCGCTGGGCTGCGGGCCGCGGCGCGCACCGGGCTTGGCTGGCCCGAGGCCGACACGTGGCTCGGCCCGGTTTTCGAGCGGCGGGTCATCAGGCAACCTCCGTGCTGCGCACTGCGGTATTCGCCTTGGGAACGGCCCGGCGGGCTCATGGCAGGCTGGGCGCGAGCATCGTGTCGCGCGTGAGGTTGCCGTTGAGTTCGCCCTCGAAGGCGAGCACCAAGCGCACGCCTTGAGGCAGCAGCTCCCGGGTGCGCCCCGGTGCGCTGCCCGAAGGCGCAGGTGCCGCCGCCACGTCGCCGCTGGACTGGGCGTTGCTCCAGGCGCCGCCGCGCCAGAAATAAAGCTGCACCGCGCTGACGCCCGACAGCGTGCGCAGCTGCGCCGCCTCGCTGCCGAGCAGTTGCTGGCTGCGCAGCCAGCTCTCCTGGAGCTGTGCCCCGCGCGTGCTGCTCGGGCCCGCCCAGCGCTGCCAGTGGCGCTCGCGCAGCGACCACGCCACCACCTGCGCGCCGCCGGCGGTCTGGCGAATCAGTCGGACCGTCGAGCCGTCGAAGGACAGGGCCGGCGCGTCGCGGGTTTCGTGGATCGATTGCAGGTCGAGCTCCCACTGCGCCAGCACCGTGTTCAGCCGCAGGCTGCGCTCGCTGCGCTGCTGGCCCGCGTCGCGGGCGCGCGAAATGCCGTCGATGCCTTGCCACGCCATGCCGGCGAGCACCGCCATGATCAGCATCGCGACAAGCACTTCGACCAGCGTGAAACCGCGCTTCGTTTTCATGCCGATTCGCCGCCTGCGATCAATACCGCGCGATCACGGTCGACAGGGTCAGCAGCGGCGTGCCCGCGGCGTCGCCGACCTGCGCGTCGACGCGCCGGAAGTTCGGGTTCGGGGTCGGGCGCACGATCAGCTTGCCGTTGTAGCTGCTGCCGAGTTGCTCGCAGCTGAAGTCGATGTCGCCGACGCTGGGAAACTGGCGCGCCAGCTTCAGGCCGATGAGCTGGTTGTCCGCGCACCACTGCGCGGCGCTCACGTCGGCCAGGCGTTGCGCGTTGTTGGTCAGCGCGCCGGCAGCGCGGATGCCGGTGCCCAGGGCCACCGCAACGATCGCCACCGCCACCAGCACCTCGATCAGGGTGAAGCCGGCCCGTGGATTCCGCGGCTGCGAGCGCGGGCCTCTCATGGCACCACCTCGAGCGGCGCTGCCACGAAGGGCCCGAGGCCGTCGGTGGAGAGTTCGAGCCGGCGTTCGCCGAGATGCAGGACGATGCGCTGCGCGCCGATCAAGGGCTCGGGCCCGAGCTGGACCGCGCGGGCGCCGACGATCTCGGCGCTCATGCCGTCGGCCAGCCATCGGTTCGGCAAGGGCCGGTCGGGCGGCAGCCCGATGAAACGAAACTGCGCGCCGTCGCTGCTGTCGGTGCTGGCGAGCTCCCAGCGCACCGAGAGCCCGGAAGCGCGTGCGTCGGCGCGGGCCGACTCGAGCAGCGCCGACAGCCGCCCCGCCTCTTGCTCCAGCCGGGCTTCGGAGCCGTCGCGCAAGGACACGCTGGCCAGGCCTGCGGCGATCGCGATCAGGGCGACCACGATCATCAGCTCGATCAGCGTGAAGCCGTGCCGATAGCGTGGGGCCCGCGCCGGCCTGCGCGAAGTCACCGCGCGCCGATGCGATGCAAGCGCCGCCGAGGGCGGTCGATCATTGCCAGGAGCCGATCTCGGCATTCTTGCCTTCGCCGCCGGACTGACCGTCGGCGCCGTAGCTGAAGACGTCGATCTCGCTCTTCACACCCGGGTTCACGTACTGGTAGGGGCGGCCCCAGGGGTCGCCGGGCAGTTTGTCCAGGTAAGGCTTCCAGTTCGGCGGCACCGCACCGACCGAGGGTTTGCGCACCAAGGATTCGAGGCCTTGCTCGGCGCTGGGGTAGCGCTGGTTGTCGAGCTTGTAGAGCTTGAGCGCCTGCATCAGGTTGTTGACATCGGTGCGCGCCGCGGTCACCCGCGCGTCATCGGCGCGTTCGAGCACGGCCGGCGCGATCAGCGCCGCCAGCACGCCGATGATCACCACCACGACCATGATCTCGATCAGCGTGAAGCCGCGTGAGCGAGACCGCGAAGTTGCGCGCGGCGCGCGGCTGCCGGTGCAGCGCAGGCGCTGAGCAAAGCGTTGCAATTTGGGCATGGGATGCAGTGCAGTCGATCGTTGTGATTTTGGGGCGAGAGAACGCTTCAATGATAATCGCCGCATGGGTTCACGCCTTGCCTCCTTCGCAGTCTGGGCCATCGTCGCCGCGAGCGCGGTGTTTTGGGCGCTGCGCATGTTCGCTGCGGCGCCGGCGGCTCCAACGCACACGGTGGCGGTGAGCGCCGCGGCCACGCCGCGTGGCGACCTGGCCCGCCTGTTCGGCGCCGACGCGCCGCCACCGGCTGCCTCGGGTGCCGTTGCGGCGGCGGCGCCCGAGCTGGCTTCTCGCTTCAAACTTCTCGGCCTCGCCGCCACGCGCAGCTTGGGCTCGCAGGAAGGTCTGGCGCTCCTGTCGGTGGATGGCAAGCCGGCGCGGCCGTTTCGTGTCGGTCAGTCGGTGGCCGATTCGTTGGTGCTGCTGTCGGTGCAAGGGCGCGAGGTCCAACTCGGCGCCGCGGGCGGTGACGCTCAGCTGAAGATCGAGTTGCCGCCGCTTGCGCCGCCGACCACCGGCACTTTGCCCGCGCCAGGTGCCGCGCCGTTGACCTTGCCGCGACCCGGGCTGGTGCCGCCTGGGTTGCCGCCACCACCGCGTGCGCCAGCTACCGTGCCCGTTGCGCCCGCCGTTGCACCGCCGCCGGCCACAGCGCCGTCGGCAGCGCCGATATTGGTGCCACCGCCGCCAACCACGGCGGTGCAGCCGCTGGCCAATCCGGCACCACCAGGTGGCATGGGGGCGCGTCCGCCGAACGAGGGGGCGCTGACGCAGTAGCGCCGGCGCCGTCTCCGCCGCTCATTCCTGAGCGGAGCGCGCGAACTTCAGACCGACAGCGCGCCGGTGAAGCTGCTCAGGCCGTCCAGGTTCGTGCTCATGCCCATGTCGCCGGGGCGCGACGGGCCGGGGTCTTCGCCCTCCACCACCTCGGTGAGCAGCGCCGCAGCCGCTTTGACCAGCGGCCAGGCGAGCGTGGCGCCGGTGCCGTCGGTGGCGCCCATGCCGAGTTCGAGCAGTGCCGAGGCGCGGAACAGGTGCAGTGCCTGGTCGAGCCCCTGGTGTCCATGGCTGCGGCAGAAGACGCAGTAGTCGGTGACCGGGGCGGCGATCTTCGAGGCGACCATCAGGGCCGCGCAGGCTGCTATGCCGTCGACCATGATCAGGTGCCGCTTGCTCGCGGCCACCAGCATCAGGCCGACCATCATCGCGATCTCGAAACCGCCGAAAGCGGCGAGCACCTCGACCGGGTCGACCACGTCGCGGTGGCGGCCTTGCGCGCCTTGCGTGACGACCATCAGGTGAGCCAGCTCGTCGGCGCTCATCTCGGGCCCCGAGAGCAGCAGGTCGCGCACCGAAGAGTCCGACAAACGCGACAGCACCAGCGCCGCGCTCTCGTGCCCGCCAACGCCGATGCCGGAGCAGGCCACGAGGTTGCCACGCAGCGAGTCGCCGATCTCCATGCCGGCGCGGATGGCGGCGTGGGCCTGCTCCACCGACATCGCCGCGCTGGCGCGGGCATTGCGCGTGCCGTGCGCGATCTTGCGCATCAGCAGGCGGTCGTGTGCGGGCAGGCGCTCGGCGACACCGGAGTCGACGACCGCGAGGTCCATACCGTGGATGCGCGCAAACACCGCCAGCGGCAGATGGCCCGAAAGCAACTGCTGCACCTGCTCGTGGGTGGCCCGGCCTTGCGCCTTGGCCACGCCGTCGACGGCCAGGCCATGGTCAGAGGCGAGGATCAGGATGTGGGGGTCGCGAAAACGCGGCTTGAGCGTGTTCTGCATCAAACCCAGGCGGATCGCCAGCGGCTCGAGTTCACCGAGACTGCCGGTGGTCTCGCCGCGTTTTTGAAGTTTCTCGCGCAGCGCCCGCTCCAGCAGCGGGTTCGAGGTGGGCGATATCAGGGAGCGGTTGAGCGACATGCCGCAAGTGTAAGCAGACGCGCTCAGCGCAGGAATAGGCGATACACGGGGTTGTCGGTTTCGTCGACACAAGGATAGGCCAGGGTGTCGAGGAAGGCGCGGAAAGCGTCCTTGTCGCCGCGCGGGACCTGAATACCGACCAGGATGCGGCCGTAGTCGGCGCCCTGGTTGCGGTAGTGAAAGAGACTGATGTTCCAGCCCGGGTGCATCGCGTCGAGAAATCGCATCAGCGCGCCAGGCCGCTCGGGGAAGACGAAGCGGTACAGCCGCTCGTGGCGGGCCAGTTCGCTGCGCCCGCCGACCATGTGCCGCACATGCTCCTTGGCGAGCTCGTCGTCGCTCAGGTTGACGGTGGCAAAGCCATGCTGTTCGAAGTGGCGCGCGATGCGCTCGGCCTCGTCGCGCTTGGAGATGCCGACACCGACGAAGACATGCGCCTCGTTCGCAGCCGAGATGCGGTAGTTGAACTCGGTGACGCTGCGCGGGCCGATGAGCTCGCAGAATCGTTTGAACGAACCCCGCTCCTCGGGGATCGTCACCGCGAACAGCGCCTCGCGGTGCTCGCCGAATTCGGCCCGCTCGGCCACAAAGCGCAGGCGGTCGAAGTTCATGTTGGCGCCGCAGGTGATCGCGATGAAGGTCTTGCCCTTGAGCTTGTGCTGCTCCACGTACTGCTTGACTGCCGCCACACCGAGCGCGCCGGCGGGTTCGAGAATGCTTCGCGTGTCCTGGAACACGTCCTTGATGGCGGCACAGACCGCGTCGGTGTCGACGACGCAGAAGTCGTCGACCAGTTCGCGCGTCAGGCGAAACGTCTCTTCGCCGACCAGCTTGACCGCGGTGCCGTCGGAGAAGAGGCCGACATCGGTCAGTTGAATCCGCTTGCCGGCGCGTACCGAACGCACCATCGCGTCCGAGTCCTCGGTCTGCACGCCGATGACCTTAATTTCCGGCCGCACCGCCTTGATGTAGGCCGCGATGCCGGAGATCAGGCCGCCGCCGCCGATGGCGACGAACACCGCATCGATCGGACCCTGGTGCTGGCGCAGGATCTCCATCGCGATGGTGCCCTGGCCGGCGATCACATCGGGGTCGTCGAAGGGATGCACGAAGGTCAGGCCTTCGGAGGACTCGAGTTCCTTGGCATGAACATAGGCGTCGGAGTAGCTGTCGCCATGCAGCACTACCTCGCCGCCGAGCGCTTTGACGGCGTCGACCTTCAGCCGCGGGGTGGTCACCGGCATCACGATCAGCGCCCTGCATCCCAGCCGCTTGGCGCTCAACGCCACGCCCTGCGCGTGGTTGCCGGCGGATGCGCAGATGACGCCGCGGGCGAGCTGCTCGGCGCTCAGGTGGGCCATCTTGTTGTAGGCGCCGCGCAGCTTGAAGCTGAACACCGGCTGCTGGTCCTCGCGCTTGAGCAGCACATGGTTGCCCAGGCGGCGCGACAGCAATCGGGCGGGATCCAGCGGCGACTCGATCGCCACGTCATAGACCTTTGCGGTCAGGATGCGTTGCAGGTAGTCGGTGCGGGGTGCGCGGGCAGTGGCGCTGGGTTTGCGTTTGGCGCCAGCCATGCTTGTCCTCGGGCGGTCGTGTTGGCGCGGGGCATGATAAGGCAGCGGTTGCGCGGCGGTCGGCCGCAGGCGGTGTCCAGCCGAAGTCGGGCGCACGCGCCCAAGAAAAAGGCCCGGGGCGTGAGCCTCGGGCCGAATCCACCAATGAAGGAGGTGGAGGAGACAAGCATTGCAACGGGCCGCTGTACGCCATTGCCTGCGGCCAGTCTATCGCCCCGGATGCTGCGCCGCAATATCGATACGGCGAAAATCGTGGACTAAGCACTCGAATTCGCGTGGCGGGGCATGCGACTTTGCGGGGCGTTTTACGGACCACTGCGCCGAATGGGTGCGAAGGAGTAGCGATGGAGTGCACGATCGACTGGATGGGCGGCCACAGCATGGCCTTCGTCGCCGAAACCGGCAGCGGCCACCTCTTGACGATGGATGGCGCACCCGACGGCGGTGGCAGAAACCTCGCGCCGCGCCCGATGGAAACGGTGTTGGCCGGTACCGGCGGCTGCACCGCCTACGACGTGATGCTGATCTTGAAGCGCGGCCGCCACGACGTGACCGCATGTCGGGTCAAGCTCACTGCCGAGAGGGCTAGCACGGACCCGAAGGTATTCACCCGGATCCATCTTCATTTCCTGATCCAGGGCCGCAAGCTGAGCGAGGCCGCGGTGCAACGTGCGATCGAGTTGTCGCACGAAAAATACTGCTCGGCGACGATCATGCTGGCCAAGACC
>JANNGZ010000147.1:0-2847 GCA_031404155.1 Burkholderiales bacterium
GGCACTTGAGCAGCAGGTGATTGAGGCAGAACGCCAGGTCGAACGCCGGGTCGCCCCACCAGGCGCATTCGGCATCGACCAGCACCGGCCCGCGGGGCCCGACCAGGATGTTCTTGGGGCTCACGTCGCCATGCACGAGCACATGCTTGTGGGCCTGTGTCTGCGCGACCAGCGCTCGCAGCGCGTGCTCGAGGTCCGGGTGCTTCGATGCCGTGGCGATGAGGTAGGGCTCGAGGCGGATGTCGAAGAAGATCCGGTCGCTATCGAACTGCAAGGCCAGCTCTGCGTGCGCGGCCGAGTAGCCATGGATGCGCGCGAGCGTCCGGCCGACCGCCTGCGCGGTGCTGATGTCGGCGTGGCCCTGGTGCAGCTGTTCCTTCCAAAGGTGATGGTGTGTCGGCGGCAGGTAGCTCATCACCAGCACGCCGAGCGCCGCGTGCTGGCCCAGTACGCGCGGCGCGCTGCCGGGCACGGCGGCGTTGGCCACCTGCATCCAGCGCGCCTCGTACTGGTTGCGCTCGATGGGGGCGCGCCAATCGGCTGCCACGCGCAGCTGGGGCAGTGCCCGCTTGGCGCAGACAGGGCCTTGCGGCGTATCGATGCGCCAGATGTCGGAGGAAACGCCGCCGGCGAGCGGCACACCGCCCAGCGTCTCGCTGCCGGCCAACCCCAACTCGCGCAGGGCCTGCGCAAATTCCAGTGGCACAGGCTGGTGGGCTTCAGACATCACGTGGAACGAGTGCGACCCGCCTCCACCAGCTTGACCAGGGCGTTCAGGGTCTGGTTGACCGGCGTCGCGATGCCGAGCTCGGCGCCCCGACGCGCCACAAAGCCGTTGAGGTGATCGATCTCGCTCGGCTTGCCGCGCGCCATGTCCTGCGCGGTGGACGAGAGTTGCGCCGGCATGGCGCGGGCAATGTGTCCCATCGCCTCGAGTGCGGCGTCGAGCCGCAGGCTCTGCCCATCGGCCTGTGCCACGGCCACCACTTCGCGCACCACGGCGTGTTGCACCTCGACAATGGCCGGCAGCGCCGCCAGCTGACCATAGGGCAGCTGCGCCAGGCCCGAGATGGCGTTGTAGGCGCAGTTGACCATCAGCTTGCTCCAGAGCTCGCCCATCACGTCAGCCGAGATGCGAACGGGCACCTGGGCGGTGGCAAACAGGTCGACCACGGCATGCAGGAGCTGCTGTTGTGCGGCGTCGTGTGACGCCGCGGCATCGCGCGCGCCGATCACCAGATCGCCGCGACCGTGGTGCGTGACGACGCCGGCCTCGGGCATCGCGGTGGCCACGTACACCACCGCCGGCACCACGGTCTGGCGCACATGGCGCGCGATCGTCGCGGCGTTGTCGACGCCGTTTTGCAGACTGAGCACAAGTGCATCCTTGCCGAGCAGCGGCGCGATCTGGCGCGCCACCGGTTCGGTGTCGGTGGACTTCACGCAGAACAACACCAGGTCTGCTGAACGCACGGCGGCAAGTTCGGTCGATGCGGCCAGGTGCACGGTCTCCACACCGCCCGCCATGTGGAGCAAGAGGCCACGGCGGTGGATGGCCTGCACATGGGGCGCGCGGCCGACTAGCGTGACTGGGTGGCCGGCCCGCGCCAGCATGGCGCCAAAGAAGCTACCGACAGCCCCGGCGCCTACGACCGCGGTGGAACGAAACGGTGGGGGCACGACGCGGTCACTTTCGCAAAGGCCAGACGTTGCTCATGCCCTCAGTATGCAATGGTCAAGTGGGTCTCGTTGCTACTCGAACGCGTCACAGCTGCCCTGCCACCTCGACGCCAAGGCCTCGCCGCAATCGCCAAAGACATTCAAGATCCCTCTGACGTTGATCGGCACGTTGACGATGGCGACGAACGACCGCTGACAAGCTGCGTCCACAGTCATCCATCGACGGCATGGACGACGGGTGGCCACAAACCGACCGGTCATTCTTCACTTCCGACCCTGAAGCAACAGTCATCGCTCTGGGCCCGTCGCCGCAAACCAGTCGCTGGAAGATTCGTTGGCAGGCAGCGAGCGACCTCAAAGACCGCGCGGCGCTTCGGGCTGCAGACCATGCCCGCCCGGAATGCCATTGCGAAGGAGCCAGGGAGCTTTTGAGCTTCCTCTCCTCAACCCGAAGATGCGCGAGGCGCTGCGCGGAGCCCGTCTCTACCGATGCGGCGGCGCCGGCCAGGGGCAGCGGCTCGCCGGCGCCAGCGCCTTGTCCTACAAGCTGAAGCGCCCTGCGCGGTCGCCGTTCGAGTTCTGCCGATGAAGAATCGTGGCTGCCACCGGAAATCCCATGAACTGTCCCCACCCCCGCGCGCCAACCGCCCGGCGAGCCGCTGACCGACACCTCAAGATCGAAGCTCCGATCTCGCAGGCCCGGATACCGACCTGGACATGCCATCCGTGACCCGCGCGCTCACGAGCCGCCAAGTGCCGGCGCCCGCCGACGCCGCCACCGACAACACGGCCCACGACGCCGGTGAAGGCGCTAAGGCATCGCTGCAGCACGCTTCGCGGTGGTCGCTGCGGGAATGGTGGAGCATGTTGAAGGCGACGATGGTGGCGTGGATCGACGATTACGCGCCGAGCATGGGCGCCGCGCTGTCGTACTACACCGTGTTTTCGCTGGCGCCACTGCTGGTGATCGTGATCTCGGTAGCAGGCCTGATGTTTGGCGCCGACGCCGTTCGCGGGGCGATCTTCGCGCAGATCGACGGCCTGATGGGCGCCGACGCGGCCAGGGCGATCCAGGATCTGCTCAGCAGCGTCAGCAAGCCCAGCACCGGCATTCTGGGCACGGTGCTCGGTGTGATGGTGCTGCTGATCGGTGCCACCACCGTATTC
>JANNGZ010000148.1:0-2730 GCA_031404155.1 Burkholderiales bacterium
TGGGCATCAGCACCAGGTAGCGGCCGGCCAGGCTGACGAAGGTGGTGAGCGCCGCGCCCTTGTTGCCGCGCTCTTCCTTTTCCACCTGCACCAGCAGTTCCTGGCCGTTGAAGATCACGTCCTGGATGCGCGCGTCGCGAACGCTGCCGCCTTCCTTGAAGTAATTCTTCGAGATTTCCTTGAAGGGCAGGAAGCCGTGGCGGTCTTCGCCGTAGTCGATGAAGCAGGCTTCGAGCGAAGGCTCGACGCGGGTCACCACCGCCTTGTAAATATTGCCCTTGCGCTGTTCGCGCCCCTCGATCTCGGTTTCGAAGTCGAGCAGCTTCTGGCCGTCGACGATCGCGAGGCGCCGCTCTTCGGGCTGCGTCGCGTTGATCAGCATGCGTTTCATGTCGTGCACTCCATTGACACTCGCCGCTGGCGTTGCGGCCGGCGGCTGGAACCGATGCACAAGAAACTGCTGAAGAACCTGGAGGAATCGCCCTGGACCGTGTGGCTGGATCGGCTCGAAGCGGATCAGCCGCGCGGCGTTGGCGCGTGCGTGCCGGTGAGGCGGGCGGGAGCGGGCGGCGTTTCCAACCCGGCGCGCCGCGGATCGCGCGGCAACGGCGAGCCCTCAGCGGCTGCGCCCGTTGGGCGCGGCCACGCGAGGCTGGCGGGGGAGGGGTACGGCGACAACATGCGCTCGGTCACTGGACGCGGGTGGCAGGCTGGCCATGAGCCGGCTTGGGCCTGCCACCGGTAAACCTTTTGTATGCCTGCGCAAAACCGCGCGGGCGGGTTCTTCGACGGTGTCTCTTCGTCGCTGGCTTCGTGGCGCCTGCCGGGTCACTTGGGGACCGGGCCCGGCGCTCGCTGCCGGCGTTGCATCACCTGGGTGTCAGGCCGCTCGCGGACAAGCGGCCCAACCTCCACGCCACCGCCCGAGTGCCCGGGTAAACTTTGAAGAATCAAGCACTTAGAGCGATAACGTGGTCCAGCGCATTATAGGGGCCGGTGAATGGGCGGCACGGGCCGCCAAAACGCCTACCCGGCCCGCCGCGCACCGCGCGCCTGTGAACGATGTCACGCGGCCGGCGCTGCGGCGGGAGCCGAAGGTCTCGACGGATTCGACGGCAGCGCCGGGCACGCGACCAGGCGTGGAGCCGGTTGCAGACACAGGGGTGGGCGCAGGGCTGAGCGCAGGCCCGAGCGCAGCGCCCAAGGTGCGCCGCCTCGTCATAGACGAAGGCAGCGCCGGCCAGCGCCTGGACAACTTCCTGATCCGGCTGCTCAAGGGTGTGCCCAAGACGCATGTCTACCGCGTCATCCGCGCCGGGGAGGTGCGGGTGAACAAGGGCCGCGCCGCGGCCGACACGCGGCTCCAACTCGGCGACGAAGTACGGGTGCCGCCGGTGCGTGTGGCCGCGGTGGACCCGAGCCAGCCGGCGGCGCCGGCGCGCGAGTTCCCGATCCTCTTCGAGGACGAGTACCTGATCGCGATCGACAAACCTTCGGGCGTCGCGGTGCACGGCGGTTCGGGCGTGAGCTTCGGCGTCATCGAACAACTGCGCCGGGCGCGGCCCGAGGCGAAGTTTCTCGAACTGGTGCACCGGCTCGACAAGGAAACCTCGGGTGTGCTGCTGCTGGCCAAGAAGCGCAGCGCGCTGATCCATTTGCAGGACCAGTTCCGAGACCGCGACACCGCCAAGACCTATGCCGCGTTGGTGGCCGGTGCCTGGCCCGCGAACAAGAAGGTGATCGACGTGGCCTTGCACAAGACACTCGACGCCAAGGGCGAGCGCCATGTGCGGGCGGTGGCCGCGGACGACCCCGACGGACGCCGCTCGATCACGCTGGTGAAGCTGGCCCGGGCCTTCGACGGATTCAGCCTGCTCGACGTGACTCTCAAGACCGGCCGCACCCACCAGATCCGGGTGCACCTGGCCAACGCAGGCCACGCGATCGTCGGCGACCCCAAGTACGGCAACTTTGCGCTCAACCACCAGTTCGCGCGCGGCGAGAAGCGCTTTGCGCGCATGTTCCTGCACGCCCAGCGCCTGGCCTTCGACCACCCGGCCAGCGGCGAACGCATAGAGCTCGCGGCGCCGCTGCCGGTGGAGTGCGCCACATTGCTGAAAGTGCTATGACAACATCCCGCCGCTTCGACCTCATCGCCTTCGACTGGGACGGCACGCTGTTCGACTCCACCGCGCTGATCGTGCGTTGCATCCAGGCGGCTTGCGCCGACGTGGGCACCGCGGTGCCAAGTGACGAGCAGGCGGCGTATGTGATCGGGCTGGGCCTGCGCGACGCGCTGCTGCATGCGGCGCCTGGGTTTCCGCCCGAGCGTTATGCCGAACTCGGCGCCCGCTACCGTCACCACTACATCGCGCGCCAGGACGACCTGATGCTCTTCGACGGCACGCTGGCGATGCTGCACGCGCTGAAGGCGCGACACCATGCTCTTGCGGTGGCCACGGGAAAAAGCCGCCGCGGCCTGGACGATGCGCTGGCCACGGTGCAGCTCAAGGGCCTGTTCGACAGCACCCGCACCGCCGACGAGACGGCCTCCAAGCCCGACCCGCGAATGCTCCACGAGCTGATGGACGAACTCGGGGTGGCGCCCGAGCGCACGCTGATGATCGGCGACACCACGCACGACCTGCAGATGGCGGTGAATGCCGGTGTGCCGCGAGTGGGCGTGAGCTACGGCGCGCATGCTCACGAAAGTTTCGAGGCGCTCGCGCC
>JANNGZ010000149.1:0-2633 GCA_031404155.1 Burkholderiales bacterium
GCCGGCGCCGTTGCCGTCGGGCGCGCGGCTGCCGCGGAACTCGAGGTTCTCGATCGTGATGTCGCCGTCGCGCACGACGAGGATCGCCTTGCCCTCGGCGATGCGTCCACCCGCGCGCAAGACCGGCCGCTTGCCGATGCCCCGCAAGGTGAGCTTCTTGTGCTCGATCACCGCCACCTGGCCGTCGTACTCGCCGTCCAGCAGCGCGATGGTGTCGCCGTCCTGCGCGCGTTTGAGCGCATCGGCCAGCGTCGCGGCCGGCGCTTTCGGCCCGACCAACAGGGTTTCCGCGAGCAGCGGGGCGGGCGCCAGCAAGGCCGCCCACGCCAGGCAAACGCCGAGGCGACAGCGCCGCGCGCCCATCGACAATCCGAAAAGTGACATGCCGCGATTCTTGCGCGCCGTGGCGCCGCGGTTCAACCCAGGAGACATCGGATGAAAACAAGATACATGCTGGCCACCACGTTGCAGGCCTTGTCGGGAGCTGCGGTCGGCCAGGATGCCGGCCAGGTGAACGTGATCTGCTCGGTGCAGGCCGAGTGGTGCAACATGATCCAGACGGTGTTCGCACGCACCACCGGCGTCAAGGTCAACATGTCGTTGAAGGGCTCGGGCGAAGCGCTGGCACAGCTCGTTGCCGAGCGTGCCAACCCGAAGACCGATGTCTGGTTCGGCGGCACCGGAGACCCGCACCTGCAAGCCGCCGAACAAGGCCTGAGCGTGGAGTACAAGTCGGCCAACCTGCCGCAGTTGCATGGCTGGGCCCAGCAGCAGGCGCAGCAAAGCGGCTTCAAGACGGTGGGCATCTACTCCGGGCCGCTGGGCTTTGGCTACAACACCGAGCTCATCGCGAAGAAAAAACTGCCGGTGCCCAAGACCTGGGCCGATCTGCTCAACCCGGCGTTGAAGGGCGAGATCCAGGTCGCCAATCCGGCCTCCAGCGGCACCGCGTACACGATGGTGGCCACCCTCGTGCAGCTGATGGGCGAGGACAAGGCCTTCGAGTACATGAAGGCGCTGCACAAGAACATCAGCCAGTACACCCGCTCGGGCACTGGGCCGATCAAGGCCGTGGCGCGCGGCGAGACCACGGTCTCGATCAGCTTCGTTCACGACGGCCCCGGCGAGGCGATGCAGGGCTTCCCGGTGGCCACCGTGACGCCGGCCGAGGGCACCGGCGCCGAGATCGGCTCGATGAGCCTGATCAAGGGCGCGCGCAACCTGGAAGCGGCGCGCAAGTTCTACGACTGGGCACTCACGCCGCAGGCGCAGCAGTTCGGCGCCGCGTCCAAGCAGTTCCAGCTCCCGAGCAACAAGGCCACACCGGTGGACGCCCGAGTTCCTGACTTCAAGAAGATCAAGTTCATCGACTACGACTACGCGAAGTACGGCGCCAGCGCCGAGCGGCGGCGCCTGATCGCGAAGTGGGAGAAAGACATCAACTCGCTGCCCCGGTGAGTGTGCCGCCGTTGACGCGAGGCGCCCGCCGCGCGCGCGCTTCGCTGTGGTCGTGGTGGTTGCTCGGAGCCGCGGCGTTCGCGCTGCTGCCCTGGTACTTCCCGCAGAACCAGTCGCTTCTCAGCTCGATGTTGGGCATTTTCGGCGGCAGCGAGACCGCCAGCGGCCTCGCCCAGGCACTCGCGCATGGCAAGCCATGGCTCTGGACGGGCGCATTGGCGCTGGCGCTGGCGGCAGCCGGTGCGCTGCGGCCGCCCGGGCGCGGGCAGGGCGCGTGGCTGCTGGCGGGCGCGCTGGTGGGCCTCGCGGGGCTGCTGGGCGCGGGCTTCACGATCGGCGCGCAGGGCTGGTCGTTCGAGATCCTGCAAGCCACCTTCGGCGAGCTGAAACGCGGGCAGTTCGGCATCGGCCTGGGCGGCGCGTTGCTGCTGCTGTCGCTGTTGATGCTGCTGGGCGCCGCGCTGGCGCGGCTGGGCCACTTCCGGCGCGACGTCTTCGTCGCCGCCGCCGTGGTGCTGTGCAGCGCGCTGCTCATCCTCTTCGTCGCGCTGCCGGTTGGCAAGAGCCTCGTCGGCGCCTTCGTCGGCGAGGACGGCAGCTTCTCGCTCGCTGCGTTGGGTGAAAGGTTAGGCAGCGAGCGCGTCTGGGGGCTGTCGTGCGTGGCCGGCGGCGTGCGCTGCGGCGTGGCCTGGAACACGCTCTTCCTGGCGCTGCTCACGGCCGCCGGCACCACGCTGCTGGGCACCTTCATCGCACTGCTTGCCGAACGTGGCACCGAGCGCGGCAGCCGCCGCTACACGCGGGCGCTGAACATGCTCGCGCTGCTGCCCATCATCACGCCGCCGTTCGTGGTCGGGCTCGGGCTGATCCTGCTTTTCGGGCGTGCGGGGCTCGTCAACCAATTTCTCGAGGCGGCCTTCGGCATCGCGCCCACGCGCTGGTTCTACGGCCTCTTCGGCGTGTGGCTGGCGCAGCTCTTCGCTTTCACGCCGATCGCCTTCATGATCATGCGCGGCGTGGTTGCCGGCATCGGACCGAGCCTGGAAGAAGCCGCGCAGACGCTGCGCGCCAGCCGCACGCGCACCTTCTTCACGGTGACGCTGCCGCTGATGAAGCCGGGCCTCGCGAACGCCTTCCTCGTCGGCTTCATCGAAAGCATGGCCGACTTCGGCAAC
>JANNGZ010000150.1:0-19702 GCA_031404155.1 Burkholderiales bacterium
CGGCGCGCCGACGATGTCCTTGCCCAGGCCGATGGTGAGCTGCGACGCGGCGTCGTTGTAGACCGTCGAGCCGAGGATCTCGGCCAGCCGGATCGTCTGGCGCTTGGCGTTGGGCAGCTCCAGCGCCATCGTGGTCTTGCCGGGGATCGTCTCGACGACGCGGATGCTGACCAGGCTGAGCGAGCGCGCCAGGTCCTTGGCCAGGTTCACGATCTGCGCGCCCTTCACGCCGACCGCAGGCTCGATCTCGTAGCGGGTGATCACCGGCCCGGGTGAGGCAGCCACCACACGCACTTCGACGCCGAAGTCCTTGAGCTTCTTCTCGATCAGGCGCGAGGTCATCTCCAGCGTTTCGGAGGGGACCGACTCGGTGCGGCCGGGCGCGGCGTCGAGCAGGTCCACCTGCGGCAGCTTGGTGTCCTGGAGTTCGCTGAACAGCGGCTTCTGGCGCTCCTTGGCGATGCGTTCGGACTTCGGCACCTCGACCATCGGCGCTTCGATCACGATCGGCAGGTGGTTCTCGACCTCTTGCCGTTCCACTTCGACCACATATTCGCGCTCTCGCAGCGCCTGTTCGCCCAGGCGCAGGTCTTCGGCACGGTCACGCTGGCCCGCGCGGCGCTCACGCCAGGTGTCGAACCACTCGCCGAGCGAGTCCGCGAGCTTGAGCCACGAAAAGCGCAAGGACAGCGCCAGGCCGCTCACCAGCGCCGCGATCCAGAGCACACCCGAGCCGGCGAAGCCGAGCCACTTCATCGACAACGGCCCGAGCGTGTAGCCGAGCACGCCGCCAGCGTGACCGGGCAGGAGTGCCTCGAAGCGGTACAGGCGCGTCCACTCAAGTGCAGCGCAGGCCGCGAGCAGCAGCACCACACCAAGCCAGAACGCGCCGCGCGACGGCGGTGGCGTCGCGTTGCCACGCAACAGCCGCGCCAATGCGGCGAGCCAGGTGCGCAGGGCCACGAGCACCAGCGCCCAGACCGAGAGCCCGAAGAGAAAGTACGACAGGTCGGCCACCCAGGCGCCGACCAGGCCGGCCTTGTTGCGCACCGGCGCGCCCGAGCCCGTGGTGCTGAAGCCCGGGTCGGTGGCCTGGTGGGTCAAGAGCGCCAGCACCCAGAGCAGCCACAGCACCGCGCCGGCCAACAGCATCAGGCGGTGGCGCAGCCGCGCGCTGTTCGCTGGCATCGCGCCCGAGGCCATGCCCGCAGCGGCGGCCGCGGCAGAGCTGCCGTCTGCGCTCAAAGAACCGAGAGGAAAAGTCATGGCCGCGATTGTCGCCCGCGCCGGGGCAGGGTCAACCCGCGATACGGTTGACTGCGTTCAACGCGGCGGCGCAAGAACGCACAGCCGCGAGCAACGCGCCCCGCGCCTCACTCCTTGGCGGGCAAGCGCTCCACGATGATTACCGAGCCGTTTTCCTGCGTCTCGATCACGCCGCGCGCTTCGAGGTCCTTCATCACGCGGCTGACCATCTCGCGTGAGGCGCCGACGATCTTGGCCATGTCCTGGCGAGACACTTTGTTGCGAATCAGTTTGACGCCGTTCACCTCTTCGGCCATGTCGAGCAGGGTTCGCGCGACGCGGCCGTACACGTCCAACAGCGCCAGCGACTCGATCTGCCGGTCGGCGCTGCGCAGGCGCGAAACCAGGCCGCGCATGATCGCGTAGGACAGGCTGGAGTTCTCGGGCAGGCAGCGTGCGAACTCGGTGCGCCCGAGGATCAACATGTCGGTCTGCACCTCGGCGCGTACCGTGGCCGAATGCGGTTCGTTGTCGATCAGGCTCATCTCACCGACGTAATCACCCGACTGCAGGACGGCGAGGATGACTTCACGCCCGCGCGAGTCGGAGGTGAGCACCCGGGCACGCCCGTTGAGCAGAATGAACAGCGCATTGGACTTGCGGCCCTGCTCCACCACGATTTCGCCACGGCGCAGGCGCCGCTTGACCACGCTGTCGGCGATCGCCTGGGCCTGGTCGTTGGTGAGCATCGAGAACAGCGGCACGCGCCGGATGAGGTCGAGGTTAGAGAGCATCGACATGGGTGGGGCTCCTCTTCGTTGTTTGAACGCGCCCCGAAGGTGGATGTTGCCGACCCACCATGCAGGCTGCCGGGGCAGCATGCCTACAATTTCGCTATTGTGCCCATTGTGCCCAAGCTGCCGACCGGCGGGCTTGACTTGGCGTGATCACAACCCCAGATCGCTCCTGTCGTGGGCTCGCTGCGACACCACCACCCTCTTTCGCATTTTTCATGACAACCTCTACCCAACACGCCCGCGTCCTGATCCTCGGCTCTGGCCCCGCCGGCTACACCGCGGCGCTCTATGCCGCACGTGCCAATCTGGAGCCGATGCTGATCACCGGCATCGCCCAGGGTGGGCAGTTGATGACCACGACCGACGTGGACAACTGGCCCGCCGACGTCGACGGCGTGCAGGGCCCGGACCTGATGCAGCGCTTCTTGCAGCACGCCGAACGCTTCAAGACCAGGATCGTCTTCGACCATGTCAACGAGGTCGACTTTTCGAAGCGCCCCTTTGTGCTCAAGGGCGACTCGGGGCAGTACAGCGCCGATGCCTTGGTGATTGCCACCGGCGCAAGCGCCAAGTACCTCGGGCTGCCGAGCGAAGAAGCCTTCATGGGCCGCGGCGTGAGCGGCTGTGCCACCTGCGACGGCTTCTTCTACCGCGGGGAGGAGGTGTGCGTGGTCGGCGGCGGCAACACCGCGGTCGAGGAGGCTCTGTACCTGTCGAACATCGCAACCAAGGTGCATCTCATCCACCGTCGCGACAAGTTCCGCGCCGAGGCGATCCTGGTCGACAAGCTCTCCGAAAAGGTCACCGCCGGCAAGATGCAGTTGCATCTGTGGAACCAGCTCGACGAGGTGCTTGGCGATGCCTCGGGCGTCACCGGAGTACGCATCAAGAGCACCCAGGACGGCCGCACCACCGAGCTCGCGCTCAAGGGCTGCTTCATCGCCATCGGCCATCAACCCAACACCGACATATTCAAGGGTCATCTCGAGATGAAGGACGGCTACATCGTCACCAAGTCCGGTCTTTCGGGCATGGCCACCATGACCAGCGTGCCGGGTGTGTTTGCAGCGGGCGACGTGCAGGACCATGTCTACCGGCAGGCAATCACGTCTGCCGGCACCGGCTGCATGGCGGCATTGGACGCGCAGCGGTTTCTGGAGCAGCAGAGCTGAGGTCGGGCAGCATCGTACCTTCTCGCGGTCACTGCACCTTGGATCGTGTGTCCGTTCCAGCTATAATCAAACGCTTTGCCGCCCTCGCATGCCGGATTTTGGGTGGCGCACAAATTCTGAGGACTTCATGGCACGCGTCTGTCAAGTCACGGGCAAGCGCCCGATGGTTGGGAACAATGTTTCCCATGCCAACAACAGGACCAAGCGTCGGTTCCTGCCCAACCTGCAGTACCGCCGCTTCTGGCTCGAGACTGAAAACCGCTGGGTGCGTCTGCGCATCAGCAATGCCGCGCTGCGCCTGATCGACAAGCTCGGCATCGAGCAAGTAGTGGCCGACCTGCGCGCGCGCGGCGAACTCTGAAGTAGGAGCGAATCATGGCCAAAGGCGCACGCGACAAGATCAAGCTGGAATCGACCGCTGGTACGGGTCACTTCTACACCACGAACAAGAACAAGAAGACGACGCCCGACAAGCTCGAATTCATGAAGTTCGACCCCAAGGCGCGCAAGCACGTGCTGTACAAGGAAACGAAGCTCAAGTAGAGACGAGCGCGGGGTCGCCTTCGGCAGCCCTCGTCCGGATGCGGGCCGCTTTGCGGCCCGTTTTCATTGGCACAAACGGAACGGGCCGCCCGAAGGCGGCCCGATGTCGTGGTTGGCGCGAGGCGCGCGCTACGCCGCTGTCGTCATCGGCGAGAAGCGCAGGACTCCGACTGTCCTCGCTGGTGTAAAGCTTCGCCCGGCTATCGTGGTTGGCCCGCAGGCGCTAAGCCTTGGCGGCACGCAACTCCATCGAGAACTCGCGCAGCGCGGTGATGCCGCTCTCCTCAGCGCGTTTGCACCAAGCTTGCAGGTCATGCACCAGCTGCTCGGCCGAGACATTGGTGCGGGTCCAGAGCTGGCGCAATTCCTCGCGCATCACCACCAGCTTGGCCAACGCCGGGCTGTTTTCCATGGCCTGGGCCATTTGCGGCTTCACACCATGAGGGATCTTGTCGTCGTCGCGGTGCAGCCAGCGCTGGGCCAGGCGCATGTCGCTCCAGCGCGCCGTGTTCACCGCGCCTTGCGCCTTCAGGCGCGAAAGCTCGTCGGCGCAAGCTGCGCGCAAGCCGCGCGCATAGCGGGCCATCACCTCGTAGCGGTTGGCGATCACCGCCTCCAGTGTCTTGTGGTCTGCCACTGGCTGGATGGCGCCCAGCTTGAGCAGCGGCGGGGTCTTGCGAACCGTGGCCATGCCAAGCATTTCCAGGCCGCGGATGTAGATCCAGCCGATGTCGAACTCGTAGGGCTTGACCGAGAACTTTGCCGAGGTCGGGTAGGTGTGGTGGTTGTTGTGCAGTTCCTCGCCGCCGATCACGATGCCCCAGGGCGACACGTTGGTCGACGCATCCGGCGCCTCGAAGTTGCGGTAGCCCCACCAGTGTCCCAGGCCATTGATGATGCCGGTGGCCATGATCGGGATCCAGAGCATCTGCACCGCCCAGACGGTGATCCCGATGGCACCGAACAGCATCAGGTTCAGAATCATCATCAAGCCGACACCCTGCCAGCTGAAGCGGGTGTAGAGGTTGCGCTCGATCCAGTCGTCCGGGGTGCCGAGGCCGTACTTGACCATAGTCTCCTTGACCTTCGACTCGGCGCGGTACAGCTCCACGCCGGTGAGCAAGACCGTCTTGATGCCACGCGTTTGCGGGCTGTGCGGGTCTTCTTCTGTTTCGCACTTGGCGTGGTGCTTGCGGTGGATGGCGACAAACTCCTTGGTCACCATGCCCGTGGTGAGCCAGAGCCAGAAACGGAAAAAGTGCGATGGCAGCGAGTGCAGACCCAGCGCACGGTGCGATTGCGCCCGGTGCAGAAAGATCGTTACCGAAGCAATGGTGATGTGCGTCATGGCCAGGGTGGCCAGCACAACCTGCCACCACGAGGCGTCGAGAAGGCCGTTGGCCAGCCAGTCAACAACGCCGTCGTGCAGGGACATCAATACGTTCATGGAGAAGCGCCTTTCGCGAGCCCCAAGATTGTAGGTGCCGCGGGGTTTCGGCGAACCGTGGAACTACTCATTTTGATGCGATTCGACCGACGAATCATCGGATACGGCGTCTTGCACGTGTAGGCGAATGCGCCGGTTGCAAGCCACCGGTCGGCCTCGCCAGAGGCCGCAGTTGCGCCGCCCCCAGCAGTCATCGCCGCTGCCACACCGCTGCGAAGAAGCCGTCGCTGCCGTGGCGGTGCGGCCACAGCCGGAGATACGGTCCGCGCACCAGTTCGTCGGCCGCGGCTACCTTGGCGCGGCTGAGCACCTCGGCCACAGGCAGCACCATGAAGTCGGGATACGCGGCACCGAACTGTTCCGCGATGCGCTCGTTCTCGGCTTCGAGCAGGCTGCAGGTGGCATAGACCAGCCGGCCCCCGGACTTCACCAGCCGGGAAGCGCTGGCCAGGATCGCCGCTTGCTTTGCACACATCTCCTCGACACTCTGCGGCGACTGGCGCCACTTCAGGTCCGGGTTGCGGCGCAGCGTGCCCAGGCCGCTGCACGGCGCGTCGATCAGCACGCGATCGATCTTGCCGGCCAGGCGCTTGATACGGTCGTCGCGTTCATGTACCAGCTGTGCCGGGTGAACATTGGACAAGCCGCTGCGCGCCAACCTGGGCTTGAGCGCCTCCAGCCGGTGGCCCGACACGTCGAACGCGTAGAGCCGCCCGCTGTTGCGCATCATGGCGCCAAGCGCAAGCGTTTTGCCGCCTGCGCCAGCGCAGAAGTCCACCACCATCTCACCCCGTTTGGCTTCGGTGAGCAACGCAAGCAGTTGGCTGCCTTCGTCCTGCACCTCCACGTCGCCTCGGGTGAAGAGTTCGAGTTTGTTGAGCGATGGCTTGCCCGCGATGCGCAGGCCCCAGGGCGAATGCGGCGTCGGCTGCGCGTCAATGCCGGCTTCGGCCAACGCGCGTTGCACATCGTCGCGTTTGGCCTTGACCCCGTTCACCCGCAGGTCCAGCGGCGCGGGGTCGTTCATCGCGTTCACCAGCGGCCAGAACTCGTCGCCGAGCGTCTCGGCCAGCGGCGTGGCAATCCACGCCGGCAGGTTGTGGCGCAGCTTGTCGGGCAGGCTCGCACGGTCGATCGCCTGCATCTGTGCGCGCCAGCGCTGCTCGTCGGGTGTGAGTGCGCCGCGCAGGTAGATGTCGGCCCCGGCCCAGGCCAGGATCGCGAGCCGGCGTTCGAGCGGGCCAGTGCCGCTTTGCGCGAGGTGTTGCAGCAGCATGCGCTGGCGCAGCACGGTGTACGCCGTCTCGGCAAGGGTGTGCCGCTCGCGCGAGCCGAGCGCCCGGTGGTGGCGAAAGAACGCCGACACCAGCGCGTCGGCCGGCATCTCGAGCTTGAGCAGCTCGCGCAGCAGTTCGGTGCTCAGGTCCAGCAGCGCGCCGGGGTGCATCGTGGGTCTCTTTTCGTTTTTCGCGCGGCAGGCCCGCGCACCGTCACCGCAGCAACTGCGGTTCATTGTCCAGTTGCAGCACAACACCCTTGTCGACGCGCAGGCGCCCCTGCACGAACCAGCGCACCGCGCGCGGGTAGATCACGTGCTCGGTGGCCAGCACCCGCTCGGCGAGGCGGTGTTCGTCGTCGTCCGCGTGCACCGGCACCACCGACTGGATCACTATCGGCCCGTGGTCGAGTGCGGCGGTCACGAAGTGCACGCTGGCGCCCACCACCTTGCAGCCGGCCGCCAGGGCGCGCCGGTGTGTGTGCAGGCCGGGAAACGCCGGCAGCAGCGACGGGTGGATGTTCAGCAGCCGCCCTTCAAACCGCTGCACGAAGCGTTCGCCGAGCACCCGCATGAAACCCGCGAGCACCACCAGGTCGGGCCGGTGCGCGTCAATGGCCAGCGCCAGGGCTTCGTCGAAGGTCTCGCGCGAGCCGAAGGCCTTGTGGTCGACCGCGGCCGCGTCAATGCCCATCACTCTCGCAAAGTCCAGCCCGGCCGCATTCGGCCGGCTGGCGATCACGGCCACCACCCGCGCCGGCCAGCCCTCGTCCGCGCAGGCCTTGACGATCGCCTCCATGTTGGAGCCGCGGCCGGAGATCAGGATGACGATGCGTTTCATGCCGCTCAAGTGGGTGCGCCAGCGCGGCCTGCTGACCGGGCCACACGAGGAAGGGCGCGAGTTTAAGGCTGCCTACAATCCCGGCTCGCCCGCCCTGCCGCGCCCGCCCCCTTCACACCTCCGCGCCCGCTCCGATGAAACAACGTGTCCTCTCCGGCATGCGCCCCACCGGCGCGATGCACCTCGGCCACTACCACGGTGCGCTCAAGAACTGGGTCCGCCTGCAGCAGGACTATGACTGCTTCTTTTTCGTCGCCGACTGGCACGCGCTGACCACGCACTACGAAGAGCGCGAGGTGATGGAGCAATACGACTACGAGATGGTCATCGACTGGCTCGCCGCCGGCCTGGACCCCGAGACCTGCACCATCTTCATCCAGAGCCGGCTGCCCGAACATGCCGAGCTGTTCACCTTGCTTGCGATGGGCACGCCGCTGGGCTGGCTCGAACGGGTGCCGACCTACAAGGACCAGATCGAGAAGCTCAAGGACCGCGACCTCGCCACCTACGGCTTCCTCGGCTACCCGCTGCTGCAGGCGGCCGACATCCTGATCTACAAAGCCGCGTATGTGCCGGTGGGCGGCGACCAGGCCGCGCATGTGGAACTCACCCGCGAAGTGGCGCGCCGCTTCAACCACCTCTACGGCCGCGCCTCGGACTTCGACGCCAAGGTGGCCGCCGCGGTCGCCAAGCTGCCCAAGGACGACGCGCGCTACCTCGAAAAGCAGCGCAAAGCCTTCCAGGAGAGCGGCGCCGCCGACGCCTTGGCCAAGGCCGAAGGTGTCGTGGCGCGTGCCGCGGCCGGCCTCGAGAGCTTCTCGGCCGACGACCGCGAATTGCTGCTCGGCCACATCAAAGGCAGCGGCAAGTCGATCCTGGTCGAGCCGCAGGCGCTGCACACCGAGGTCACGATGCTGCCGGGCCTGGACGGCGGCAAGATGAGCAAGAGTGTCGGCAACTCGATCGCGATGCGCGAGGAGCCCGCCGAGGTCACGCGCAAGGTGCGCACCATGCCCACCGACCCGGCGCGCGTGCGCCGAGGCGACCCCGGCAACCCCGAGTTCTGCCCGGTGTGGCAGTTCCACAAGGTCTACTCCGACGTGCCCACGCGCGATTGGGTCGTGAAGGGCTGCACCACCGCCGGCATCGGCTGCCTGGAATGCAAGCAGCCGGTCATCGACGCGATCATTGCCGAGCAGCAACCCTGGCGCGAGCGCGCCGAGGCCTACCTGTCGAACCCGAAGCAGGTGCACTGGATCGTCGAGATGGGCACCGAGCGTGCGCGCACCGTGGCCAAACAAACCATGCGCGACGTTCGCAGCTCGATGGGCCTGAACTACAGATAGCGCGGCTGAATGCGTACCGACATGAGCCGCCGGGCCGTTCCCAAGGCGAATACCGCAGTGCGAAGCACGGAGGTTGCCTGATGAGCCAACAACTCTCTGCCATCGAACTTGAATCCGGCGACAACCCGCGCGCCAGCCTGATCGTGATGCACGGCCTGGGCGCCAGCGGCGACGACTTCGTGCCGGTGTGCCAGGCGCTGAACTTCGGCAGCGCAGGCCCGGTGCGCTGCGTGCTGCCGCAGGCGCCGAGCCGGCCGGTCACGGTCAACGGCGGCTATGTGATGCCGGCCTGGTACGACATCTTTGCGCTCGGCGGCAACGCCCCGCGCGCCGAAGACGAAGCCGGGCTGCGCGCGTCGCAGGCCTTGATCGAACAACTCATCGAGCGCGAAGTGCAGCGCGGCGTACCGGCGCAGCGCATCGTGCTTGCCGGGTTCAGCCAAGGCTGCGCCATGACGCTGATGACCGGCCTGCGCCACCCCGCGCGCCTCGCCGGCCTGGCCTGCCTGTCGGGCTACCTGCCGTTGGCCGACAAAACCGCGGCCGAACGCCACACCGCCAACGCCGATGTGCCGATCTTCATGGCCCACGGCCGCCAGGACGAGATGATCGTGCTCGATCGCGCCGCCGAGTCGCGCGACGCCCTGCTGGCGCTCGGCCACGATGTCCAGTGGCACGAGTACCCGATGCCGCACTCGGTGTGCATGGAAGAGGTGGCGGACCTGAACCGCTGGTTGCTTCAGGTCTGGGCCTGAGCCGCGTGGCTTGACAGGGCCGCCGCGCCGGTGCAAAGCAGCGTCCCTGTTCAATCGAGCGACGACGAGCAATGGCCCAGAAAGATCCGACGCGACGCGACGCGCTGCTCGCAGGCGCGGACCTTCCGTTGACGGCGCTCCTGCCCTTCGCCAGCGCACCAGAGCGCCCAAACCAACGCCGCCACGATGCAGGCCAGGCCTCTGAAAACGCCCTCGCGCACCGGCATCCACGACCTGGCGCCGGCACCCGACGGCGGCGTGTGGTTCACCGCGCAGCGCAGCCGCGACAAGGCCTGGGTCAGCGACTTTGGCGCCAACGCGGTGCTGCGCTTCGATCCGAATACCGAGAAGTTCGACGCCAGCTTCCCGGCGCCGCGCGAGGCCGCCAACGTGCGCCAGATTCTGGGGTGGCCGGGCGAGGTGTGGCTGCCCGAAAGCGGCACCGAACATATCGCGGTGATCCGCACCGCGTGAGGCACCGTATCGGTACGGGGCAGGCCCGCGCCGCGCAGCGTGACGGTATCCTTGCCGCCCCATGCCCGGCATCCACATCACCGACATCGAGTCGGCCATCAACTGGTGGCGCGAGCGCTCGCCCTCGCCCGACGGCATCACCGCCTGCGCCGAGGTGCTCGCGCTGGCCGAGGTCTACGCGCTGATGGTGTACTACCGCCACAGCGAATGCGACGAAGCCTCCATGCCCGCAAAGGCGCGCGACGCCTGGCTGCGCTGGTATGCCTCCACCCCCGACGCACCCTGCATCGCGATCTGCTCCACCGCGCAGGGCGACGCGGTCTGCAAGGGCTGCGGCCGCAGCGAAGGCGAAGTGCAGCATTGGCCCGAGTTGTCGCCGGCGGCAAAACGAGTGGTCTGGCGCCGCATCACGATGCAGGGCACCGCCTGGCGCTTCAACCGTTATGCCGAGCGCGCGCGCGCAGCCACCGGCGTGGACCACCCGCCCCCCGACGTGTTCTCGTCGGTCTCGCGCGGCAAGCCGGCATGACGGCGCGGCAGCGCCCCCGGGCCGAATGCCGGTGTGCCCATCGGGGCGGCCCGCCGAGCCACCGGACCGCCCTTGCCTGAACCCAGCGCGCTCGTGGGTAGCGCAAGCGCGGCGCCGACGACCATCGCCAGCAGCGCCCGCCGCATCGCGCCGATCGCCTGGCCGGTGCTGGTGGGTCAGCTTGCGGTGCTCGCATTCAGCACCGTGGACACGCTGCTGGTGGCCCGCTATAGCGCGGCAGACCTGGCGGCGCTGTCGGTGGGCTCGGCGGCCTATGTGACGATCTTTCTCGGCTTCATGGGCGTGGTGCTTGCGGTGGGACCTACGGTGGGCCAGCTCTTCGGCGCCAAGAAGCTCAAGAGTGCCGGCGAGCAATTGCACCAGGCGGTGTGGCTCGCGCTGGCCCTGTCGCTGGTCGGTTCCACACTGCTCGTGTTCCCCGAGCCTTTCCTCGCGCTGGCGCAGTCGGGCCCGGATGTGGCGGGCAAGGTGCGCGGCTACCTGCTCGCGCTTGCGGTGTCGCTGCCGGCCTCGCTGCTCTTCACCGCCTACCGCGGCTTCAACACCGCGGTGTCGCGGCCCAAGGCGGTGATGGCCTTGCAACTCATCGGGCTGGCGCTGAAGCTGCCGCTGTCGGCCGCGCTGGTGTGGGGTGTGCCGGCGTTGCACATTCCCTCGCTGGGTGTCACCGGTTGCGGCGTGGCCACCGCGATCGTGATGTGGACGCAGTTGATCGTGGCGGTGCTGGTGCTGCGCAACGACCCCTTTTATGCCCGCTTCGAATTGCGCTCGCGCCTGGCGCCGCCGCAGCGTGCGGCAATCACCGAGCTGCTGCGGCTGGGTGTGCCGATCGGCCTGGCGATCCTGATCGAAGTCACCGGCTTCACCTTCATGGCGTTTTTTATCGCCCGCCTGGGCACCGTGCCGGTGGCCGGGCACCAGATCGCGGCCAACCTGATCTCGCTGATGTTCATGGTGCCGCTGGCCCTGGCCAATGCCACCAGCACACTGGTGGCGCAGCGTGTCGGCGCAGGCGACCCGCAGGACGCGCGGCGCCTGGGCTGGCATGGTTTGCAGATCGGCCTCACGGTGGCGTTGCTGCTCGGTGGCGCCGTGTTTTTCGCGCGCGAGCCGATCGTGCGCCTGTACACACCCGACGCCGCGGTGCTCGCGGCCACGCTGCCGCTGCTGGCCTGGGTCACGCTGTTCCACACCGCGGACGCGGCGCAGTGCATCGCGTCCTTCGTGCTGCGCGCGTACCGCATCGCCACCGTGCCGCTGGTGATCTTCGCCAGCTCGATCTGGGGCGTGGGCCTGGGCGGCGGTTACCTGCTCGCCTTCGACAGCCTGGGGCTCGCGCCGCCGCTGCTGCGCGGCGCGCCGGGGTTCTGGGCCGCGGCCACCGCGGGGCTGGCGCTGGCCGCAGTCGCCTTGAGCTTCTTCCTGGCCTGGGTGTTGCGCGGCAAGGCGGCCGAAGAGGCGCGGGCTTAAGCGTCGCGGCCCGCTTCGTCGGTGCGCAGGTTGAAGCGGCCGAGCAGGTCGCGCAAGCGCACCTGCGAACGCAGCGTGTCGAATCCCGGGTCCACCGGCAGCCAGATGAAGCAGGGGTCGTGCTCGGCGGCCGCCTGTTCGAGCAGGTCAAGCGCGCGCATCGGCTCGCCCAGGCGCAGATGAACCTGCGCCAACTGGTAGGGCGAGATGTAGCGCGCCCCGCGTGTGGCGAGCAGGCGTTCGGTGGTCGAGCGTGCGGCCTCGCGCATGCCGCCCAGGGCCTGCGCCATGGCCACGCCCAGGTTGCCGGTGTGGTGTTGCGGGTTCTGCGTCTGCAGCTCGCGGTAGCGCTCGAAGGCGCCGCCCAGGTCGCTGCGCAGGAGCAACACGTAGGCCAGCAGGTGCAGCGCCAGCCCATGCGGCCGCAGTTCGAGCAGGGCGCGCAGCTTGCGCTCGGCGGCGTCCAATTCGTGCTGGAACAGATGCGGCAGCACTTCCAGCGTGCGCAAGCCGAAGCTGCGTGGTTCGAGCGCGCGCGCCTGGCGCAGCGCCACGCCGGCTTCATGAAAGCGGCCGCGCGCCATCAGGCCGATCGCGAGTTCGCGCTGCGGCAAGGCCAGCCTTGGCGCCAGCGCCACGGCGCGCCGCAGAAGTCTTTGTGCACCCGGCCAATCCGCTGCGTAGCGGTAGCGCAGGCCGCCGAGCAGGCTCAAGGCCTGTGCGTTGTCGGCGTCGATCGCCAGCGCGCGCTCGCAGGCCGCCTGCGCCAGCTGCGCCGCGGGCAACGGTGGCACACAGTTCTTGTCGGCCAGCATGGTCCAGGCACGTGCAATGCCCAGATGCGCGGAAACAAACTCAGGGGCCAAGCGGACGGCCTCTTCAAAGCGCAACAGCGCCTTGCGGCAACCCTCGTCGTGCCCGAGCCGAAGAAAAAACTCTCCGTGCTCGCTCAGCTCGGCCGCGCTGTCGAACGGGTTGCGCAACACCGCCGCGGCGCTGGGTGCGGCTATAGCCGCGGGCTGCCAATCGAAGAGCGGGCGGTACTGCCCCACCGGCAGAACGAAGCGCAGGGGCGCTTCGGCACCGTCGGCCTCGGCAAACCGCGCCAGGCGCTGGCGCAGGCGCCGCACCTCGACGCGCACGATGCTGTCGCGCGAGGGGTCGTAGCGCCGCATCGGCCGGCGGAAGACCTCGAGGCCGAGCACGGTTTCTTTCAGCCGCTCGGTGTTGCCGGCCAGCGTGTGCTCGACCAGGTAGCGCAACAAGCGCTGCGAATTGAGTGCCGCGTCGAACTGCGGCGAGGCCAGCACCCGCGCCAACTCGGCGCGCACCAGCGCGGGCGGCGGCATGGACCCCTGGGCCGCGAGGCCGTGGGTTCGAGCGGCGGCGCCGGCCACGGCGTCGGCAGCAGGAACAGCCGCCCCGGCGACAGGCTGCGCCTGGAGCTTGCGGGCGGCTGCGGATTGAATGCGAGGTTGGGTAGGCACGTCGGGCTGAAGGCGGGATGCGATGCTTGAAATTGGACCCGCTCGTCGTCGCCGCGTCACTCCCGGGCGCCGGGGGGTCGGCCGTGCAGATCTGGCCAGGAAGCAGCCCGCGGCGTGATTTCTTCGTGGTTGCGGTGGCCGCACCGCCGGTTCCGGGGGGCCCCGCGGACCGAGGGGTTCGTTCATGCGCCGCCGGGCGGCGCGCGCGTTCAGTCGATCCGTCGATCAGCATCAGCAGATCGCGCGATCAAGCGATCAAGCGATCAGCGATCAGCGATCAGCGATCAGCGATCAAGCGGGGAACACGATCACGAAACAACTGCCGCCACCCTCGCGCGCCTCGCAGCGCACCTGCGCACCGTGGCGCTGCGCGATCTGGCGCACCAGGCTCAGGCCCAGGCCAACGCCGCCTTCGCGCTCGGCATGCCCAGGCAAGCGGAAGAAGGGCTCGAAGATGCGCTCGCGCATCGACTCCGGCACGCCGGGGCCGCGGTCGCAGACCCGGAGTTCCACCGCGCCGCCGCGCCGCAACACGGTGACCTCGATCTCGCCGCCGCCGTAGCGGCGCGCGTTCTCGAGCAGGTTGCGCAGCGCGCGGCGCAACAGGCGCTCGTCGCCTTGCACCGGTGCCGCTTCGCCGTCGACGCTGGCGGCGTCGTGGTCGGTGTTGTGGCCTGGATCCTGGGGCCCATGCGCCACGTCGGCGTTGACCCGCGCGGCTTCTTCGGCCGCGAGCGCGAGCAGGTCCACCGTTTCGTGGCCTTCGCGCCTGCCGGTCTGCGTGTCGCCGGTTTGCGCGTCCAGCCGGCTGGCAAGCAGCACTTCTTCGACCAGCGCATCCAGCTCCGCGATGTTGGTGTGGATTTCCTGCTTCAGCCGATCGCGCGGCGCGCCCTCGGGTGCCTCGCCGAGCATCGCCACCGCCATCTTCAAGCGCGCCAGTGGCGAGCGGAGTTCATGGCTGGCGTTGGCCAGCAGCGATTGGTGCGACTGCACCAAGGCCTGCACCCGCTCGGCCGCGCGGTTGAAGCTGGCGGCCACCGCGGCCACCTCGTCGCGGCCGGACGCATCCACCCGCTGGCCGAGGTGCCCGGCACCGAACTGCTCGACACCGCCCTTGAGCGCCTCGAGCCGGCGGGTCAGCCGCCGCACCACCGGGAACGCACCCAGCGCCACCGCGAGGAACACCAGCACCAGCACCAGGACAAAGCCGGTGCCTGGCGGCCAGCCCGGTGGCGTCAGCGCTGAAAACGCCGCGGCGCGGCCTGCGCCACCCGGCCCGCGCGCCGCGCCCGCGCCATCGGCACGCGGCCCGCGCCGCATCACCCACAGCGTTCGCCCGTCGTCCAGGCGGATCGCCACCGCACGCGCTGCGAACCGCGCGTCCTCCGCCCGCCGTTCGAAAGCGCCCGCAGCACCGATGCGCTCGCCCTGTTCGTTGTCCAGCGCAAGCGGCATGCGCAGGCGCTGCGACCATTCCTGCACCGCCGCGGCCTGCTCGGCCACCGGCGCGTCGGGTGGCGGCAGCGAGCGCTGGATCAGGTCGCCCCAGGCCGCGAGGCGTTCGCTGGCCACGGCGTCCCAGCGCAGGCGCTCCTGTTCGACATGGCGCTGCACAAACCAGCCCGAAGCCAGCGCGAACAGGGCCAACGCACCGACCACGGTGAGCCAGACCCGAAAGTAGAGCGAACGCACTCAGCGCCCCGCCCGCACAAGCCCGACACGGGCAAGGCCGCGGGGTGGCCCGGCCACGCGGGGCCGCGCGGATTCAGTCCTGCGCTTTGGCGAACACATAACCCGCGCCGCGCACCGTGAGCACGCGCCGCGGCACCTTGGCGTCGTCTTCGATCAAGGCGCGGATGCGCGAGATGTGAACATCGATCGAGCGGTCGAAGGCTTCCAGCGGGTGGCCCTTGAGCGTGTCCATGATCTGGTCGCGCGAGAGCACGCGCCCGGGGCTGCGCGCGAGCACCACCAGCAGCTCGAACTGGTGGCTCGTCAGGTCGCACACATTGCCGTCCAGCCGCGCCGGGCGCGCGCCGAGGTCGATCTCCAGGCGGCCGAAGCGCAGCACTTCATCGGCGGCGGGCTCGGGCGCGGCGCGGCGCAGCAGCGCCTTCACCCGCGCCAACAACTCGCGCGGCTCGAAGGGTTTGGGCAGGTAGTCGTCGGCGCCGAGTTCAAGGCCGACGATGCGGTCCATCGGCTCGCCGCGCGCAGTGAGCATCAGCAGCGGCAGGCGGCGGGTGCGCGCGTCGCCGCGCAGTTCGCGCGTCAAGTCCAGGCCGTCGCCGTCGGGCAGCATCAGGTCGAGCAGCAGCGCGTCGTAAGCGACGGGCTGGCGCAGGCGCTCGCGGCCGGCAGCGAGCGAGGGCGCGGTGTCGACCTCGTAGCCGGCCTGGCGCAAGTACGGCCCGACCATGTCGGTCAGCCGGGTGTCGTCGTCGATCAGCAGCAGGCGGGGTGTGGTCATCGGGCTGGCGTCGAAAGGGTACCTGCGGTGCCAAGTCGTCGAGCTTCGGTTGGAAGGACCGCGCGGCCGGTTGCCCGGCGCGAAGGCGCGCAGGGGAATTCAGGCCGCAAGCATAGACGCGAGCTCAGCCCCTTGGGCAGACAAGACACTCGCGCCGACACACCGTCACACCGTCACTTGCGGGAATCGGCCGCACCACGCTCGCGCTGGTGGCGCTCGCCCATCTCGCGGCGCTGCTTGGTGCGCTCGGCCAGCTTGGTGCGCTGCTCGGGCGTGAGCACGCGGCTCACCTCCAGCATGGTTTGCATCATGCGGCGCGAAGACTGGTCGTGTTGCTGCAACTGGCGCTGGCGCAACGCCTCGACCGCGTTGGCGTCGACCACCGGCGCGCTGAACACGCGCAGGGTTTCGTCCATCAGTGCGCGGCGTGCATCGTGCTGGGCGCGCCGTTCGGTGGTCGCGGTGTCGGTGATGCGCTTGATTTGTGCGCGTTGCTCCGGGGTGGCGTCCACGGCGTCGAGCATGCGGCCGATGTGCTGACCGCCCATGCCGCCGCGCCCACCGTGCCCACCGAAGGCGAAGGCGCTGAGCGCAAACGTGCTGGCCAGCGCCAGCACGGTGCCGGCGATGAAGAGACGAGGAGAAGTCTTCGAGATGGCGTTCATGGTTGAAGCGCTCCCAGGGGGTTGAACATGGAGCGTGAGCATCGGGCCCGAGCTTTGCGCCGCGTTGCTGCGGCGGTAAAGATGCGTGAAGGGCTCGGTGCCTGCGGCGCGGCCACAAGCCCCCGAGTCGCAAGGAAATGTGGCTCTGCCACTTTCCTTGGTCCCCGCGGGGGACGGCCGGCTTCGGCCGGCCTTGGGGCACTCAGAACGCCGGCTCGATGCGCAACAGCGTGCGCCGCAGCGCAAATTCCGGGTTGGCGCTGCGCAGTTCCAGGCGCAGCAGCACACCGCTCTTGCGGTCCACCACCATCACGCCGTCGACACGGGTGCTGAGTTCGCCATGCGGTACCTCGCCGAACAGCTCCACCACGGCCGCGTCGAAGGGCCGGCCGAGCCCGGTCTTCACGCCGATCGCGATCACCTGGCCGCGCAGGCGGCCGCTGCCGCCGCCATCGCCGCCGAGGTGCAACCCGCCGCCCAGCAGGTCACCCAGCGCCAGCTCACGTTTGAGCAGGCGCGTCCAGTACACGAGCGGCACCTCGCCGGGCGCCGCCACCAGGTTGCCCGACAGGTCCTGCTGCCAGCGCGCGGCCAGCGGGCGGCCTTCGAGATCGAGCCCAAATTCGAGTTGGCCGCGGCGCAAGGCCGAAAGTTTCAGGCCCAGCTCGCGTGACGGGCCGCGTGTGCCCGCGCGCTCTTCGTAGACCAAGCGTTCACCCAGCGCCAGCGGCAGCGCCGCGGCGCGCTCGGGCGCGAGCGTGTCGAGCAGCGGCGAGCAGCCCTTGCTACCCAGCGCACCGCGCAGCGCGTCGTCGCGGCCTTTGAGTTGCGCCAGTTCATCGGCCTCGGGGCCGTCGCTGCGCATTGCCAGCAGCGCCGGCCAGAACACCGTGACGCCCAGGCTCAGCGCGATGACGTTGTTGCCCACACGCGCATCCACCGCGTAGGCCACATCGGCGGCCCGCTGCTGCACCCGGTCAAGCTCGTCGTGCATCGTGTCGCACGGCCAGGCGCTGAACTGCGCCGCGTCGGCCAGCGCCGGCTTCACGTTCACCGAGCGGGTGGCGCAGCCGGCCAGCAGCAGGCTGGTGGCGAGCGTGGCGGCACAGGCGCGGCAGGTGCTCATGATCGGCGGCGATTGTGCATCGCTGCTCGCGGCACAAGGCAGGGCGTCACCCCGCGTCCTGCGCCCGCCCACCAAAGCCAAACGCCCGCATGAAGCGCGTACTTCAGCGGGCGTTTGCTGGCGGAAAGGGAGGGATTCGAACCCTCGTCAGGGGAGAACCCCTGAACCGGATTTCGAGTCCGGCGCATTCGACCACTCTGCCACCTTTCCTGATCTGCTTTGCCGCCCGGGCTGACGTGGTCTGTGTCTGGCGGCGAAGGCGCGGATTCTAGCGGATGGGTGCGCGCAGCTCCGTCATGCCGCCCATGTACGGGTGCAGTGCCTGGGGCACCTCCACCGAGCCGTCGGCGCGCTGGAAGTTCTCGAGCACCGCCACCAAGGAGCGGCCGACCGCGAGGCCCGATCCGTTGAGTGTGTGCACCCATTCGTTCTTGCCCTGCGCGTTCTTGAAACGCGCCTGCATACGCCGCGCCTGGAAGGCCTCGCAGTTGCTCACCGAGCTGATCTCGCGGTAGCTGTTCTGCGCCGGCAGCCAGACCTCGAGGTCGTAGGTCTTGGTCGAGCCAAAGCCCATGTCGCCGGTGCTCAGGGTGACCACGCGGTAGGGCAGTTCGAGTTTCTGCAAGATCGCCTCGGCGTGGCCGCGCATCTGCTCCAGCGCCTCGTAGCTCTTGTCCGGGTGCACGATCTGCACCATCTCGACCTTGTCGAACTGGTGCTGGCGGATCATGCCGCGGGTGTCGCGCCCGGCACTGCCGGCCTCGCTGCGAAAGCAGGGGCTGTGCGCGGTGAGTTTGATCGGCAAGGCCGCTTCGGCGAGCACTTGGTCGCGCACCGAATTCGTTAACGTCACCTCCGAAGTTGGGATGAGGTACGAAGTTTTCTCGTGCGCGCCCGAGAGGTCGGAGGAGCCCACTCGATTGTCGTCGTGCGCCTCGCCGACGTCGCTCGGGTCGACATGCCGCGAAGCCAACTTAATCAAGTCGTCTTCGAACTTGGGCAACTGCCCGGTGCCTTCAAGGATTTCGCGGTTGACGATGTAGGGCGTATAGCACTCGGTGTAGCCATGCTCGCTGGTTTGCACATCGAGCATGAACTGCGCGAGCGCGCGGTGCAGCCGCGCCACCGGGCCGCGCAGGAAGGTGAAGCGCGAGCCGGAGAGCTTGGCGCCGGTGTCGAAATCCAGGCCGAGCGGCGCGCCGATGTCGACGTGGTCGCGCACCGGGAAATCGAAGGCGCGCGGCGCGGTGCCGCCAGGTGCCCAGCGGTGCAGCTCGGTGTTCGCGCTTTCGTCCGCACCCACGGCCACGCTCTCGTGCGGCAGGTTGGGCAGGCCCATCAGCATCGCGTTCAATTCGGCCTGGATCTCCTCCAGGCGCGCGGCCGAGGCCTTGAGCCGCTCGCCGATGCCGCCCACCTCGGCCATCGTGGCCGCGGTGTCGCCGCGCTGGGCCTTGAGCTGGCCGATCTGCTTGCTCAAGGCGTTGCGCCGCGCTTGCAGGTCTTCGGTGCCGGTCTGGATTCGTTTGCGCTCGGCTTCGAGCGCGGTGAAGCGCGCCACGTTGAGAAACGGTTGCGGGTTCTCGCGCGTGTTCAGGCGCGCGACCACGCCATCGAGGTCGCGGCGCAATTGGGTGATGTCGAGCATGTCGGGCTTTCGAGGCAGGGCGTGTACTTGTCAGAACGGCACCGCGCGGGTGCCGTTCGAATCCGGGTGCGGCACGGCTGGCGTCACGATCGCGAGGACCTCACCGCGGCCATGGATTTGTCGCCCAAACCCAGCGGCAGCGGGAAATGGGTTGTCTCCTGCACCCCATCCATCTTGCGCACGCTCACCGCACCGAGTTCACGCAGGCGCGCGATCACCTGCTGCACCAGGATGTCCGGCGCGCTGGCGCCGGCGGTCAGGCCCACACGCGCCTTGCCTTCGAACCATTCGGGCAGCAGGTCGCTCGCCGCATCGACCATGTGGCCGGGGGTGCCCAAGCGTTCGGCCAACTCGCGCAAGCGGTTGCTGTTGGAACTCGTGGGGCTG
>JANNGZ010000151.1:0-8812 GCA_031404155.1 Burkholderiales bacterium
CGTCCGAGTCGTCGGCGGCCAGGAACAGTGTGGGCCGGGCCACATGCCCCGCGTCGAGCCGGATCTTCAAACACTGCGCGTCGAGGAACTGCTGGTCGGCCGCGGCGTCGCGGTGCAGCGTGGTCTGGCGCTCGGTGACGATCGCGCCGGGCACCAGCGCATTGACGCGGATATTGCGCGGCCCCAGCTCGCGCGCCAGCGTCCGGGTGAGGCCGAGGATGCCGGCCTTGGCGGTGGTGTAGCCCACCAGGTTCGGCCGCCCGCGCATCCAACTCACCGAGCCCATGTTGATGACGGAGCCGCCGCCGGCTTGCGCCATGCCCGGCGCCACCGCCTGGATCGCGAAGAAGTAGTGCTTCAGGTTCAGCGCCAGGCGCTCGTCCCAGAACGCCGGCGTCACCTCCTCCATCGCATGGCGGTCGTCGCGGCCGGCGTTGTTGACCAGCACGCGGATGGCCCCGAGTTGCGCCGCCACCTCACGCAGCAGCGCCTGGTAAGCGAGCACATCGCGCACGTCGCAGGCGGCGTACCAGGGGGTGTGAATCGGCATGCCTTGGGTGGGGCCGGCCACCAGGATCTCGTCGATGAGCGCACGGCCGCCGTCGGGCTTGGTGCCGCAGAACGCCACCTTCGCGCCCTGCGCCGCAAACGCGCGCACCAGCTCCGCGCCGATGCCGGAGCTGCCGCCGGAGATGAAGACGACGCGGTCTTGAAGCGAGGGGTAGCGGGTAATGTTCATTGGGGTCTCGAGGGTGCTAAGCCGCGTGCGCGGGCCTTGAATTCAACAGGCCACGAGCTCTGCGGGTCACAGATGAGCAAAGTTCGCCGCCAGCCCCGCCACCTCGACCCGCAGTTGCAGCACACAGCCGGCCAGTGGTTCGCGTGCCAGCTCGTCGGCCGGGCGGTTCTCGCGGCTGGTGGTGATGTACAGGGTTCTCAAATCGGCGCCGCCGAAACACGGCATCGTCGGGCAGCGCACCGGCAGCCTGATTTCGCGCAGCAGCGTGCCGTCGGCGGCGAAGCGCAGCAGGCGCGCGCCTTCGAACATCGCGACCCAATAGGCTCCCTCGGCGTCGACCGCGGCGCCGTCGGGCCGGCCGCCGTATTCGTCGAGTTGCAGCCCTGGCAACTTGGGCGCGAACTGATGGAACACGCGGCGGTTCGTGAGCCTGCCGGCGGCGAGGTCGAAGTCGAGCTTGTCGATGCGGTGGGCCTTGGTGTCGGCCCAGTACATCGTGCGCGAGTCCGGGCTCCAGGCCAGGCCGTTGCTGGTGGTGATGCCGCCTGCCGCGCGGTCGAGCCGGCCGCCGCTGTAGCGCCAGAGCGCGGCGTTTTCGGCGTCGCGCGGCTCGTAGATCGTGCCGGCCCAGAAGCGGCCTGCCGCGTCGGCCTTGCCGTCGTTGAAGCGCTCGCGTGTGGTGTCGAAAGGCGCGTCGGCCAGCGCCCTGCTTTGGCCCGTCGCCGGGTCGAAGCGAATCAGCCCGTGGCGCAGCGCGACGATCAGGCCGCCTCCATGAAGGGGCGCGAGGCAGGCCACGTCGCTGTCGAACGCCCATTCGTCGTGGCGCCCCGTCGCGGGGTCGAAACGGTTCAGTCGGTGCCCCGGGATGTCGCTCCAGTACAGCACCTGTTCCCGCGGATGCCACAGCGGCGACTCGCCGAGCAGGCTGGGCCGCACTCCGGGCAGGGCGGTGACGGTCGCGGCCGGCTCGCTCATCGGCGCACGCGGTCAACCGAACAACTTGGCGCCGAGCGCAAAGGCCCCCGCAATCGCGGCGCCGACCGTGCCGACCAGGCTCCACAACTGCGCGGGCTTGAGCGCGCCGAGCAACTCGGCCACCGTCATCTGCGACGGGTCGGGGCCACGCGGCGCGGCCTTGGGCGGCGGCGCCTGGGTCATCTTCGTCTTCCAGCTCGCGAGCACGCCGTTGAACTCGGTGGAGGTGAGGCTCTGGGCATCGACATCGATCTTCTGCACGTGCCAGTCGTAGCCCTTCTCGAGGAACCCCTCGTCCTGCACTTCGCGCTCCACCAGCACCAGCAAAGGCAGGCCGCGGCTGTAGCCCATCGCGGCTTCGATATGGTTCCACGGCGTGGCGAGTTTGATCTCCGCCAGTGGCGACTCCTTGGGCCCGCCGCGCTTCCACAAACCGGCCGGGAAGTAGCTGCGTTCCAGCGCAATCACCACCACGCCGGCACAGTCGGCCATCACCTGGCTCACCGCCTTCAGCGGCGCGTCGGCACTGAAGGTGTTGCGGCCCACGGTGTGCGGCACCAGCCCTTCGCTGCGCAGGCGTTCTTCCACCGCACGGACGAAGTTCTCCTGCCGCTCGTTGGCGGTGCCGGCAACGCTGACGAACACGTTCATCTGTGGCATCGGCCCTCCCGGCTCGGTGACCTCTTGCGCGACCGCGGCGCGGCTTAGAGCGCGCTCACGTCAATCTGCATCCAGGCCTCGAAGGTCTCCCCCGGCGGCACGCTCACCAGGCCATGCGCGGCCGGGTCGGCCATGTGGATCGCGTTGCTCACATGGCTCACCGGTTCGACGCAGAAGTAGTCGCGATCTTGCGGGGTGAACACCACCAGGTAGGGCAGCGAGGAGCTGAGCTGGAGCGAGAACTTCTCGTCGCGGATCCGCGCCGGCCCGCGCCAGCCCTCGAAGCAGTGGTCGAAGTTCATGTGCGCCACATCGCCGTCGATGCCCGGCTGCGGCACGCGGCGGGTCGGCAGCTGCGTCGTCGCGTCGCTCTCCCAGCGGTCGGAGAGTTCGATGTGCAGGCGGCTGCGCGCGCGCCGGGTGAAATACGGGTGCCAGCCCAGGCCCGCGGGCTGCGCCTGGGCGGCCAGGTTGGTGAACTGCATCTGCACCCGCAACGCCTGCGGGGTGAGGGTGAAGAACTGTTCGGCCTCGAACGCAAAGGGCCAATGCGCGTCGGGCGCATGGCGGTAGCGCAGCACCGCGTCCAGCGCGCTGTGCGAATGCAGGGTCCACGGCCGCATCCAGCCCACGCCGTGCAGCGAATGCGGGTTGCCCTCGTCGAAGTTCGGCTGCGTGGTGTAGTCGTGCCCGAGCCAGCGGAAGCGCCGCTGCCCGAGGCGGTTGGAGTAGGGCACCAGCGGGTACGAGGCCGACAGCCGCGCCCGCTCGAGTTCGGCCGGCTCGGTGGAGCGCAGCACCGGCGTGCGGTGGTGCCACAGGCCGGCCACACAGCCGCCGAGGTCGGCGCGCAAGGCCAGGCGCAGCGCGCCGGCGCGCAGTTCGTAGGCACCCTCGGTGGCCAACAAGGTCGATGCGCTCATCAGGCAACCTCCGTACTGCGTACTGCGGTGAATTCGCCCTTCGGGCGGCCGTGCGGGCTCATGAAGCTTCCCGGGTGGCTGTGTGAACCTGCATCGTAGCCCCAGCGGCGGCTACCCCGCGCTCACCAGCCCGCGGGCAGCACTTCGCTCATTTCGACGACGCGGCCGAGCTCGATGCTGCGGTGCGCGGCGATGCCGGTGGCCACCGAGCGCAGGCCTTCTTCGAGCGGAATTTCCGGCGCCAGGCCGCTGCGCACGGCGTGCGCGAACTTCTGGTGCTCGAGGTAGCTGGCGCCGAAATGCTGGCCCAGGTACTTGATGTGGGTGTCGCGGATCTGGCGCACCGCCACGCCCTTGGCCGTGCCCGAGGGCTGGCCCCACACCTCGCGGCGGCCCCAGTCTTCGCGGCGGCCGTAACGCAGCACGCCCGAGGGCAGCAGCGATTCAAGCTTGCCCTCGCTGCCGACGATCGTCACATGCTCGTTGTCGATCGAGTTCTCGGCGAACATGCACAGGTCGAGGCTGGCGCGCGCACCGCTGCCGTACTCGACGATGACGTAGGCGCTGTCGAGGATGTCGGGCGTCTTGCCGTCGTAGCGCTCGTCGAGATGGTTGACGCGCTGGCCGCCGGACGCGAACACGCGCGTGGGCTTCTCGTTGAGGATGAAGTCCATCAGGTTGAAGTAGTGGCAGCACTTCTCTACCAGGGTGCCGCCGGTGTTGGCGGTGAAGCGGTTCCAGTCGCCCACCTTCGGATAGAAGGGCTCGCGGTGTTCGCGGATCGCCACCTGGTGCAGCCGGCCCACGCCGCCTCCGTGCGCGATGCGGATCATCTCGGCCACCGGCGGCATGTAGCGGTATTCCTGCGCCACCCAGACGATGCCTCGGCGGTTTTTCGCGCGCTCGATCAGCGCCACGCCGTCGGCCATCTTCGTCACCAGGGGTTTCTCGCACAGGATGTGCAAGTCAGTCGCCAGGGCGTCGTGCATCACCTCGGCGTGGGTGAAATTCGGGCTGGCCACCACGAGCGCGTCGCACAGGCCGCTGGCCAGCAGGTCGCCATGCCGCTCGAACAGCGTCACCTGGCCTTCGAGCAGGGCGGAGGCCTGCTCGCGGCTCGCCGCTGTCGGGTCCGACACCGCGGTCACCACTGCCCCGCCCATCGCCCGCAGGTTCTCGATGTGCTCACGGCCCATGCTGCCGCAGCCGATGATCCCGTAGCGGATTTTGTTCATCGTGGCTTCAACCCTTGAGGCCGCCCTGCGTCAGGCCGCCGACCACCCGCTCCTGGAAGATCGCGATAAGCACCGCAATCGGCACGATGGCAACGATCAATGCCGCCGAGATGATCGGCCAGGGGAAGGTGAACTCGCCTTGGTAGAGCGTGATGCCCACCGGCAGGGTGCGGAAGTTCGGGTTGCTGTTCAAGGACAAGGCCAGCAGGAACTCGTCCCAGGAGTTGACGAAGGCCAGGATGCCGGCGGTGAACACGCCCGGCGCGGCCAGCGGCACGACGACGCGCACCAGCGCGCCCATGCGGGTGCAGCCGTCGATCATCGCGGCGTTCTCCAGGTCCTTCGGGATGCTCTGGAAGAAGCTGACCAGCACCAGCGTGCACACCGGCAGGTTGAGCACGATGTAGGGCAGCACCAGCGCGGTGTAGCTGTTCAACAAGCCCAGCGTGCGCATGGTCTCGAAGATCGGCACCAGCAGCGTCACCAGCGGGAACATGCTCGACGCGACGATGCAGGTCAGGATCAACTGCCGGCGCTTGAGGTTCAGGCGCGCGATGGCGTAGGCGGCCAGCGCCGACACGAGCAGCGAGAACACCGTGGCCGAGAGCGCCACCGCCAGGCTGTTGCCCAGGTATTTGAGCAGCGGCTGGTCGGTGAAGGCCTGCACATAGTTGGCCAAGGTCGGGTTGTGCGGCCAGTAGGTGATCGGCTTGCTGACCAGCTCACTTTCGGTCTTCAGCGAGGTGAGCAGGATCCACACCGCAGGGAAAAAACCGTTGATGACCACGATGCCCGCCGCGATCAGGCGCAGGCTCTTCGCGTCCCAGATGGATTTCATGTTTGCCCCCAAGACGCCTTTGGCGTCGGCCCCCCGGGCCACGCCCCTTCGGAGCCCTTGGGGCGCGTTTCGTCTTGGGACGGCCCGGCGACAAAACTCATGCATTCCTCCCGATGCGCTTCAGGTAGAAGGCCGTGACGAACAGCGACAGCACGAACATGCACACCGCCAGCGTCGAGCCGTAGCCGACGTCCAGGTAGTCGATCGTGGTCTTGTGGATCAGCATCGCCAGCGTCTCGGTGGCATTGCCCGGGCCGCCCTTGGTCATCGTGTACGGGATGTCGAAGGTTTGCAGCGCGGTGATGGTGCGGAAAATCAGCGCGACGATGATCGAGGGCATCAGCATCGGGATCGTGATCTGCCAGAACTGCTGCCACTTGCTGGCGCCGTCGACCTCGGCCGCTTCGTAGAGCGACTTCGGGATCATCTGCAAACCGGCGAGCAGGATCAGCGCCATGAAGGAGCTGGTCTTCCAGATGATCGTGGCGCAGATCGCGGCGAAGGCCCAGTTCGGCCGCAGCAGCCACATCGCCGGCTCGCTCGCGGCACCTGTCGCCGAGGCCACCCGCCGCACCACATCGTTGACCACGCCGTACTCGGTGTGGAAGAACCACGCGAAGATCAGCCCGGCGAAGGCCAGCGGCAGCGCCCAGGGCAGCAGCAGCGCCAGGCGCACCGGCCACTTGCGCTTGAAGGGCAGGTTGGCCAGCAGCGCCAGGCCCATGCCGACCACCAGCGCACCCGGCACCGTGATCAAGGTGATCAGCACCGTGTTCTTGGTCGCGTTCCAGAAGTCGGCGTCCTTGAACACCAGCGCGTAGTTCTCGAGGCCGACGAACTTGATGCCGCCGCCGCCCGACAGGCGCAGGTCGTGGAAGCTGTTCCAGATCAGCTTGCCGATCGGGTAGATGACGATCAATGCCAACAGCAGGAAGGCCGGCGCGAGCAGCATGACGCCGAGCGTCTTCTCGCTCGGGTCGCGCAGGCGGTCAAGAGAGCTCAAGGGCTCCTCGCATGAAGCCCTCCCCCTTGATGGGGGAGGGAGCCAAGAGTCATCGCATCACCCGGGCCAGGCGCGACTCGATCTCGTTCACACCTTCGGCGGGCGTCTTGGTGCGTGCCAGCACCGCGCTGGTGGTGGTGCGGATGACGTCGCTGACCTGGCCGTAGTCCTTGCTCATCGGCCGGCTCTTGCCGGCGACCACGACGTTGGCCGCGTCCTTGAACCAGGGCACGGCCTTGACCACGTCGGCGTCGGTGTAGACGCTTTGGTAGGTGGCGAGCAGCGAGCCTTCAACCGCCAGGAACTTCTTCGAGTCGGACGAAGTCTGCGAGACTTCCTACAAGGACCGCGGCGGCAAGTACCAGGGCCAGACCGGGGTCACGCTGCCCAGGACCTGAGCGGCTGGGGCGGCGCCAGCGCCGCGACGACTCCTCGCCCGCCCCTCGTCCGCGCCTGCATCCGCGCCTGCGCCGGCCCCGCGGTGCAGAATGGGCCCACGGCGGCAGTGGCCGGCAGGGGGCGCGCATGAAGTGGGAAGGCCAGGACCAAAGCAGCAACGTCGAGGACCGGCGCGGCCAGGACCAGGGCGGCAGCGGCCGGCGCATCATCGGCGGGCGCGGCATCGGTATCGGCACCATCGCCGTTGCCCTGGTGGCGGGCTGGGTCTTCGGCATCAACCCGCTCACCGTGCTGGGGCTGCTCAGCGGCGGCGAGGTGGACTCACCCCAGGTGCAGCAGGCACCCGCGGGCCGGCCACCGGCTGACGACAAGGCTGCCGCCTTCGTCAGCACCGTGCTGCGCGATACCGAGGTGGTGTGGGGCCAGGTGCTCAAGGCCAGCGGCAACGCCTACCGCGAACCCAAGCTGGTGCTGTTCCGCGGCGCCACGCCCACGGCCTGCGGCACCGGCGAGAGCGCCATGGGGCCGTTCTACTGCCCGGGCGACAGCAAGGTCTACCTCGACCTGGATTTCTTCGACACGCTGAGCCGGCGCATGGGCGCGCCGGGCGACTTTGCACAGGCCTACGTGGTGGCACACGAGGTCGGGCACCATGTGCAGAACATGATGGGCATTACGGCCAAGGTGGACGGCATGCGCGGCAAGGTCAGCACAGCGCAGATGAACGCCCTGTCGGTGCGCGTGGAGTTGCAGGCCGATTGCCTGGCCGGGGTGTGGGCGCACCACTCCCAAAAGGGCAAAGGCTGGCTTGACCAGGGCGATATCCAGGAGGCGCTGAATGCCGCGGCGCAGATCGGCGACGACACGCTGCAAAAGGCCTCCACCGGCCGCATCGTGCCCGAAAGCTTCACGCACGGCAGCAGCCAGCAACGCATGACCTGGTTCAAGCGCGGCATGGACAGCGGCAGCGTCGACCAGTGCAACACCTTCGACGCCAAGTAGCCGCCTGATCATGCATCGCCTGGAGCGCATGGCGGGCCTGCACGCCGGTGGCCGCGGCAAGGTGGTCAGCGCGGCCGAGGCGCTGCAACTGGTGTGCGACGGCGATACGGTGGCCACCGGCGGTTTTGTCGGCATCGGCTTTGCCGAGAACCTGGCCGTGGCGCTGGAGAAGCGCTTCCTGGCCCACGGTACGCCACGCGGCCTGACGCTGGTCTATGCCGCGGGGCAGGGCGACGGCAAGGAGCGCGGCCTCAATCACCTGGGCCACGAAGGTCTGGTGGCGCGCGTCATCGGCGGCCACTGGGGGCTGGTTCCCAAGCTGCAGAAGCTGGCGGTGGACAACCGCATCGAGGCCTGGAACCTGCCGCAGGGCGTGATCTCGCACCTGTTCCGCGATATCGCCGCCGGCAAGCCGGGGCACCTCAGCCGCGTCGGGCTGGGCACCTTCGTCGACCCGCGCCTGGGCGGCGGCAAGATCAACACCCGGACCACGGACGATCTGGTGCGCCTGATGCCCATCGACGGCCAGGAGTACCTGTTCTACAAGGCATTCCCGATCCACGTCGCCCTCATCCGCGCCACCACCGCCGACGCCGACGGCAACCTGACGATGGAGCGCGAGGCGCTGACGCTGGAGTCGCTGGCCATCGCCATGGCGGCGCACAACAGCGGCGGCATCGTCATCGCGCAGGTCGAGCGGCTGGCCGACGTGCACACGTTGAACCCGCGCCAGGTCAAGGTGCCGGGCATCCTGGTGGACTGCGTGGTGCTGGCCGAAAAGCCCGAGTACCACCAGCAGACCTTTGCCGAGCCCTACAGCGCCGCCTTTGCCGGCGAGCTGCGCGTGCCGGTGGCCCAGGTGGCGCCGATGGCGATGAACGCACGCAAGGTCATCGCCCGCCGCGCAGCGCTGGAACTGCGCCCCAACAGCGTCGTCAACCTGGGCATCGGCATGCCCGAGATGGTGGCGGCCGTGGCGGTGGAAGAGCGCGTCATCGACCTCATCACGCTGACCGCCGAGCCGGGGGTGATCGG
>JANNGZ010000152.1:0-21000 GCA_031404155.1 Burkholderiales bacterium
GGACTCGCTCCCGGGGCCGTAGGCCGCGAAGCGGCCAAGGCCACGCCAATTCTTCTTCTGCCTGCTGCCCCGCTTCGACGTCCGACGGCGACGGCGACGGCGACAACCGACGGCGAAGGCGACAGCGACGGCGACTGCCGACGATCGAAGATCCAGGATCAACGCGGCCGCGTTTTCACCCGCACCCGCACTCGCACTCGCACTCGCACTCGCACTCGCACTCGCACTCGCACCCGCACCCGCACCCGCACCCGCACCCGCACCCGCGCTTGGACTCGGACTCGCACCCGCACCCGCACCCGCACCCGCGCTTGGACTCGGACTCGGACTCGGACTCGCGCCGGTGCCGGTGCCGGTGCCGGTGCCGAGATTCATGCCGGTGTCGCGGCCACTGCGCTCGCTGGTGCTGCGCGCTTCCAGCGTGAGGCGGTTGCCTGCGGCGAGCAGTTTGGCGTCCAGCCGTGCGCCTTCACGCAGGCTGTTGCGCAGCAGGAGCTTGCCTTCCAGCGGCACGCCGGCCAGCAGGCTGTCCTGCCAGTCGAGTTTGAGCTCGCCCAGAACGGCTTGCAGGCTCTGCGGCGTCCAGTGAGTAGGTGTCGTGTGGGCCGAGACGTCGGCGTCCCAACTGGCGTTCAGCCGGTGCGGCCCCTGCCGCCAGGCCGAGGCGGATGCGCCGCGCCACCAGGGCAGCGGGTTGAAGCGCACCAGTTCACCGCGGCTGCGCAGCCGCCAGGCGCCGCCCTTGTCGCGGCTGCCCTCGCCACTGAGCTCCGCCCTGGCTTCCCCCGACCGCGCCAACAATTGGCGCAGCTGCACCCGCAGCGCACCGGCGGGTGAGCGCTCCAGGTTCAGCTCGGCGTTGAGTTGCAGCGGCGGCGTGCCGCTGGCGTCGAAGCGGCCGCTGAGCTGGGTTTTCAGGTCGGCGCTGATCGGGTTCGCGGCGTGAGTGGCGCTGGCTGCGGCCGTCGTGTTCGGTGCCGACGCAGGTGCCGACCCAGGTGCTGATGCCGATGCCGATGTCGATGCAGGGCTGCGTGTGCCCGGCAGGCCGCTCACCCGCAGAAGCAACGGTCCGCTGGCGGTGAAGGCGGCGAGGCGGTCGTCGAGCAGCGCGGGCCGCAGCTGGGTCAACTGCGTGTCCAGGGTGAGCGTGCCGGCGTTCCACTCGCCGCTGCCGCTCAAACGGCCGGCGCCGCCGAGCTGAAGTTCCACGCTGTCGAAACGCAGGCGCTCACGTTCGCGTGGCACCGCGCGCAAAGTGGCCCGGGCACGCTCGATCGGCAGGCGGCGCTGGTCCCAGCGGCCGGGTGCGCCGTTGTGCAGGTCGATGTCGGCATCCACCGGCGCATCGATTCCCGAGCTGCGCACCACCACTTGGCCGGCGAGCGCGGTGTTCGGCGCGTCGCTGTGCAGCGCCGCGAGGTCGAGGCCTGCGGTCTGCGCCGAGAGTGCGGCCAGCGGCCAGGCCGCGAAGGGCGTGAGCGTGGCGCGGGCATCGAGGCTGGCGGTGTTCGGCGTTGCGGTTTTCGCGGCTGCGGCCGCGGCGTTCGCCGGGCGTTGTGGTGCGCGCTTCGTGCTGGCGTTCGGCGTGGCGTTCTGCGCGGTATCGGGCACGGCCTTCGGCGTCGATTTCTTCGCGGGCGCGTTGGCAGCTGGTTTCGCCGGCGCGCCGGATGACGCGTTGGCCGGCGCCTTGGCTGAACCCGTCGGCGCTGTACCCGGCGTCGCAGCATGGCCACGCTCGTCACCGCCGGCACCGCGCAAGCGCGCGCTGGCCTCGACGCGCGCCAGCGGCCCGCTCGCCGCCAGCTGCGCCTGCCACGGCAGCGACTCGGTGCTGCGCGAGGCCAGCGCCGCGCTGGCGTTCAGCGCCAGCGGCGCGTCGGTGGCGATGCTGCCTTGCAGCCGCGCCTGCACCCGGTCCCATGCAAACAGCAGCGTCTCGACCCGGTGTTCGGCGCCGCCGTTGCGGCCCAGGTGCAGGCCCAGGGTGAGCTCGGTGAGCGGCGCGAAGCTGTCGATTTGCAGCACGCCGACTTGCAGGTCGGCCACCTTCAGCTCGACCGGCAAACGCAGCGACTGCGGCGCGACGACGGGTACCTGGCTGCGCGCACCGGTGCTCACCTGGACACGCCGCGCGCGCGGGCTGACCCACTCGATCGAGGCCATCGCATGCTCGTGCGGCCTGATCTGCCAGCGCAGGTCTTGCCAGCTCAGGCCTTCGATGAGCACCCGCTGGCCGCCGAACTGCATTTCGACCCGCGCCGCTTCGAAGGGCCCGCCGAAGAGGCTGCCGCGGGGCCCGAGCACCTGCACGCCGGGTGCACGCAGCAGCAGCCAGGCGCTGCCGGCCTCGCTGCGCGCCAGGCTCCACAAGGCGAGCGCGATGGCGGCGAGGCGCAAACCGAACAGCAGCACCGAGATCAACACCACACGCGGCCAGCGGCGCGCGCGTCGCGGCGGCGATGGCGATGGCGATCGCGAGTTGGATGTTGGGCCTGGCGGCGCGCCCGGCGGCGGGCCCGCGGCGCCGCTGGGCGTCGCGTTCGCAGCCGCGTTCGCAGCGGCGTTCGCAGCGGCGCTCACCGGCGGGCCCGGCGCTGCGCTCGGCGTGGCCGCGGCTGTCGACGGCCCGGGCGCGCTGCGGGTGTCGCTCATTCGTGCCCCCTACGCCGCTTCGCGCCGGTCCCCGCGAGGGGGTGCGAGCACCTTGGGTGCGGCCCGGCGGCGCTCATCGGCTCACAGCGTGATGCCCACGCTCAGGTGCAGCCGCCAGCGCTGCACCCGCTCGCCATAGGCCAGGTCCACCCGCAGCGGGCCGACGGGGCTGCGCCAGCGCAGGCCGAGGCCGGCGCCGAGCGCGGGGCGCAGCTCGCTCCAGCGCTCGGCCGCGTTGCCGGCGTCGACAAACGCAGCCCACCACAACGACGGCAGCTTGGGCGACAGCGGCCGCGCCACTTCGAGGCTGCCGGTGAAGAGCACGCGGCCGCTGGTGATGGCGCCGGCCACCGTGGGCCCCAGCTCGCGGAACGCATAGCCGCGCACCGAGTCGTCGCCGCCGGCGCGAAAGAGCAAGGTGTCGGGCAAGTTCACGTTGTCGGCCACCACCATCTGGCCGAGTTCGAGGCGGGCCTGCCCGTACCACGCCGCACCGAGCGGCCGGTACGCGGTGAAGCGCCCCTGCAAGCGCGCGAACGGCCCGCTCGGTGCGCTGCTCGAGCGCGCCTGGCCGAGCCCGGTTTGCAGCGACAGTGCCTGGCCGGTGGTGGGCAGGAGCACGTTGTCCAGGTCGCGCCAGACGCCGTGGTAGTTGATCGACAGCGCCTGCGCGTTGGTGCGCAGGGTGCCGGCGCGCACCGTGGCGTCTTCATGTTCGATGAAGTACAGGCGCTCGACGCGCGGTGTGTCCTGGGTGCGGCCAAGACGGACCCGCGAGGACTTCACGATGTCGGTGCTCGATTCCACCCGTTCGATCTTGCCGCCGACCAGGTTGCGATAGAAGCCAACGCCCGGGTGGCTGCTCAGTTCGCCCTCCCAGGCCTGGCGCGAGCGGCCCCACTCGAGCTTGTTGCGCGCGGTGGCGGCAAACCCGAACACGCGCCGGTGCGCATGCTCTACCGACACCCGCGGCCCGGCGTTGGTGCTGAAGCCGACGCCGAAGGTGGCCTGCTGCAAGGCCTGCTCGCTCAGGCGCACCGTGATCGGCACCGCCGCCGCCAACTCGGGGCTGGCATCGATGGTCACCGAGACGCGGTCGAACAGGCCCGACTTCTGCAGCCGCTCGGCATAGTCGAGCAGCAGTGCTTCGGTGGCCGGCGTGCCGGCGCCGAAGCCGGCGAGCTGGCGCACCGTGGCCAGGTCCTGGCGCTCGACACCTTCCACCACCAGCTCGCCGGTACGGAACAGCGGGCCCGAGTCGACGATGACGAAGAGCCGCGCTTCATGCGTGCCCGCATCCACCTGGGCGCCGGTGCCGCTCCAGTTGGCGGTGGCGTAGCCGGCCGCGCGCAGCTGGGCCAGCGTGCTGCTCTTGGCCGAGGTCCAGTCGGCATTGCGAAACGGCGCGCCCTCGCGCAGCGGCCAGGCCGCGAGCACCTTGTTGGCGAGTTCTTGCGCCGCGGCGGCGTCCGCGCCACTCGCGGCCGCCATGCTGCGTTCGAGGTCGCCCTGGAACTCGAACTGCAATCGTGCGACGCGGGCGCGCGGCCCGGGTGCCACCAGCACACGCACCCGCGGCGGCACGGCCGCTTCCTGCTGCACGTTGATGTCGGGGGCGAAATAGCCTTCGGTTTCGAGCAGCTCGCGCGCCTGCACCGGCGTGGCCGCCACCAGGCGGCGCAACTCCACGTCGCTCACCGGCTCGTCACCCGGCATGCCGCGCAGGCGCGCCAAGTCGAGGTGGGTTTGCAGCAGGCGCTTCAGCGCCTCGGGCGCCTCGACCACCAACTCGACCGCGGGCACGCTCGGCGCAGCGGCGGGCCCTCCGTTGCTGGCCTTGCCGTTGCTGCCCGCGCTGCCCGAGGGCAGCAGCGCACAACCGCCGAGCGCGGCGCAGGCGAGCACGCCGGCTAGGAGCGTGGGCGGCAGAAGGCGCCGAAGCGAAACGCGCGAAAACTGAAGTCCGCTTGGTAGCACCGACAAGCCCAGGGTGGATCCCCTGGGCGCAGGAGGTGATGCCGAGCGGTGCCGGTTTCTCGCGCGTTGCAGCCGGCGTCCTTCTGCCGCCCACGCTCCTAGCCGCAAACCGGCCGCGCGGGCTCGGCCGTGAACCGTCATTTGCTCAGCAGCCGCATCGCTCCCTCGAGCCCGGCCAGCGTCAGCGGAAACATGCGCTGGTTCATCAGCTGGCCGACGATCGAAATGCTTTGCCGGTATTGCCACACGCCCTGCGGTTCGGGGTTGATCCAGGCGTATTTCGGGAACGCGTGGGTCAGGCGTTGCAGCCACTCTGCACCCGGCTCCTCGTTGTTGTATTCGACGCTGCCGCCGGGCTGCAGGATTTCGTAGGGGCTCATTGTCGCGTCGCCGACGAAGATGAGTTTGTAGTCCTTGTTGTACTTGCGGATCAGGTCCCAGGTGGCGAACTTTTCCGAGAAGCGGCGCCGGTTGTTCTTCCACATGAAGTCGTAGACGCAGTTGTGGAAGTAATAGAACTCCAGGTGCTTGAACTCGCTCTTGGCGGCGGAGAACACTTCCTCGACGCGGTGGATGTGTTCGTCCATCGTGCCGCCCACGTCCATCAGCAGCAGCACCTTCACCTTGTTGTGGCGCTCGGGCACCATCTTGATGTCGAGCATGCCGGCGTTGGCCGCGGTGCAGTGGATCGTGTCGTTCAAGTCGAGTTCGAGGTCCGAGCCTTCCCGCGCGAAGCGGCGCAGCCGGCGCAGCGCCACCTTGATGTTGCGGGTGCCGAGCTCCTTGGTGTCGTCGTAGTCCTTGTAGGCGCGCTGGTCCCACACCTTGACTGCGCTCTTGCCGCGGCCCTTGTCCTGGCCGATGCGAATGCCCTGCGGGTTCACGCCGTAGGCGCCGAACGGCGAGGTGCCACCGGTGCCGATCATCTTGGCTCCGCCTTCGTGACGCTCTTTCTGTTCTTCGAAGCGTTTCTTGAGCGTCTCCATCAACTCGTCCCAGCCCATCTTTTCGATCGCGGCCTTTTCTTCCGCGCTCAGGTTCAGCTCCAGCGTCTTGCGCAGCCAGTCCAGCGGAATGTCCTGGGTGAAGTCGGTGAGCATCTCCACGCCCTTGAAGTAGGCGCCGAAGGCACGGTCGAACTTGTCGAAGTTGGCTTCGTCCTTGACCAGCGTGGTGCGCGAAAGGTAGTAGAAGTCGTCGACCGACGGCCCGATCACCTCGGCCTTGATCGCTTCGAGCAGGGTCAGGTATTCCTTGACCGACACCGGCAGCTTGGCCGCGCGCAGGGTGAAGAAGAAGTCGATCAGCATGGCGGCTCCCGGCCGGAGTTGTGGCGAGGCGGTTGAATCGGGTGGTGGGCCTGAATTGTCGCGCGCTGCGCAAGCCGCGCTTTGGGCATACTCGTTTCCGACCGTTTCGAGCGGGGTTCGTGCCCGCGTCGTTCAGTTCGTTCCCCTTCATGATGCCCTGGCCTTGGAAACCATCCTGCTCCTGATCGCCCTGCAACAGGGCCTGTTCGCCGTCGGCTGGTGGTTGGCGGCGTGGCGGCTGGAGTTGAGCAAACCGGCGGCAATGCACTGGGTGGTGGCCACGCTGGCCACCGCGTTGGCACTTGCCGGCTTCGTGCAGCGCGGGGTCTGGCCCGACTTTTTCACCTACGTGCTGGCCAACGTGCTGGCCCTGCTCGGGTTCCTGGCGATGCGCCGCGGCGTGCAGGTGTTCCTCGGCATTGCCCGCAGCGACCTCGAGTCGGGCGTCTTGCTCGCCTCGCAGGCGGTGGTGCTGCTGCTCTTCTACAACGACCGTGCTTCCTACGCGCGCCTGGCGGTGGTCGGGGTGTCGGTGGTGATGTGCTGGGTGCTGCTGCGCACCGCGAACGAAACCTACCGTGCGCTGCGCTCCGAGGGCGACACCGCCACCGCATGGGTGGTGGCCGCGCCGCTGGCGGTGCTGGGTGCGCTCTACGGCCTGCGCGTGTTGATGGGGCTGCTGCACCCGGAGCTGGCCGGGCGCCCGCTGCACGAAACCAACCAATTCAATGCCCTGCTCGGCGTGGCGTTCATGACCGTCGGCCTGGTGATCAACCTGCTGCTGGCCTACCTGGTGGGCAGCCGCATGATCCGCCGCCTGCACGAGCTCTCGATCCGTGACCCGCTGACCGGGCTGCTCAACCGGCGGGCGCTGGAGCCGCTGGTGGAGGACGAAGCCGAGCGGCTGCGCCGGCACGGCGATTGTTATGCCTTGCTGCTGCTGGACATCGACCACTTCAAGTCGATCAACGACCGCTTCGGGCATGCCGCCGGCGACGCCGCATTGCAGGCCATGGCCGCGGTGCTCGGCACCTCGGTGCGCGAGGTGGACCGCGTGGCGCGCATCGGCGGCGAGGAGTTCTGCGTCCTGATGCCGCGCACCGAGCTCGACGGCGCGTTGCGCCTGGCCGAGCGGGTGCGCGACACGCTGGCGCGCTCCGCGTTGCCGGCGCCGATCGACCGCCGCGTGACGGTGAGCGTGGGCGTGGCGCTGGCCGCCGACGCGGCCGAACTGTCGAGCGAAGTGCTGCGCCGTGCCGACCGCGCGCTCTACCGCGCCAAGTCCGACGGCCGCGACCGCACCGTGGCCGCCGAAGGGTTTATCGCCGCGACGGTTTTGCGCTCGACTTGAGCCGCCGCATCGATTGCACGCGGCGAGGCGTGGCAGCGTGCCGCGCCAGCCGACCGATCGTCAGCGCCCCGGCATCCGGCCGATGCGCTGCGAGCGCACAGCGGCCTTGGGCACGCGGACCGTCGATGACAAGCTCGCCGAGAGCGGCCCCTCGCGCCCCGCGGCCACCGGCGGGCAGGTGCCGTTGGCGCGCAGGTACAGCGCCGCTGCGAGCTGGCCTTCGGCCGGGTCGCCGAGCGCGCGGTTGAGGTCGTCGCCGGCGGTGCAGCCGGCCACGTTGTTGGCCGCGGCGCTGCTGCCGCCCGGCACAAAGCCGTCGGCGTACTCGCCGAAGCCTTTGGCGTTGACGCCCTTGAACTCGATCGGGAAGTACGACACGCCGCAGTTGTCCTGGCCATAGAAGCCGTAGGGCTTGCCGCAGCTGGTGCCGCCGATCAGGCGCACATCCACGTCCACCCCGCGCAGGCCGTTGATGATCGCCTCGCTGGCCGAACAGGTGCTCGCGCTGGTCAGGATGTAGACGCGGCCGAGGTTGAGCGTGGGCAGCGGGCTGGTATTGGTGCAGTCGAAGTTGCTGTTGGGCAGGCAGGACTGGTTGAAGAACGGGGTGTCGCTGTTCTCCGCCTGGCGCTTGCTGTTGAACACCAGGCGCTCGAAGACCTTGCTGGTGTTGGTTGGGGTGCTGGTGCGGGCGCTGCCGGCAATCATGTAGGCCACCTCGCTGGCCAGGAAGACGTAGCCGCCGCTGTTGTAGCGCAGGTCGAGCACCAGGTCGCTGACACCCGCGTCGCGCAGTTGCGTGAAGGCGTTGATCAGCGGCTGCTCGGCGGTGAGCAGGTGGTCGTTGAAGAGCAGGTAGCCGACGTTCTGGCCGGCGATCGGCAGCACCGTCGGCGCGGACGCCGCGGTCAGGGTCACCGCGCCCGCGTTCAGGCTGCGGTTGATGCTGGTGCCGCTGCGGCTGAAGCTGAAGCTGTGGGCGCCGCCGCTGGCCGGGTAGAGCGCGGCATACAGCGCGTCCAGGCCGCTTTGGGTGCCGGTGTTGACCGAGACGCCGTCGGCGCTGACCAGCGTATCGCCGCGCCGCAGGCCCTGGGCCTCGGCGCTGGAGCCCGCATGCACGAAGGCGATGCGGATGTTGCGCGGCACCTGGTCGGAGACGAAGGCCCATTCGATGCCGTAGCCGACGAAGGAGCCGGAGTTGAGCAACTCGTCCCACAGGCGGGTGGGGTAGCTGAAGCTGAACTCGTCCTTGAGCTTGCCGGTGGCGGTGATCGCGGGTGACTTCAGCGCATTGAAGTAGGCGTCCAGCGCGCCGTAGACGTCGCTGGTGCTGCTGTAGGCGGGCAGCGCAGCGTCCACCGAGGGCATTTCGCCGAACCAGAGGTACTGGCGCTCGACATGGTCGCGCGCCCAGGCCTTTTCGTCGCCGAGGCTGCCCAGCGTGGTGGCCGCGCTGGCGTCGGCGCGGTAGGGGTTGGTGGGTGCGCAGGACTGCGCGGTGACCGTGGCCACCGGCGGCGGCACCGGGTCGGCGGCACCACCGCCACCGCCGCCGCAGGCGCTGAGCAGCGCGGCGGTGACGACGATGCCCGCGCGGCGCGCGAACTCAACGGTGACGCCGGCCTTGCCAGCGCTGGTTTGCTTGTTGTCCATGGTCTCTCCCTCTTGCGGATATTTTTGCAGCCGCGGCGATTCTGGGAGCGCCTTTGCGCGCGCAGAACGCGCGCTAACCCGAGGGCTGGCGTGCAAAAGTTGCACCCGCTGGCGCGGCCTTGCGCGCGCGCCGCGCACTGACCCCCACCACCGCGAGCGCGGCGAGCACGGCCAGATCCCACCAGGCCTCGTCGAACAACATGCCCAGGTCGTGGTGCGATACCGCGCTCAAGCAGAACCATGCACTCGGTACCACCAGCGCTGCCAGCGCCAGAGTGAGCGGGTGGTCGCTGCCGCCTCGGCCTGCGCGCCCGCGTTCGAGCCGGCTTTCGAGCCGGTAGTGCCGCACCAGCATCACCGCCGCCACGCCGAGCAGCAGCGCCAGCGCGCCGGCGGTGACGACATGGCGCATCGGGTACAGGCCCGAGAGCTGGGCGGCGATGCGGCCGAGCTCCTGCAGCAGTTCGTCGAAATCCAGCTGCATGTTGGCCGCGAACGCGAACAGCAGCCAGGCGATGCCGCGCCAGAGCACACGCGAATGCCGCTCGCGCAGCGCCCTTGCGGTGCGAAGCGCCGCCAGCGCGGCCAGCGCGTAGAGCGCGGTGAACAACCAGTGGCGCACGCTGAACTCGAACAGGCGCGGCGTCCAGCCGCGCAGGCCGGGCACCGAAAAGGGCTCGGCCGGCGCCGGCGCCACCAGCACGCGGGTGTGGGTCAGCGCGTCATGCTCGACGCGGAACAGCCGGTAGTCCACCGGCGAGCGGTCGAAGCTGCTTGAACTGCCGGCCACCACCACGAGCTGGATGCCGTCGGCGGTTTGCGCGGTGTGGGTGCGGTGCAGGTGGCCGGTGAGGATCCAGCGCACCCCGTGCTGTCGCGCCAGTGCGAGCAGGCGCGCTCTTGTTTCAGGCGGCCAGTTGGCGCCGTCTTCGGCTTCGCGCTCGTCGTCCACGAACGGCGGACGGTGTGTCACCAGCACGATGTGCTTGCGCCCGGCGGCGCGCTGTGCCGCCAGGCTGCGCTCGATGAACAACCACTGCGCCGCGTGTTCGGTGGCCGAGATGCGGCGGTCGCGTGCCGTCTCCGAGTTCACCACCACGAAGGCGCAGTTGTTGAACACAAACTCGTAGTAGTCGGGTCCATGCCGTTTGCGGTAGGCGGCCAGCGACGCCAGGTCGACGATGTCGTGGTTGCCCGGTGCGAGCAGGAGCTTGTTCTGCACCCGGCCCGCTTGCCACGAGAACAGCCATTGCTGCCACAGGCTGCGGTCCTGCACCAGGTCGCCGGGCACCAGCACCAGCGGCATGCGGTGTGCGTTCACGCTGTCGACCACCTGCCCCAGGCGGCCGACATCGGCGTATTCGCCCCCCGGGCCGTAGCCGATCTGCGGGTCGCCGAGCAGCGCGAACTCGAAGGGGCTGAAGGACGACTGCGCTCTCGCCGTACCAGCCGTCGCGAGCACCAGGAACAACGTGAGCAGCACCGCGACGAACCCGCCTGCACGAACCGGCCGCAGAGCTTCGGGGCTCATCAGGCAACCTCCGTGCTTCGCACTGCGGTATTCGCCTTGGGAACGGCCCTGTGGCTCATGCGCTCGCCCGGTCGGTGCGCACCGTGGCGCGCCAGGCGCCGATGCCGATCAGGGTGCAGCCGAGCAACTCCATCAGCCAGGCCGAGTTGTCGAGCAAGGCGTCGAAGCCGCGCAGGTGCTGGAAAGTCGCCGCGCGCAGCAGCACAAAGCTGAGCACGACCGCGAGCCCGCTCGCCGGCAGCACGATGCGCCGCGCCACATGGCGCAGCCACCAGCCCAGGCCGAGCGCCGCGGCCACGAAGCCCAGGCCGAGCAGCACGATGAAGCCGCGTTGCGCGCTGCGGCGCCCTTCATACCAACCCTGCGCGCGCGCCATGTCGCGCGCCAGCTCGGTCATCAGGGTTTGCAGGTCGAGCTGTTTGTTCAGCGCCAGCAAGGCCATCAGCACCGCGAGCAGCGCCCACCAGGTCGCGAGCCGGGCCTGGTAGCGCGATTCCTGCAGCACCGATTGGGCGAGCGCGCGGCGGCCGTAGTCGCAACTCCGGTATGCGCGCCAGCACAGAAAGGCGCAGGCGGCGTAGACCAGGCAGACGAGCCAGCCGACGAAGGTCGGGTCGCCCACCGCCAGGCGCCAGCGGTCGTCGTCGAGCATCGTGCCGGTCGGCCGCATCGTTTGGGCTCAGGCGGGTGTTGAGCGCGCGGCGCGCGCCTTGCCCGCGCCGCCATGGCTGCGCAGCCAGGCGAAGAACTCGGCGTACCAGAGCTGGCTGTTGCGCGGTTTGAGCACCCAGTGGTTCTCGTCGGGGAACCAGAGCAGCCGCGCGTCCACAGCGCGCGCCTTGAGCGTGTTGTAGTAGGCCAGCCCCTGCGCATCGGGCACGCGGTAGTCGAGCGCGCCGTGGATCACCAGCGTGGGCGTTGTCATCGCCGCCGCAAACGCGTGCGGGCTCTGCGAATTCACCTGCGCCAGGTTGTCCCAGTACCAGGCGCCGAGCTCCTGCGCATGCCAGGCCCAGGCGTCGTCGGCGAACATCGCGGTCCAGTCGAAACAACCGGCATGGCAGATGTACGCGGCGTAGCGGCCCGCCGGCACATGCCCGTTCATCCAGGCCACCATGAAGCCGCCGTAGCTGCCGCCGGTGGCGTAGACGCGCTTGCGGTCGACCCAGGGTTTTTTCAGCAGCAGGTCGGTCGCGGCCTCGACGTCCTGCAACTCCAGCGCACCCCAGCGGTGGCTGATGCTGTCGAGGAAGGCGTAGCCGAATCCCGACGAGCCGTGGTAGTTCACCGCCGCCACCAGGTAACCCTGCGCTGAGAAAGTGGCCGCGTTCCAGCGGTAGTGCCAGGAGTCGCCGAAGGCGGTGTGCGGGCCGCCGTGGATCAGCTGCATCAAGGGGTACTTCTTACCCTTGTCGAAGCCGGGCGGCAGGTGCAGCCACATCTGCACCCGGTCGCCCTGCGCGCCTTCGATCCAATGCTCCTCGACGCTGCCGAGGTCGAGTGTGGCGAGCAGCCTGTCGTTGAAGTTTTCGACCCGCAGCGGCGCGCCGCCGGGCGGGTGCGCGTGCACTCGCGCCGGGTGCAGCGCGGCGTCGGCCACGCTGAGCAAGGTGCCGGCGCGTTTGTCGAAAGCGATCACGCTGCCGCCGGCCACCACCACCTCGGCGCGGCGGTCGGAAAGGTCGAAGCGCCAGAGGTGGCTGCGGCCCTGTTGCTCGGCGGTGAAGAGCAGCGCCAGGCCGTCGTCCTCCCATTGCAGCGGCGCGTGCACCGCGTGGTCCCATTCGGCGCTGACCACGTCCCAGCGGCTGTCGTCCAGGTCGAGCACCGCGAGCTGGTCGGGCATGGTGTGCTTGACGCCCTGGTGGCTGGCGGTGAAGGCGATGCGATCGCCCTCGGGGCTGTAGCGCGGCGCTTCGAGGTTCCAGGCGGCGTCGCGCACCAGGCTGCGCACCCGGCAAGTCGCCACGTCGATCTCGGACAAGGCCAGCCGCGCGTCGGCTCGCTTCTCGGCCGAAGGGTCGTGCGCAAAGACGATGTGCCGGCCGTCGGGCGAGATGTCGAAGCAGTCGGCGCCGGGCTCGCGGCGGTAGAGCTCCAGGTCGCTGCCCTCGAACAGGTCGGTGAGCTTGCCGCTGTCGACATCGAGCACCAGCAGGTGGGCCACGCGGCCCATCGGCAGGTTGTGGTCCCAGTGGCGGTAAAAACCTTCGGAGGTGGCGTAGCCGGTCTCCTTGCGCTCCTTGAAGGCCTTGTGCTTTTTTGCCTGCGCGTCGGCGCCTTTGAGTTCCGGCCAGACCCACGACACCAGCGCAATGCGTTTGCCGTCAGGGAACCAGCGGAAGGCCTGCACGCCGGTGGCCACATGGCCGATGCGCCGCGCCTCGCCGCCGTCGGGCGCAATGACGTAGAACTGCGGCTCGTCGTCCTTCGTGCCTTCTTGCTCACGCTTGGCAATGAAGCCGATCCACTCGCGGCCACTGCCGTTGTCAACCCGCTTGCCGCCGCGCTTGCCACCCTGCTTGCCACCCACGCGGTGCGGGCTCCAGCGTGGCTGGCCGTCCTTCTCGCCGCAATGGGTGAGCGCGCGTGGCGCGCCGCCGAGGGTGGAGAGCAGCCACAGCGACGCGCTGGATTTGTTCTCCGCCATCGACGACCGCGTGACCGCGACCACGGCCTGTGCGCCGTCGGGAGCCAGGCTCACCGCGCCGACGCGGTCGAGCTTCCACAAGTCGTCCACCGTGATCGGGCGCTTCCTGGGCATCGCGGCTTCTCTTTCTTGCGGTTCATTCTTGCGGTTCATTCTTGCTCTTCATTCGCGCCGCCTGTTTGTGGGCGCGGCGGCCGCTATCGCGGCCGTTCGAGCTGCCAGCCTAAATGGGCTTGCACCGTCGGCCACTCGGCCGCGGTGATGCTGTAGACCGCGGTGTCGCGCAGCGCGCCGTTGGCGCTGCGCTGGTGGCTGCGCAGGATGCCGTCGAGCTGCGCGCCCAGGCGCTCGATCGCGCGCCGGCTCTGCGTGTTCAGGCGGTGGGTGCGGAACTCCACCGCGATGCAGCCGAGCACCTCGAACGCATGGCGCAGCAGCATCAGCTTGCATTCGGTGTTGAGCGGGCCGCGCTGCACCCGTCTCGCGTACCACGTGCTGCCGATCTCCAGGCGCTGGTTCGCCGCGTCGATGTTCATGTAGGTCGTCATGCCCACCGGCGTGCCGCCGGCGTCGAGCACGGTGAAGGGCAGCATCGAGCCGGCGGCTTGCAGCGCCAGGCGCCGCGAAATCTCCGCGGCCATGCCTTCGGGCGACGGGATCGCGGTGTACCAGAGCTTCCACAACTCGCCGTCGCGCGCCGCGTCGCAAAGCGCGGCCTGATGCGGCGCGGCCAGGGGCACCAGCGACGCGTGCACGCCGCGCAACTCGACCGGCTCGGGCCAGGGCATGAAACGGGGGGTCAGCGGTTGTGCCGCTGCATGAACACCAGCTTCTCGAACAGGGTCACGTCCTGCTCGTTCTTGAGCAAGGCGCCGACCAGCGGCGGCACGGCCACCTTGTCGTCCTTGCTGTGCAGCGCCTCGGCCGGGATGTCCTCGGCTACCAGCAGCTTGAGCCAGTCGAGCAGCTCGGAGGTGCTCGGCTTTTTCTTCAGGCCGGGCAGGTTGCGCACGTCGTAGAAGTTCTTCATCGCCGCGGCGAGCAGCTCTTTTTTCAGGTCGGGGAAATGCACGTCGACGATGCGCTGCATCGTCTGCGCGTCGGGGAACTTGATGTAGTGGAAGAAGCAGCGGCGCAGGAAGGCGTCGGGAAGCTCCTTTTCGTTGTTCGAGGTGATGAACACCACCGGCCGGTGGCGGGCCTTGACCAGCTCATGCGTCTCGTAGACATAGAACTCCATGCGGTCGAGTTCGCGCAGCAGGTCGTTCGGGAACTCGATGTCGGCCTTGTCGATCTCGTCGATCAGCAGCGCCACCGGGTGGTCGGTGGTGAAGGCCTGCCACAACACCCCCTTGACGATGTAGTTGTGGATGTCCTTCACCTTCTCGTCGCCCAACTGGCTGTCGCGCAGCCGGCTCACCGCGTCGTATTCGTACAGGCCCTGCTGCGCCTTGGTGGTGCTCTTGATATGCCACTGCAGCAGCGGCATGTTCAGCGCCGCGGCCACCTCTTCGGCGAGCATCGTCTTGCCGGTGCCGGGCTCGCCCTTGACCAGCAGCGGGCGTTTCAGGGTGATGGCGGCGTTCACCGCGAGCATCAGGTCCGGGGTGGCAACGTAAGCGTCGGAGCCTTGGAATTTCATCGCGTCGGGGCGCCGTGGCGGCGCGCTTGATGGGGGGATAGGCGGGGCCGGGCCAGTATAGGGGCACCCCTATAATCGCCCGCTGCTTTGAGCACCCCTGCGCGCTGTCGCGTATGCGACGCATGCACCCGTCCAACCCCTCGGTCCGAACGATGAAAAAAGCGCTTTCCCTGGTCTTCGCCAATGCTCTCGCCGGCATTGTTTTGTCCGCCCCCGCCTTGGCGCAGGACCTGAAAGGCAACGCCGAGAAGGGCGCTGCCAAGGTGGCGATGTGCATCGGCTGCCACGGCATCCCGGGCTACCAGGCCAGCTTCCCCGAGGTCTACAAGGTGCCGATGATCTCGGGCCAGGGCGCGGGCTACATCGCCTCCTCGCTCACCGCTTACCGCGCCGGTGAGCGCAAACATCCGTCGATGCGCGCGATCGCACTGTCGCTGTCGGACCAGGACATCCTGGACTTGGCGGCGTTCTACGAGCCGCATCTTGCCAAGGGTGACCGCGCGCCCGCCGCGCCGCCCGAGCAGGCCGCGGCGCCGAGCGCCGAGGTGCAGAAGCTGCTGACCAAAGGTGGCTGTGTCGCCTGCCACGGCAGCAACTTCAGCAAGCCGATCCCGGGCAGCCCGAAGATTGCCGGCCAGCACGCCGACTACCTGTTCGCCGCGCTGCGCGCCTACAAGATCGAGGGCAACCCCAACGTCGGCCGCGCCAATGTGGTGATGGCAGGCATGGTCAAGCAGTACAGCAATGCCGAGCTCAAGAGCATCGCCGGCTACCTCGGCTCGCTGCCGGGTGAGTTGCGCACCGTACGCCAGCCGCCGTTCCATACCGCGGCGCGCTGAGCCTGGCGCGGTCGACAGGAAGGCCGCTGCGCGAAAACCATGTCAGGCCGCCGGCCCCGCGGCCAGGTCGTCGAGGATCGGGCAATCCGGCCGCGCATCGCCCTGGCAGTCGTGCGCCAGGTGTTGCAGCGTGCGCTGCATCGCCTGCATCTCGGCGATGCGGCGCTGCAGGTCGGCGGCATGGGCCAGCGCGATGCGCTTCACGTCGGCGCTGGCACGCCGCCGGTTGCGCCACAGGCCGAGCAAGGTCTCGATCTCCTTGATCGAGAAGCCAAGGTCGCGGGCGCGCCGGATGAAGCGCAGCGTGTGCACGCCGGTCTCGTCGTACTGGCGGTAGCCCGCGTCGCTGCGCGCCACTTTCGGCAGCAACTTCAGGCTCTCGTAGTGGCGGATCATCTTGGCCGACACGGCCGATTGTTTCGATGCTTCGCCGATGTTCATGCGAATCCTTTCAGCCGGCCCGCCCGCCGCAGCAGCAAGGCATTGCCGACCACGCTGACGCTGGACAGCGCCATCGCCGCGCCCGCGATCACCGGGTTGAGCAGGCCGAAGGCGGCCAGCGGAATGCCGACCACGTTGTAGGCGAAGGCCCAGAACAGGTTCTGCCGGATCTTGGCCGTGGTGCGGCGCGAGAGCTCGATCGCCTGCGCCACCAGCGCCAGGTCGCCGCGCAGCAGCGTGATGCCTGCGGCCTGCATCGCGGCGTCGCTGCCGTGGATCATGCCCGGCCCGCCCGGACCCGCATCATCGCGGCCGGCCATCGCGATGCCGACATCGGCCGCCGCCAATGCCGGCGCGTCGTTGATGCCGTCGCCAACCATCGCCACCCGCCCAGGGCGAGTCGCCGCGCCGAGGCCCTTACTTCGCAGGGTCCAGCGCAGCAGCGAGTCGACGAAACCCGAGGCGGCCGGGCGCGCAGCTCTCAGCGCGCTGATATGCGCGGCCTTGTCGCCCGGAAGCACCTCGGCATGCACCTCGTCGATGCCGAGGGCGCGCGCCACCGCGTGGGCTGCGCCCGCGTTGTCGCCACTGATCATCAGGGTGTGCAGGCCCATGCCGCGCAGCTGCGCGATCGCTGCCGCGGCGCCGGGTTTCAGCGTGTCGCCGAAGGCGAGCAGGCCGAGCAGCTGGGTGGGGCCGCCGGGTGCCGCACCCGCGAGCCAGGAGACGGTGCGGCCTTCGGCTTGCAGACTTGTCGCGCGGGCTTCGAGCGAGCCGAGTGCGACGCCGAGTTCGTGCATCAGCAGCGGCGAGCCCAGGTGCAGCTGGTGCCCGTCGATCACTCCCGCGATGCCGCGCCCGGGGATCGCGCGCACCTGTTGCGCCGCTTGTGGCGGTGCCGGACCCGGCGCCGAGACGGCGGCCAGCACCGCACGGGCGAGCGGGTGTTCGCTGCCGGCCTGCAAGCGCGCGGCGAGCGCGACCAGCGCCTCGGGCGTGTCGACCGCCAGCCCCGTGTGTCGATCGATGCCGGGCGCCAGCTCAGCCGCTGCCAGCGTCGGTTTGCCCTCGGTGAGGGTGCCGGTCTTGTCGAACGCGACCACCGTGACCGCATGCGCGAGTTCCAGCGCCTGCACGTCGCGGATCAGGATGCCCTGGCGCGCCGCGGTGCCGGTGCCGACCATGATCGCGGCGGGCGTGGCCAGCCCGAGCGCGCAGGGGCAGGCGATCACCAGCACCGCCACCGCGTTGAGCACACCCTCGGACCAACTGCCGCCGATGAAGCCCCAGCCGAGCAGCGTGAGCAGCGCGAGCACGATCACCACCGGCACGAACACCGCGCTCACCTGGTCCACCAGGCGCTGGATCGGCGCCTTCATGGCCTGCGCCGACTCGACCAGGCGCACGATGCGTTCGAGCGTGGATTGCGCACCCACCGCAGCGGTGCGCACCAGCAGCAAACCTTCGGCGTTGATGGCGCCGCCGGTGACGCGGCTGCCCGGGTGTTTGGCCACCGGCAGGCTCTCGCCGGTGATCAAGGACTCGTCGGCGTGGCTCGAACCTTCGAGCACCACGCCGTCGACCGGGAGTCGTTCCCCCGGCCGCACCACCACGCTGTCGCCAACACATACCTCGGCCAGGGCCATGTCCGCATCGACCCCGCCGCGGCGCACCCGCGCGGTGTCGGGGCGCAGCGCGTGCAGCGCCCGGATCGCGTCGATGGTCTGGCGTTTGGCGCGGGCTTCGAGCCATTTGCCGAGCAGCACCAGCGTGATCACCACCGCCGCCGATTCGAAATACAGGTGCGAATTCGGCCCGTCGCGCCAGAGCAGGAAGAGGCTCAAGCCGAATGCGGCCGAGGTGCCGATCGCGACCAGCAGGTCCATGTTGCCGGTGCCGGCACGCAAGGCCATCCAGCCGGCGCGGTAGAAACGTGCACCGAGCCAGAACTGCACCGGCGTGGCGAGTGCCAGTTGCAGCCAGCCGTTGAGCATGAGGTGGGGGCCGAACAGGTTGACCAGCATCGGCGCCAGCAGCGGCGCCGAGAGCAGCGCGGCCAGGACCACACGCCAGCCATTGGAAAACACCACGGCCGCTGGCGCCGCGGCCGACTTTGATGTCGCTGCCCCTGCGCTTCGTTCGTGCGCGCCGTAGCCCGCTGCACGCACCGCGGCGACCAGCTCGGGGGTGGCCGCGGCGCCTTTCACGCGCGACACCTCGGCCTGCTCGGTGGCCAGGTTCACGTTCGCCGCCAACACACCGGGCACGCGCAGCAGGGCGGCTTCGACCCGGCCGACACAGGAGGCGCAGGTCATGCCCTCGAGCGTGAGCGCCACGCTTTCCTGGGGTACGGCGTAGCCCGCCTGCTCGACCGCGGCGGCGAGTTCGAGTGAGGCCACCGGTGTGGCGAGCTGCACCGTGGCCGACTCGGTCGCCAGGTTGACCTCGGCGCTGCTCACTCCCACCACACGCCGCAGCGCGCTCTCGACGCGGCCGACACAGGACGCGCAGGTCATGCCCTCGACCGGCAGCGATATCGGTAGGGGCAGCGGCAAGTGCAGTGGCGAGGGCAGCGGCAGGGTACGGGTGTTCATGGTTTCAGTCTGACCCTTGCCATCATGTCAGGGTCAAGGTGGAATGTTGTGAATGCCGAGCTTGACCTTGTCCCTGTGGCAAGGTTTAACCTGGGTCAAGTTGTCCATGCGGAGCAAAGCGCGATGATCGAATTCACCTTACCCCATATGAGCTGCGGCCACTGCGTGCGCACCATCACCAGCGCCGTGCAGCGCATCGACCCCCAGGCCAAGCTGGAGGTCGACCTGCCGGCCCACAAAGTGCGCATCGAATCGAGCGAGGCGCCGTCGCGTTTTGCCGCGGCCCTGGCCGAGCAGGGCTACCCGGCAGCGGCGACCGCGTGACCGGTTCGCGGCCTTGCGTGGGCTGCATTTGCGCCCACGCCACCGCGTGCACAGCAGCTCACGCTACAGCTTCATCTCCAGCCGCAGCTGCCAGTTGACGAAGGTGCGGGTGCTGTCTTCGCTGCTCTGGCGTGCGCCGGCTTCTTCGACGCTGCGGCTCGAGATGCTGTCCCGCGGCGCCAGGTTGCTGGCGCCCAGGCGCAACTGCACTTCCGGGTTGAAGGCCCAGAGCAGGTAGGCGTCGAACACCCGCTTGGAGCTTTGCACCAAGGTTTCGCTTTCGCTCAGGCGGGTGGTATAGCCGGGTGTCCAGTTGAGGTTGACGCCCACGGTCAGGGGCAGGCTGCTCAGCTTGTAGTCGGCGCCGAGGTTCAAGGTGCCGCCGGGCTGTTCGGCGAGCCGGTTGTCCGGGCCGGGCACGCTTTGCACGCTGGAGCGGAACAGGCTGGCGTTGGCGCGCAGGTCCACCTTCGGCGCTGCGGCGGCAAAGTCGCTCAAGCGGAACTTGGCTTCGAGCTCGATGCCGCGGGTGACCGCGTCGCCGATGTTCTGCGGCCGCCGCACCCAGCGTGGCACCGCAGCCCAGGACACGTTTTCCAGCGTGACCACGTCGCGGATCAAATCCTTGATGTTGCGCTGGAACAGGTTGGCACTGAGCACGCCGCCCTCGGGCAGAAAGCGTTCGACGGCGAGGTCGATGCCGCGCGCGAGTTCGGGCTTCAGGTCGGAGTTGCCGGCGCGGTCGAAATAGGTCGGCTGGTTCGGCCCCGGCGCCGGGAAGGTCCGGTTGAGCGTGGGCCGCGCGATCAGCTGTTGCAACGTCGGCGCCTTGTAGCTGCGGGTCAGGCTCAGGCGGACCTGGTCGCGGCTTTTCGGGTCGAACTTCCACACCGTGTGGAACAGGGGCGTGAGCACCTTGCTGCGGTTGCTGTCGTCCCCGTTGTTCGCGACACCGTCGTCACCCCGCGTCACGATGCCCTCCCAGCGCAGGCCGCCATGCAGCGCCCATTGCGGCGACACGTTCCACTCGTCCTGCGCGTAGACCGCGATGCGGCGCGACGAGGCTTGCAGGTTCTCGCCGAAATCTTCGAGCCCGGGCTGCGGCAACCCGTTGAGCAAGTTCACCCGCGACTCGGTTCGCCGGTTGCCCTCCAACTCCAGGCCGGCGACCAGGCTGTGCTCGTTCACCAGTGTTTTCGACAGCTTCAAGTTCAGCGTCGCGTTGAGGTCGTCGGTAGCGGTGTTGTCGTCGTAGATGCGCAGCGGCGCGCCGCTGGCGTCGAACTCGTGGCGCATCGTGTGGCCGTGCCAGCGCGTGTCGCCGGCGCCGGCGCGCCACTCGGCGCGCGTGCCGTCGGGCAGGCGGTGTGCCACCTGCGCGTTCAGCCGCGCCAGCGCGAAGCGCGAGTCGGCCTGCGACTCGGCCTGCGCGCGTAGGCCAGTGGCAGCGCGCCGAAACTTTGCGCGCGCTCGTTGCGCGAGCGGTTCAGGCTGTCGCTGGCGATCAGCATCGGCATCAGGAGCAGCGACTCGCCCTGCTCGCCGCGCCATTGCAGCCGGCCGGTGGCGTGAAGGCCCTGGCTGCTGTTGCGGCTGGTGTTGATGCCGGTTTGCGCCAGCAGCGGCGCGCCGCTCGGCAGGTCGACACTCTCGGTGCGGTTGCTCGACTCGTTGGCCTGTTCACGCTTGAAGGCCGAGAGCGAGAAGTTGTAGGTCCAGCGTTCGCTCAAGGCGTCGTTGCGTGTCCAGCTGATGCCGCCCGAGGTGTGACCATGCTCGAACTGCGTGCCCAGGCGCACATCGTTGAGCCGCTTGCGGAAACCCTCCCGCGTGATGATGTTGATCGTGCCGCCGATCGCGCGCGCGCCGGTTTCGGCGGTGGGTGCGCGCAGGATCTCGATGCGCTCGATCTGTTCCGGCGGCACCGAGTCGAGCGAAAAACCCGGCGGCACCCGCTGCCCGTCGAGCAGGAGCTGGGTGTAGCCGCCGGCCAGGCCGCGCATGCGCGGCGGGCCACCGCGCCCCGG